>NZ_JBIAZN010000030.1:0-78331 GCF_042899225.1 Streptomyces sp. NPDC000134
TCCAGACTCGAACGAGGTCTCAGCAGAGACGACGACCTCACCTACGCCTACCGCGACTGGCTGCAAACCGCTTGACAGCAATAGGAGCATCAACGCCGGTTCGGCCACGGCGTGTTCACCGGGTAGGACGCGTCTCGCGCCCCGGCGCGTTGCCTCGGGGCCGGGAGGAACTCAGGTGACGACCGCGGCCTGGGGGCGGATCGGCAGCCGGCTGACCGGGCGGCCGGTGGCGGCGCGTACCGCGGAGGCGACGGCCGCCGGGGAGGCGACCACCGGGACGGCGCTGACCGCCTTGGCGCCGAACGGGGCCACCACGTCCCGTTCCTCGACGAGCTTGACGATCCGAATGTCGGGGGCGTCCAGGGCCGTGGGCAGGGCGTAGCCGGTCAGGTCGGGGTGGCGGATCAGGCCGCGCGGGGTGCGCAGGTTCTCGGTGAGCGCGATGCCCACGCCCTGGGTGACGCCGGCCTCGATGCGGGCGGCGAGCTGGCCGGGGTTGAGAATCCGGCCGACGTCCTGGGCGACGGCGAGTTCCACGACCCGTACCGAGCCCAGTTCGATGTCGACGTCGACCACCGCGCGGATGGCGCAGAAGGCCATGCCGACGAAGGCGTCGCCCTGGCCGGACTCGTTCAGGGGTTCGGTGGGGTGCGGGCGGCACTGGGCGGTGGCCCACAGTTCCTTGCCGGCCAGTTCCTCGGCGACCGTGGTCGACAGGACGCCGTCGTACGAGGTGATCTTGCCGTCGGCGATCTGGAGGAGTTCGGTGGACATCCCGAACTTGTGCGCGAGCGGCTGGAGGAGCTGGGTGCGGACCATCCTGGCCGCCCGCTCCACCGCGCCGCCCGACACCCAGGTGTGCCGGCCCCGGCAGCCCGCGCCGGCCGGGGGCTGGTCGGTGTCGACCGGGGCGACGTGCACCTCGTCCACGCCGAGGGTCTCCTGCACGATCTGCCGGGCCAGCGTGCTGAAGCCCTGGCCGGTCTCCACCGCCGCGCAGAGCACGGTGGCCACGCCGTCCTGGACCTTGACCGTCGCCGTGGACACCTCGTCGGCGCCCTCCGCGCCGAGCATGTGCACCATGCCGATGCCGTAGCCCACGCCCCGGCGCACCGCGCCCGGTTCGCCCGCGCCCTCGGGGCCGCCGGGCAGCAGCCACTCCTCCTCGGGCGTGTCCTTGGGCAGCGCCGGGAGCGGGAAGTCGCGTACCGCCTGGAGGAGTTCGGCGACCGGCGCCGGGCAGGTGACGGTCTGGCCGGTCGGCAGGACGTCCCCGGTGGCCAGGACGTTGCGCAGCCGCACCTCGGCCGGGTCCAGGCCCAGCTTCTTGGCGATCTTGTCCATCTGCGCCTCGTACGCGGCGCACACCTGCATCGCGCCCTCGCCGCGCACATGCCCGGAGGGCGGGTTGTTGGTACGGACCGCCCAGCCCTCGATGAACGCGTTCGGGACGACGTACGGGCCGCAGGCGAAGGCGACGGCGGCGGCCAGGGCGTCGGAGGAGGTGTCGGCGTACGCGCCCGCGTCCAGCAGGATCTGCGCCTCGACCTTCACCAGGCGGCCCTCGGCGTCCGCGTGGTGGCGGTAGCGCAGCAGGGTGGGGTGGCGGTGGGCGTGGCCGAGGAAGGACTCCTCACGCGTGGCGGTCAGTTTGACCGGGCAGCCGGTCCTCAGCGCGAGCAGGCCGAGCGGGAGCTGGAAGCCCTGGTCCTCGCGGTCGGCGGTGGCGCCGGGCACACCGGTGACGACGATCTTCACCTGTTCGGGCGGCAGGCCGAAGGCGGCGGCGGCCAGGTCGCGGTCGGTGTGCGGGTCGGTGGAGGCGAGGTACAGCTCCACGCCGCCGTCCGGGCGGGGCACGGCCAGCCCGGCCTCGGCACCGATCGGCGCCGGGTCCTGGCGGCCGATCCGGTACAGGCCCTCGACGACGACCTCGCCGTGCGCCTCCGGGTCGCCGTGGCGCAGCGGGATGTGCCGGATCAGGTTGCCGTCGGGGTGCAACGGCTCGGCCTCGAACGCCTGCTCGGGGTCGGTGACCGGGTCCAGCACCTCGTACTCGACGATGACGGCGGCGGCGGCCATCCGCGCGGTGTCCGGGTGGTCGGCGGCGACGGCGGCGATGGGCTCCCCGTGGTGGCGTACGACCTCGGAGGCGAACACCGGCCGGTCGGCCCGGCCGCGTCCGACCATGGGGGCGCCGGTCACGTCCGCGTGCGTGACGACCGCCCGTACGCCGGGCATCTCGCGTGCGTGGGTGGTGTCGATGGACACGATGCGCGCGTGCGGGTGCGGCGAGCGCAGCACGGCCGCCCAGAGCAGGCCCTCGGCCCACAGGTCGGCGGCGTACGGGAAGGTGCCCTCCGTCTTGGCGCGGGCGTCGGCGGGCGGCAGGGACGCGCCGAGGCCGTGCGGGATCGGTTCGGGGGCGGGGGCCGCCTCCGCGGTCGCCGCGGCCTCCGCGGTGGCTGCTTCGTGGGTCACGCGTGGCCTCCGTCCTGGCCGTCGTGCCGGTCGTGCGGTGGGTGCTGGTCGTGCGGTGGGTGCTGGTCGTGCGGCGCGTGCCGGTCATGCGGCGCGTGCCGGTCGTGCGGCGCGTGCTGGTCATGCGGCGCGTGCCGGTCGTGCGGCGCGTGCTGGTCATGCGGTGGGTGCTGGTCGTGCGGCGCGTGCGGTGCCGGGGGCTGCGGACCGGCGGGCGCGCCGGGCGGGTGCGGCGGGTCGAAGGCCGTCGGCGACTCGAACACGGACGGCGCCTCGAAGGCCGACGCGTTGACGCCGCCGGCGCCGGGGCCCGCCTGGTGCGGGATACGCGCCTCGCCGGTGTCCTGTTCAGCCGCGTCGGCCGCCGCGTGCGCCTCGCGCTCGGCGACGACCTCCTCGACGGCCCGCAGGACGCCCCGGTAGCCCGAGCAGCGGCACAGGTTGCCGCAGAGCGCCTGGCGGGTCTCCAGGGCGGTCGGCGCCGGGTTGCCCTCCAGCAGGTCGTGCACGGTCATCGCCATGCCGGGCACGCAGAAACCGCACTGCACCGCGCCGCACCTGGCGAGCGCCCGCTGCACGTCCGACGACTGCCCGCCGGCGGCCAGGCCCTCGACCGTACGGACCTCGCTGCCCGCCGCGGTCACGGCCGGGACCAGGCAGGAGGCGACCAGGCGGCCGTCGACCTGCACGTTGCAGGCGCCGCACTCGCCCTGCGAGCAGCCGTCCTTGGCGCCCGCGAGGCCGAGCCGCTCCCGCAGCACGTAGAGCAGCGACTCCCCGATCCAGGCGTCGGTGACGGGCCGGTCGGTGCCGTTGACGCGGAGGACGTACGAGGCGAGGGGGTGCTCCTCGTGGAGGACGGCGGCGACCTCGGGGGCGGGGGCCTCGACGACGGGGGCGGGGGCCTCGGGCGAGTCGCCCTCGGCCTCGGCCTGAGGCTCGGCCTGCGCCTCGACCTGGGGCTCGGCCTGCGCCTCGGCCTGCGCCTCGGCCTGGGAATCGGTCTGCGCCTCGGCCTGGGACTCGCTCTCGTTTTCGGCCTCGCTCGCGCCCTCGGCCTCGGCCTCGCGTTCGGCCTCCGCCTCCGGAGCGCGCGTGGCATCGTCCGCCGGGGCGGCGGTGCCCTCAGGCTCCGCCCGCTCCTCCCGCTCCGCCCGCTCCTCCGGTTCGGGGGCGGTGTCCTCCGGGGCGTCGCCGGGTGCGGGCTCCGCGTCGGGGCCGGGTGCCGCGCCCGGCTCGGGCTCGTCCGCCGCCTGAGGCTCGGCCCCGGCGGGCGTCAGCGCTTCCTGTGCCGCCTCCGGTGCCGTCTCCGGCTCGGCGGCGGGGGCGGGCTGCTCCGGGGGCTCAGCGGGGCCCTCAGGGGCCTCAACGCCCCCGTGGGTGTCATCGGCGGCCGGCGGCTGTCCCCACGGCTGTCCCGTCGCCTGGGTCGCCCAGGGCGCGGGCGCGCCGCCCGGGAGGGTGGCCGGCGGGGTGCCGCCCCACTGCTCGACCAGGGCGGACGTGGTGAACTCACCGGACTCGTCCGGCAGGTCGCCCCCGGCGACGGGGATGGACCACTGCCCGGTGACGTCGTGACCGGGCGCGGGCGGCGCCGCCGACTCCTCCGCGGCGGCCTGCGAGAAGTCCCAGTGCCCGGTGGCACCCGGGCGGTACACGAACTGGTCGTCCTGCCCGGCCTCGTCCGGCCGGCCGTAGGGCTGCTGGTCGTGCTGCCCGTAGGGCTGCTGCCCACCGTCGCCGTACTGCCCGTACGGCCGCTCCCCACCGTGGTCCTGCTGCTCGTACGGCCGCTGCCCGGCCTCGTCCGGCTGCCCGTAGAACCGCTGTTCGTGCTGCCCGTACGGCTGTTCCCCGCCCCGCTCCGGCTCCCCGTACGGCTGCCGCGGCCCGGTCTCCGGGGCCTGCCACTGCGCGCCGTCGACCGGCGCGGACGGCATCGCCCAGGTGCCGGTCGCCGCCGGGTCGGTGCCCGCGGTGGTCGCGGGGGTGACCGTTATCGGCGGGGGCACGTAGCCGTGGCCGGGGGCCGCGAGGGGGCTGTCGACGGAGTCGAGGAGCGCGTCGATGCCGCCCTCGGGGAGTTTCACGAAGGCGGTGGCGCCGTCGTCGTAGTCGCCCTGGGGCAGCGGGTCCCAGCGTCCGCCGCCCTCGGGCACGCCCTGTCCGTGCTGGTCGTCGCTCACGTCAGCGCCCTCCCCAGTGCTCGTCGGGCCAGCGCGGCGACGGTGCGCCGCAGGTGCAGTACGGCGGGCGGAAGCTGCGGCACGGACCCGTCCTCGGCGGGGGCGGGGTCCGGGATGCAGGCTGCGGCGACGTACTCGCCGAAGGCGGTGAGCGCCTCGGGGACGATCGCGCGGTTGTTGTCCCAGTCGATGAGCTGGGCGACCCAGTGCTCGGCCTCCAGGGGCCTGAGCGGCATGGGCGCTATGGCGCCGACCGCGCACCGCACCCCGCGCCGGGCCGGGTCGAGGACCAGGGCCACGGAGGCGACCGCGCGGCCGGGGCCGGTGCGGCCGGTGGCCTTGAGGAAGACCTGCGGGGCGTGCAGCAGCGGCACGCGCACGTAGCCGATGAGTTCGCCCGCGCGGAGCATCTCCACTCCCGCCAGCAGGTGCGACACCGGGATCTCCCGGCGGGCTCCGCTCGGGCCCGCGATGATCAGCGTCGCCTCCAGGGCGGCCAGGACGGGCAGCGCGTCCCCGGTGGGCGCGGCGGTGGCGATGTTGCCGCCCAGGGTGCCCGCGTTGCGGATGTGCGGCGGGCCCGCGGCCCGCGCGGCGGCGGCCAGCGCCGGGATGAGGGCGGCGAAGTCGGGGCGTCCCATGCGCGCGTGGGTGAGTCCGGCGCCGAGCAGCGCGTGGCCGTCCTGGTACTGCCAGCCGCGGATCTCGCTGATCCGGCCGAGGCCGACGAGGGCGGCGGGCCGGAGCTGTCCGGAGTTGACGGCCGTCATCAGGTCGGTGCCGCCGGCGACCGGTACGGCGGTGGGCAGGGCGGCGAGCGCCGCCACGGCCTCGTCCAGTGTTGTGGGCAGCGTGACGGCCTGCGCCGCCTGCGGTGCGTGCGTGCTCAACCCGGCTGCCCCTTCCCGCTGTCCCACCTGGTCCCGCCTGTGTTGCCGTACGGTACGTGCTGACAGGGCGGACGTGGCAACTCTGGCACATCATCGCAGCCCCCGGACGCGGGGGTCCGCTAGGAGGCATTCGCCCACCTCACCGGGGAGATGGTCCGTTTTCACACGGCATCACCGGTGTGCGCGAATTGCCACTCTCCGGTGAAGGCGGGCGTGTTCTCCCGTACTTGTTCGCGGTACGTGTTCGAGGCGGGCGGCGTCAGCGCCGCGGCGGCCGGCCGTCGATCGGCCGGCCCGGCACTCCGGGCCGGCGCTGCCAGGGCCGGGGTCCGGTGGGCGGCCGGTAGGAGACGCCGAGCGCGTCGAGCCTGCGGTAGTGCTCGCCCATCCGGCGCGCGAAGTCCGCGAAGTCCCGTTCCGCCGGGGCGGGCAGGGCGCTCCAGGCGACCTCGGCGAAGGCGGCGAGCCTGGGGAACGCCTGGTAGTCCACCCGCGCCGGGCTCTCCATCACCTCGGTCCAGAGGTTGGCCTGGGTGCCGAGGACGCGCCGGCTCTCCTCGGCCGTCAGCTCGGACGGCACCGGCTCGAACCGGTAGACGTCCTCCAGGGTGCGCACGTATCCGATCGGCACGGGTTCGTCGGGGCCGCCGTCCTGCCGGTGGTCGAGGTAGACGTGCTGCTCGGGGCACATGACGACGTCGTGTCCGGCGCGGGCGGCGGCGATACCGCCCTGGTAGCCGCGCCAGGAGGAGACCGCCGCGCGGGGGGCGAGGCCGCCCTCCAGGATCTCGTCCCAGCCGATGAGCCGGCGTCCGCGCTCGGCGAGCCAGGCGTCGAAGTGCCCGATGAACCACGCCTGCAGTTCGTCCTCGCCCGCGAGCCGGAGGTCCTCCATGCGGGCCTTCGCGGTCGCCGAGCGCCGCCACTGCTCCTTGGGGCATTCGTCGCCGCCGACGTGAATGAACTCGGACGGGAAGAGGCCGAGGAGTTCTTCGAACACGCCCTCGTAGAAGCGCAGGGTGTGCTCGGTGGGGGCGAGGACGTTCGGGGAGATCCCCCAGGTGTCCCAGACGCCGAGCGCGGCGGTGTCGACGACATCGGTGTTGCCGAGTTCGGGATAGGCGGCGATGGCGGCCTGGGAGTGGCCGGGGACGTCGATTTCGGGGACGACGGTGATGTGCCGTTCGGCGGCGTAGGCGACGATCTCGCGGATGTCGTCCTGGGTGTAGAAACCGCCGTGCGGCTTCTCCTCCCAGTGCGGGGAGGCGCGGTGGCCGAATTTCGTCCGGGGCCGCCAGGAACCGGTCTCCGTGAGCTTCGGGTAGCGCTTGATCTCCACGCGCCAGCCCTGGTCGTCGGTCAGGTGGAAGTGGAAGACGTTGAGTTTGTGCGCGGCCATCAGATCGAGATAGCGCAGCACGCCGTCCTTGGGCATGAAGTGCCGGGCGACGTCCAGCATCAGTCCGCGCCAGCGGAACCGGGGCCCGTCCTCGACGGTCCCGGCGGGCACCGTCCAGGTCCGGCCGGGGTCGAGGGGCGCGCGGCGGAAGGCGTCGGGGCCGAGGAGCTGACGCAGGGTCTGGGCGGCCCAGAACACGCCGGCCGGTCCGCCGCCGGTGAGGGTGACGCCGTGCCCGTCGGCCGCCAGCCGGTACGCCTCGGGCGCCAGGGAGCCGTCCAGCCGCAGCCGTACGGCCCCGTCGGCGTCCTCGGGGCCGGGGTGCAGCGGCAGGCCGAGGGCGGGGCCGAGGGCGGTGCGCAGCCAGCGTTCGGCGGTGCCGGTGCCGGGCGCGGCCCACAGGGTGGTGGACGCCGTCAGCGGGACGCCCGCGCCGGGGGCCGGGGCGGCGGTCCGGGCCGCCGGGACGAGGTGCGTGAGTTCACTCATGTCAGTCCTTCACCGCTCCGCCGAGGCCGGAGACGAGTCGTCGTTGTACGAGGACGAAGAAGACCAGTACGGGGACGGTCATCACCGTGGACGCGGCCATCACACCGCCCCAGTCGGGGTCGTCGGGTTTGTAGAACACCAGCAGGGCCATCGGCAGGGTCGACTGGGAGGTGTCGCTGATGATGAACGACTTGGCGAACAGGAAGTCGTTCCAGGTGGAGATGAACGAGAACACGCTGGTGGCCACCAGGCCGGGGAAGACCAGCGGGAAAAGGACCTGCCAGAGGAATCGGGCGCGGCTCGCCCCGTCCAGGTAGGCGGCCTCCTCCAGGGCCTCCGGCACGGCTTTCACGAACCCCCTCAGCATCCAGATCGCGAAGGGCAGCGAGAAGGCGATGTGGGGCAGGATCAGCGATCCCAGGGTGTTCAACTGCCCGAGGTCGCGCATGAGGAAGAACAGCGGGATGGTGAGCGCTTCCACGGGCACCATCTGGGCCACCAGGAACATGATCAGCAAGGTGGTGCGGAAACGGAAGCGGAAACGCGTCACGGCCGTCGCGGCGAGAAACGCGATCAGCGCCGAGGCGATCACCACGGTGCCCGCGACGAACAGGCTGTTGAGAAAGTACCGGCCGAATTCCTGCTGTCCGAAGACCCGCCGGAACGAGTCGAGGGAGGGCGTCAGCGTCCACGGCCGGGGGGTGTCCGACTCGATCTCCCCGGCCGGTTTGAAGGCGCTGAGCACCATCCAGTACAGGGGGAACGCGACCACGGCCGCGACCAGCAGCGCCGACGCCTCGGCGGCGAACCTCCACGGACGCCTCACAGTTCCTCCCCCTGGCGGCGCAGCAGCCGCAGATAGCCGAGGGTCACGGCGAGCAGGATCAGCAGCATCACCACGCCGATCGCCGAACCGAGGCTGTACTGCGAGGACGCGAACGCCTTCTGGTAGGCGTAGACGTTGAGCACGAGGTTCTGGCCGGCGATGCCGCCGCCGCCCGTCATGACGTAGATCTGGGTGAAGACCTTGAAGTCCCAGATCACCGACTGGACGGTGACGACGACCAGGATCGGGCGGAGCATCGGGGCCAGCACCGAGCGCCAGATCCGCCACTGCGAGGCGCCGTCCAGGGCGGCGGCCTCCAGCACCTCGGCGGGGACGGCGCGGATGCCCGCGTAGACGGTGACCATCACGAACGGGAAGGAGCACCACACCACTTCGAGCAGGACCAGCGCGAACGCGCTGTAGCGCCCGTACGTCCAGGAGTGGTCGCCGAGTCCGAGGACGCGGTTGACCGGCCCGAAGTCCGGGTCGAACAGCAGCAGCCACACCGTCGATCCGGTGACCGCGGGGGTCGCCCAGGCGCCCAGCGCGGCCAGCATCAGCACCAGCCGGGGCACGGCCCGCACCCGGGTGAGCAGCACGGCGAGCGCGCAGCCGACGGCCAGGGTGCTGACCACGCAGACGGCGGCGAAGACGACGGTGGCGACCAGCACCCGCCAGAACTCCGCGTCCCCGAACAGTTCGGCGTAGTTGCCCAGGCCCCGGAAGGAGGTGGCCTGCCCGCCGCTGACCTGGGCCTGGGTGTACTCCAGGAAGGAGATCAGGCCGAGCTGGTAGATGGGGTAGACGAGCAGCCCGGCGAGGACGACCAGGGCGGGCGCGAGGTAGATCCAGGGGGTGGTGGTCCGGGCCCGGGGGGTCGCCGTCATCCGGCGGCCCCGAAGGCGTCGTCCATCTTCCGCGCCGCGTCGCCCGCGGCGCCCGCCACGTCCTTCTTGCCGCTGACGATCTCCTGGAACATGGTCGGCAGCACCAGCGAGGAGTCGATCTGCGCCCAGGCCGGGGAGGCGGGCACGAACCGGGTCCCGGCCGCGAGCGTGTCGACGAACGGCTCGACGAACGGCTCGGACTCGGCCGCCCGCTCGCGTACGTCCGTGAAGGTCGGCAGGAAGCCCATCGCCTCGAACAGCTTCTCCTGCGCCTGCTTGGACGCCAGCCTCTTCATCAGGTCGACGGCGAGGGACCGGTGCGCGGTGGACTTCAGGACGCCGATGTTGTTGCCGCCCGCGAAGGCCGGGGCGACCGAGCCCGGCTGCACGCCGGGCAGCGGCACGACCGCGTACTTGCCCTTGACCACGCCCGCCTCCACGGCCTGGTGGCTGAAGTCGCCGCCGATGGCCATGCCCGCCTTCCCGGAGGCGAACGCGGTGACCGTGTCGTTGCCGCCCATGCCCGCGCACTTGGCGGTGGGGCAGTTGTCGTCGCCGAAGAGGGAGGTGTACGCCTCGATGCCCTTGCGCGCGGCGGCGCTGTCCACGGCGGCGGTGTACCTGCCGTCCTCGCCGGTGGTCAGTTCGCCGCCGTGCGCCCACAGGAAGGGCAGCGCGCCGTAGGTGTAGGCGCCGCCCACGGCGAGGCCGTACAGACCGGGCTCGGCGGCGCGCAGCTCCCGGGCGGTGGACGCCAGTTCGGCCAGCGAGCGGGGGACTTCGAGGCCGTGCTTCTCGAAGAGGTCGGTGCGGTAGTACAGGGCCCGTACGCCCACGAAGTACGGCGCCCCGTAGACCTTGCCGCCGACGGTGACCGAGCGGCGGGCGGTGGGGTCGGTGTCCTTCGCCTCGTCCCAGGCGCCGAACTCGGCGGTGACGTCGGCGAGTCCGCCGTCCGCGACGTATCCGGCGGTGTCGGTGTTGCCGTACTCGATGACGTCGGGGGCGGAGGCGGGGTCGTTGAAGGCGGCCTTGATGCGCTGGGCGCGGGTCTCGACGGGGATGTACTCGACGTCGACCTCGGCGTCCTCGTGGGCCTCGCGGAAGCCGGCGAGGACGGCGTCGACGGCCTGTTCCTTGGGCTTGTTGTTGACCTCCTGGAACAGCCAGACGCGCAGGGTGCCGGTCTTCTCGTCCTTGCCGGAGGAGGAGTTGCCGGAGGTCTGCGGGGCGCAGGCGGCGGCGCCGAGGGTGACGGCGGCCAGGAATACGGCCAGTCGGGGGGCGAGCTTCATGGAGAGTTCCTCCGGACGTGCGTTGCAACATATGCAATGACGGTTTCGCTCTGCACAACACTCCGGAGGCTAGGGAGTCGGTGAACACCTCCACAAGAGGTCTCCACCACTTCGTGACCCCGAGACGCACAAAGGCCCCCGCAGCGCGTGCGGAACGCGCTGCGGGGGCCTCACCGGACCTCTTACTTCTTGTCGCCGCCCTTGCCCTCGTCGCCGCCGGCGCTCATGGACTCGTAGATCTCCTTGCACATGGGGCACACGGGGTACTTCTTCGGATCGCGGCCCGGTACCCACACCTTGCCGCACAGCGCCACGACGGGGGTGCCGTCGAGGGCGCTCGCCATGATCTTGTCCTTCTGGACGTAGTGGGCGAAGCGCTCGTGGTCACCGTCGCCGTGGGACACCTGTGGCGTCGGCTCTACGAGGGTCCCCGTACCAGTCCCGCGCTCGGGCTCGAGAGTGCTCATGCAAGCCAGGGTACTGAAAGCACCCGCGCTTCAGTTGAGCGAAGGGTCGTCCGGGTACGTGGCCACCATCGCCAGCTCGTTGCGCTGGCGGCGCAGCACCTCGCGCCACAGGCGCTCCGGGGACGGCGAGGAGACGTCGCCGGGCTCGGACTCCACGACGTACCAGGCGCCCTCGACCAGTTCGTCCTCCAGTTGCCCCGGGCCCCAGCCGGCGTACCCGGCGAAGATCCGCAGCGAGCCGACGGCGGAGGCCAGCAGCTCCGGCGGGGCCTCCAGGTCGACCAGGCCGATCGCGCCGTGCACCCGGCGCCAGCCCAGCGGGGCGCTCGCGCCGTCCGTCTCGCCGGGGACGACCGCGACGCCGAGGGCCGAGTCCAGGGAGACCGGGCCGCCCTGGAAGACCACGCCGGGCTCGCCGGCCAGTTCCGCCCAGTCCTCCAGGATGTCGCCGACGTCCACGGGGGTGGGGCGGTTGAGGACGACGCCGAGGGAGCCCTCCTCGTCGTGGTCGAGGAGGAGCACCACCGCGCGGTCGAAATTGGGGTCCGCCAGGGCCGGCGTGGCCACGAGCAGCCGCCCTGTGAGCGAGGACACCTCCGTCATGCCTGACATGATCCCGCATCTTGTCTTCCCGTGGGGAGGCAATCGGGGGCACGGGAGTGAACGCAGCTCAGGCGGGCACCGGTACGCCCCCGGCATCCGCCCGCTCCGGTCACCGAAAGTGCCCGCCGGGGAACGGTCCGTGTTGTGACAGACCCATGACCGTGCGGGCGGTCCGCGGGCATACGGAAGGGGGCTCGCGGACGATTACCCTTTCCCTTCTGGCCCCTGCCCCACTCCACGGAACGCGAGATTCATGACCGTCAACGGCGCTGATGACGTACTGCTTGTCCACGGCGGAACCCCGCTGGAGGGCGAGATCCGTGTCCGCGGTGCGAAGAACCTCGTACCGAAGGCCATGGTCGCCGCGCTGCTCGGCAGCGCGCCGAGCCGACTGCGCAACGTGCCGGACATCCGCGACGTGCGGGTCGTACGCGGGCTGCTGCAACTGCACGGGGTGACCGTCCGTCCCGGCGAGGAGCCGGGCGAGCTGGTGCTCGATCCGACCCGCGTGGAGAGCGCGAACGTCGCCGACATCGATGCCCACGCGGGTTCCTCGCGCATCCCGATCCTGTTCTGCGGGCCGCTGCTGCACCGCCTCGGCCACGCCTTCATCCCGGGGCTGGGCGGCTGCGACATCGGCGGCCGGCCCATCGACTTCCACTTCGACGTGCTGCGGCAGTTCGGCGCGACCATCGAGAAGCGGGCGGACGGCCAGTACCTGGAGGCCCCGCAGCGGCTGCGCGGCACCAAGATCCGGCTGCCCTACCCCTCGGTCGGCGCGACCGAGCAGGTGCTGCTGACGGCGGTGCTCGCCGAGGGCGTGACGGTACTCTCCAACGCGGCCGTCGAGCCCGAGATCGAGGACCTCATCTGCGTCCTGCAGAAGATGGGCGCGATCATCGCGATGGACACCGACCGGACGATCCGGATCACCGGCGTGGACATCCTGGGCGGCTACAACCACCAGGCCCTGCCCGACCGCCTGGAGGCCGCCTCCTGGGCGTCGGCGGCGCTGGCGACCGAGGGGAACATCTACGTCCGCGGCGCCCAGCAGCGCTCGATGATGACGTTCCTGAACACCTACCGCAAGGTGGGCGGCGCCTTCGACATCGACGACCAGGGCATCCGCTTCTGGCACCCGGGCGGCCGGCTGAAGTCCATCGCGCTGGAGACGGACGTGCACCCCGGTTTCCAGACGGACTGGCAGCAGCCGCTGGTGGTGGCGCTGACGCAGGCCACGGGCCTGTCCATCGTCCACGAGACGGTCTACGAGTCCCGGCTGGGCTTCACCTCCGCGCTCAACCAGATGGGCGCCCACATCCAGCTCTACCGCGAGTGCCTGGGCGGCTCCGACTGCCGCTTCGGCCAGCGCAACTTCCTGCACTCGGCGGTCGTCTCCGGCCCGACCAAGCTGGAGGGCGCCGACCTGGTCATCCCCGACCTGCGCGGCGGCTTCTCGTACCTGATCGCCGCCCTCGCGGCCCAGGGCACCTCCCGGGTGCACGGCATCGACCTGATCAACCGGGGCTACGAGAACTTCATGGAGAAGCTCGTGGAACTCGGCGCGAAGGTCGAGCTGCCGGGCAAGGCGCTCGGCTGATACGGACGTACGCCGATGGGGCGGTCACCCGGACCCGGGTGACCGCCCCATCGGCGTTTTCCTGAAGCACCCCTGGAAGGGGCGCGGGGAGCCGCGCGGCCGGCCACGACGGGCCCGCCGGCAGATCCCCGCGGCGCTCACACGTGAACGCTCACTTGCCCTTGGCGGCTTCCTTGAGCTTGGAGCCCGCGGAGACCTTCACGCTGTAGCCGGCCGGGATCTGGATCGGCTCGCCGGTCTGCGGGTTGCGGGCGGTGCGAGCGGCACGGTGGGTGCGCTCGAAGGTCAGGAAGCCGGGGACGGTGACCTTCTCGTCCCCCTTGGAGACGATGTCGCCGACGACCTCGGCGAACGCGGCCAGCACGGCGTCGGCGTCCTTGCGGGTCACCTCGGCGCGGTCGGCCAGCGCGGCCACCAGCTCACTGCGGTTCATGTTGTTACTCCCGTGTTCTTCTTGCCGTTGAGGCGTGCCACGCGGCGGAGCCGCATGATGGGCACAGCGAAGCCGATGCTGCCAGGGTCCTCGGACAGTCCCCGGACCCGGGTCCGTCGCCGGACCCACGCGCCCAGGGAGGCATCCTGCCTCCACCTGCGGCGGTAAAGCCAATCCGGCACCCGCAGGAGTCGTGAGAACACCCTTGGGAGTCACACGATGAGGCGGTTGCGCCCGGCCGCCACCCTAGAGTGCGTCTCCCCGGACCGGGTTCCCCGACGCGCCGGGTCCGATCCGTGGCGATCCTCACAGCCCGGCGGGCCCGGAGGGGTCCCGGCCCGGTCCCGGATCAGGGGGCGGTGGCCCCGGCGGCCTTGGCGGCCTCCCGCACCGCGCCGGCGACGGCCCCGGCGACCTTGTCGTTGAAGACGCTCGGCACGATGTAGTTCGGGTTCAGCTCGTCCTCGGTCACCACGTCGGCCAGCGCCTTCGCGGCCGCGAGCATCATCTCGGTGTTGACCGTGCGGGACTGGGCGTCCAGCAGGCCGCGGAAGACACCCGGGAAGACCAGCACGTTGTTGATCTGGTTCGGGAAGTCGGAGCGGCCGGTGGCCACCACCGCGGCGGTCTGGCGGGCGATCGCCGGGTCGACCTCGGGGTCGGGGTTCGCGAGCGCGAACACGATCGCCCCGTCGGCCATGGCGGCCACGTCCTCGCCGTCCAGCACATTGGGCGCGGAGACGCCGATGAAGACGTCGGCGCCGCGCACGGCCTCCTTGAGGGTGCCGGTGAGGTTCTCGGGGTTGGTGTTGTCGGCGATCCAGCGCAGCGCGGACCCGGGGGCGGCGTCGACGAGGTCCTCGCGGCCGGCGTGCACCACGCCGTGGATGTCGGCGACCACGGCGTTCTTCACGCCCGCGGCGAGCAGCAGCTTGAGGATGGCCGTGCCGGCCGCGCCGGCGCCGGACATGACGACCCGGACGCTGTCGATGCCCTTCCCGACCACCCGCAGGGCGTTGGTGAGGGCGGCGAGGACGACGATGGCGGTGCCGTGCTGGTCGTCGTGGAAGACCGGGATGTCCAGGGCCTCGCGCAGCCGGGCCTCGATCTCGAAGCAGCGGGGCGCGGAGATGTCCTCCAGGTTGATGCCGGCGAAGCCCGGGGCGATGGCCTTGACGATCTCGACGATCGCGTCGGTGTCCTGGGTGTCCAGGCAGATCGGCCAGGCGTCGATCCCGGCGAACCGCTTGAACAGGGCCGCCTTGCCCTCCATCACCGGCAGCGCGGCCTTCGGGCCGATGTTGCCCAGGCCCAGCACCGCGGAGCCGTCGGTGACGACCGCGACGGAGTTGCGCTTGATGGTCAGGCGGCGGGCGTCCTCGGGGTTCTCGGCGATCGCCATGCACACCCGGGCCACGCCGGGCGTGTAGACCATGGAGAGGTCGTCGCGGTTGCGGATGGGGTGCTTCGACGCCATCTCGATCTTGCCGCCGAGGTGCATCAGGAAGGTACGGTCGGAGACCTTGCCCAGCGTGACGCCCTCGATGCCCTTGAGCTGCTGCACGATCTGGTCGGCGTGGGCGGTGGAGGTGGCGGCGATGGTGACGTCGATGCGGAGCTTCTCGTGGCCGGACGCCGTGACGTCGAGGCCGGTCACCGAGCCTCCGGAGGACTCCACGGCCGTGGTGAGCTGCGAGACCGCCGTCCCGCTCGCGGGCACCTCCAGCCTGATGGTCATCGAGTAGGAGACGCTGGGCGCCGTTGCCATGGCCGACTTCCTCTGCTTTCACCGTGTCGCTTGTTTGTGCCGTCCGATCGTCGCACCTACCCCTGGGTACGTGGTAGTCGCCCCGGATTGCGAACGTTGTGTTCGCGCGCCGTACAGATGACGGGCCGACGGTTTCGGAAAACTACTTCCACCATACGAGAAGTCGCGCGGAGGGGGAAGGGGTTCCCGGACTCACCGCAAATAACCCACGGGACGGGAATTGTCTTACGGGAATCGTTTGTTACCTTGGACGTGGCACCGGCCCGATCCAAGCCCCCGGGCCCAACCTTCGTCGCTACGAGCGACCACTTGCCGCGAGGCGAGCATGGCGGGTCGGTGCCACTCAAGACATGCGTGAGGCCCGCGCCGTCCCCGACGGCGCGGGCCTCGTGCGTGCGGTGCCCTCAGTCGCGCAGCAGGTCCGGGACCCCGTCCGCGTCCGGCTCGTCCCGGTCGCCGGAGACGACCGTGAGCTGCTGGGTGGCCCGGGTCAGGGCGACGTAGAGCACCCGCAGGCCGGCCGGGGACTCGTCCGCGATCTCGGCGGGCGAGACGACCACCGTCGCGTCGTACTCCAGGCCCTTGGCCTCCAGGCTGCCGAGGGCCACCACCCGGTCGCCGAGCCCGGCCAGCCAGCGCCGGGCCTCCTCGCGCCGGTTCATGGCGACGACCACGCCGACCGTGCCGTCCACCCGCGCCAGCAGGTGCTCGGCCTCCGCGCGCACGGTGTCGGGCAGCGAGCCGTCCCGGACGACCGCGAAACGCGGCTCGACGCCCGTGGAGCGCACCGCCGACGGCGACTCGGAGCCCGGCATGGCCAGCGCCAGCACCTTGGCCGCCAGGTCGGCGATCTCGGCCGGGTTGCGGTAGTTGACGGTGAGCCGGAAGCGGCGGCGCGGGCGGGAGCCCAGGGCCTCGTCCCGGGCCGCCGCCGCCTCGTCCGGGTCGGACCAGGAGGACTGGGCCGGGTCGCCGACGATCGTCCAGGTGGCGTGCCGGCCGCGGCGGCCGACCATGCGCCACTGCATCGGCGTGAGGTCCTGCGCCTCGTCGACGATGACATGGGCGTACTCGGTGCGTTCCTGGGCGAGGCGCTCGGCCCGCTCGCGGCGGCTCTCCTCGCGCTGCGGCATCAGCTCCTCCAGGCCGGTGAGCTGGTCCAGCGGGTCCATCTCGCGCTTGCGGCGGGGGCGGGCCGGGGCGCCGAGGATCGCCTGGAGTTCGTCGAGCAGGGCGACGTCGTGCACGGAGAGGCCCTCGCGGCGCAGCGAACGGGCCACCTTGCGCACCTCCCCCGGGTTCAGCACCCGGCGCGCCCAGCGGCCCAGCCGCTTCTCGTCGGCCATGGCGGCGAGCACCGACCGCGGGGTCAGCTCGGGCCACCAGGCGTCCAGGAAGGCGGTGAAGGCGTCCTCCGAGGCGACGTCCTCGTCGAAGGAGGAGCGCAGCTCGGCGGCCAGCTCCGGGTCGGTGTGGCGGCCGGCGGCGCCGGATCTCGCCCACAGGGCGTCCAGCAGCAGCTTGCGGGCGCGCGGGCGCAGCAGGTTGACCGGGGCGGTGCCGCCGAGGGCGGTGCGCCGGATCTCCGCCAGTTCCTCGGCCTCCAGTTCGAGGCGGCGGCCGAAGGCGACGACCCGCAGCAGGGCCGGTGAATCGTTCCCCTCCAGCGCTCCGCGCGCCGCCTTGCGCAGCACCTTCAGCATCCGGGCGGAGCCCTTGGCGCGGGCGGCGGCCGGGCTGTCGTACAGCGTGGCCTCCACGCCGTCGACCAGGGCGCCCATCGCGCGGATCGCGACCTGGCCCTCCTCGCCGAGCGAGGGCAGCACGCCCTCGGTGTACGCCACCAGCAGCGGGGTCGGCGAGACGATGAGGATGCCGCCCGCGTACCGGCGCCGGTCCTGGTAGAGCAGGTACGCCGCCCGGTGCAGGGCGACGGCGGTCTTGCCGGTGCCGGGGCCGCCCTCGACGTACGTCACGGAGGCGGCGGGGGCGCGGATGACCAGGTCCTGCTCGGCCTGGATGGAGGCGACGATGTCCCGCATGGAGTGGGTGCGGGCCTGGCCGAGGGCGGCCATCAGGGCGCCGTCGCCGATGACGGCGAGTTCCTCGCCGTCCAGGTGGGCCGTGATCTCCGGGCGCATCAGGTCGTCCTCGACGCCGAGCACCCGGCGGCCCTTGGAGCGGATGACGCGGCGGCGCACCACGCGGCCCGGATCGACCGGGGTGGAGCGGTAGAAGGGCGCGGCGGCCGGCGCCCGCCAGTCGATGACCAGCGGGGCGTAGTCGGCGTCCAGGACGCCGATCCGGCCGATGTGCAGGGTCTCGGCGATGTCGGCGGTGCGGTCCGGCCGGACCGCGCCCTCGGCGGGCTCCACGGCGGTGTACGCGCCGTCGGGGCCCTTCTTGCCGTCCTTGCCGGGCAGCAGGTCGATCCGGCCGAAGAGGAAGTCCTCGAACTCGTTGTTCAGCCGGTTGAGGTGGACGCCCGCCCGGAACACCTGGGCGTCGCGCTCGGCCAGTGCGCCGGGCGTGCCGACCTGGCCGCGGCGGGCCGCGTCGTGCATGAGGAACTCCGCCTCGTGGATCTTCTCCTCCAGGCGGCGGTACACCCGGTCCAGGTGTTCCTGTTCCCCGCTGATCTCTCGGTCCCGTACGGAGTCCTGTACGGGGTCGTGCACCGAGCCGACCGCTGAATCCTGTTGAGCCTGTGCGGCCACCGGGCCCCCTTCTGACGTGCTGGGCAGCCGTCAACCGTACGCGAAGGGGGCCGGTGAAGCTACGCGCCGGCCTCCACCGGGCGTCCGCCGTCGAAGGTCATGGCCTGCTAGGGGCGGGTGAGGGCGGCGCGGCGGCGGTGGCGGGCGACGCGTTCGCGGTTGCCGCAGACCTCGCTGGAGCACCAGCGGCGGCGGCGCCCCCGGGAGGTGTCCAGGTAGACGATGGGGCAGTTGTCGCCCTCGCACTGGCGCAGGGCCGCGCGGGCGACGGGGTCGGTCAGCAGTTCCACGGCGTCCCGGGCGACCGCGCCCAGCAGCGCGGCGCACTCCGGCGGGCCGGTCAGTTCCCGCACCAGCGAGCCGTCCTCGCCGGGTACGGCGCGGGGGGCCGGGGGCGCGGCACGGGCGGTGTCGTTGACCCGGGCGAGCGCGAGGGCGTACGGGCGGGTGCCGGGGGTGTGGCGGTCGCGGACCAGCCGCGCGGTCTGGGCGCGCAGGTCGCGGAAGGCCGCCAGCCAGTCGCCGTCGGCGTGGGCCAGGGGGGTGCCGGGCGGGACCAGCGCGGCGCCGGTGATCCAGGCGCGCAGCACCGCCACGGAGCCGAGCCGTTCGGTGGGGTGGGTGGTGGTGAGGAGGTCCAGGCAGAGTCGTCCGGTGTCGAAGCGCAGCTCGTGGGGGCCCGTGACCGTACCCAGTGCCATGTGGCTGTCACCGCCTCGGGGTGCCGCGAACGGGGGTCGCCTCCCACAGTGCCCCCATGGCGGGGCGGCCGGAACCCCCCGGCGCCCGGGGGCGGTCCGCGGCGCCGCCGGCCGGGCGTCAGCCGTCGGCGTACTTCGTGTCGGCCGCGGGGTCCAGGGCCAGGCGGTAGCCGCGTTTGACCACCGTCTGGATGAGCTTGGGGGCGCCCAGGGCGGTGCGCAGGCGGGCCATCGCCGTCTCCACGGCGTGTTCGTCGCGGCCGGCGCCGGGCAGGGCGCGCAGCAGGTCCGCGCGGGGCACGACCCAGCCGGGGCGCCGGGCGAGGGCGCGCAGCAGGGCCATCCCGGCGGGCGGTACGGGCCTGAGGTCGCCGTCGACCAGGACGGCGTGGCCGCGGATCTCCATGCGGTGCCCGGCGACCGGGAACGACCGGGCCCGGGACGGCAGTTCCTGGCAGAGCAACTGGACCAGCGGGCCGAGCCGGAACCGCTCGGGCTGGACCGTGTCCACGCCGCGGGCCTGCAGCGGCAGCGCGGTGACCGGGCCGACGCAGGCCGGGAGCACGTCGTGGCCGAGGGCGGCGAGCAGCTCGGCGAGCAGACCGCGGTCCTCGGCGCGGGAGAGCAGCGACGCGGCGGCGGGCGCGCTGGTGAAGGTGAGGGCGTCCAGGCCCCGGGTGACGGTGGCGTCCAGCAGCCGGTCGACGGGGCCGATGTCCTCCGGCGGCATCCACCGGTACACCGGCACGCCGACCACCTCGGCGCCCCCGGCCCGCAGCGCCTCCACGAACCCGGGTAGCGGCTCGCCGTGCAGTTGGACGGCGATACGGCGGCCGTCGACGCCCTCCTCCAGCAGCCTGTCCAGCACCTCGGCCATCGACTCGGACGACGGCGACCACTCCTCGGTCAGCCCGGCGGCGCGCACCGCGCCCTTGACCTTGGGGCCCCGGGCCAGCAGTTCCACCGTGCGGAGCCGGCCGAGCAGGGCCTCGCCGAGGCCCCAGCCCTCGGCCGCCTCGACCCAGCCGCGGAAGCCGATGGCGGTGGTGGCGATCACGACGTCGGGTGCCTGGTCGATCAACTGCTTGGTCGCCGCGAGGAGTTCGCTGTCGTCGGCGAGCGGCACGATCCGCAGCGCGGGGGCGTGCAGCACGGCGGCGCCGCGCCTGGTCAGGAGCGCCCCCAGCTCGTCGGCCCGGCGGGCGGCGGTGACGCCCACGGTGAAGCCGGCCAGGGGGCCGTGGTCGGGTCGCTGCTGTTCGTCGTCCATCGCCCTCGTCCCGCTCGGATCTTTCCACCCGTCGTGCCGATCGAGCCTGTCAACGGCTCGTGACAGGCTCGGATCGTATGCATGTCACCAGTGTTACGTCACACCTCGGCGTAGCTGAGCTGCGACGTCCGCTCGGTGGGGGCCGCCGGACCGGCCGTGGTGGCGGCCGGGCGGCGAAGGTATACCGCCCAGGTGACGGCGAAGCAGGCGGCGTAGAAGGCGAGGAAGGCGACGAACGCGCCGGTGCCGGAGCCGTAGGAGAGGAAGGACTGCCGGAAGGCGAGGTTGATGCCGACGCCGCCGAGCGCGCCGACCGCGCCGATCAGGCCCATGGAGGCGCCGGACAGCCGCCGCCCGTAGGAGGCCGCCGCCTCGCCGGTGAGGCCCTTGGCGCGGGCCTTGGCCTGGAAGATGCCGGGGATCATCTTGAAGGTCGAGCCGTTGCCGAGCCCGCTGAGCACGAACAGCACGACGAACGCGGCGACGAACAGGCCGAGCGACTGCCGCATGCTGGCGACGATCAGTACGGCGGTGGCGGCGCCCATCGCGACGTAGTTCCACAGCGTGATCCGCGCGCCGCCGTACTTGTCGGCGAGCCGGCCGCCGACGGGGCGGATCAGGGAGCCGAGCAGCGGGCCGATGAAGGTGACGTACGCGGCCTGGAGCGGGGTGCGTCCGAAGCCGTTCTGCAGGACCTGGCCGAAGGCGAAGGAGTACCCGATGAACGAGCCGAACGTCCCCACGTACAGGAAGGCCATGATCCAGGTGTGGCGGTCGCGGGCGGCGTCCTTGGCCGCGCCGGTGTCGTTCTTCACGGACGCGATGTTGTCCATGTAGAGCGCGGAGAGGACGGCGGCGACGACGATCAGCGGGATGTAGACGCCCAGCAGCACCCTCGGCCCGCCACCGGCGCCGATGACGGCGAGGGCGGCCAGTTGGATGACGGGGACGCCGATGTTGCCGCCGCCCGCGTTCATGCCGAGGGCCCAGCCCTTCTTCCTGAGCGGGAAGAAGGCGTTGATGTTGGTCATGGAGGAGGCGAAGTTGCCGCCGCCGATGCCGGCCAGCAGCCCGATCAGGAGGAACGTGGAGAAGGAGGTCCCCGGTTCCATCACCGCGAACGCGGCGACGGTCGGCACCAGCAGCAGACTGGCGGAGACGATCGTCCAGTTGCGCCCGCCGAACAGGGCGACGGCGAAGGTGTAGGGGACGCGGACGACGGCGCCGACCAGGGTGACCACGGACGTCAGCAGGAACTTGTCGGCGGGGGTGAGCCCGTACTCCGGCCCCATGAAGAGCACGAGCACGGACCACAGCGTCCACACCGAGAACCCGATGTGCTCGCAGAGCACGGAGAAGAACAGGTTCCGGTTGGCGGTCCGCTCGCCGGTCTCCCGCCAGAACGTCTCGTCCTCGGGGTCCCAGTGCTCGATCCAGCGGCCGCCCCTGCTCGGGGATGCGGGGGCCTTGCTCGGGGCTGTCATGACGCCTCCACGGTGCTCCGGACTAGGAATTCCGAAGGTAGGGAGGCCGCGTTTCGGCGCTGTGGCCACGGGTGACCGGAAAGGAACGATGCTCTCACCCCGCCCGGGGGCGGGATGAGAGATCCCGGCGCCCGGTCAGCCCCGGTGCGTGCCCGTGCGCGGCGGGGCCGTCCGCTCCGCCCGGCTGCCGTCCGGCCACAGCCGGGGCCTCCGCTTCGCGGCCAGGTCCTCCGCCCAGCCGAACGCCGGATGCACCGACAGCGAGGACTGGAAGAAGCCCGGCGTCGACGAGATCATCCGCCGCGCCAGGGGGACCACGCGATGCCGCAGTGCCCATTGTTCAGGGCGACATCACACCTTCGTCACTGTCCGGAATCCATCCCCCAAAGCTTCGGTCGAGCCACCCCTCCTCGGCCGCGAGCCGCGCGGCGGCCGAGCGCAGCGCGTCGAGCGCCGGATGGACCAGCCCCTTGCGCCAGACCAGCGAGACCGGCGACAGCGGCACCGGATCGGTCAGCGGACGCACCACCGTCGAGGGCATCGCCGGGAAGTCGATCACGGCGAGCACCGGATGCCGGGTCTTCGCCATCAGACGTTCGAATTCCTCCTCCCCCACCGCGAGGGGAGCGGGCGGCGCCAGGCGTATGCCGCGCCCCTCGAACAGTTCGCGGGCGAGGTCGGTCCACTCCGGGGTGCGCGGATTGCCGGCCCCGGCGTACACGGTCTCCCCCGCCAGCGCGGCGAGCGGTACCTCGGGCAGCGGTGCCAGCGGGTGGTCCTCGGGCAGCAGCACCGCCATGGGCTCGTACCGGACGGGCTGGTGGGCGAGGCCCGCCCGCAGCGCCGGCGCCAGCCCCGCGAACCGCCCGAAGGAGGCGTCGAGGCGGCCCGCGAGCAGCTCGGACGCGGCCCAGGTCAGGCCGCTCTCGTAGCGGGCCATCAGCTCCAGGTCGGGGACGAGCGCGCGGGCCCGGTGCAGGACCCGGCGGCCGGTGGCCAGCCCCGGCGAGTTGAGGTCGACCAGCAGGGGGCGGGCGTGACCGAACGCCGCGAGCAGGTCCTCCTGCGCCTGGAGCGCGCGGCGCGCGTACGGCAGCAGCTTCTCGCCGTCGGCGGTGAGCGTGACCTGCCGGGTGGTGCGCACGAACAGCTCGGCGCCCAGCTCCCGTTCGAGCCGGCGTACGTCCCGGCTGAGCGCCTGCTGGGCGACGTACAGGCGGTTGGCCGCGCGGGTGAAGTGGAGTTCCTCGGCGACGGTGACGAAGGCGCGCAGGAGGCGGGGGTCGAGGTGGCTGGGGGCGGGCATCCGGTGAACTTACAACAGGGGTGCGTGAATCGGTACGGAGCAGGTGTTGGACCGCCCGGTGGGCGCCGGGCGACGGTGGGCGCATGCCGCTTCCGACCCCGCCGCGCCCCGGCGGCCGCACCGTCCTGCCCGCCGTCACCGCCGACGCCCTCGTCGTCGCCGACCTCGGCGACCGCGACGGCCCCCGCCCCCGGCCCCGGCCCCGTACCGGAGAAGACCGCACCCGCCCGCCCGGCCCCTACCGCCGGCTGCTCGCCGTGCCCGGTGCGCGGGCGTTCACCGCCGGCAACCTCGTCGCCCGCCTCCCGCAGGGCATGTTCAGCATCGGCGCGGTGGTGATGATCGCCGCCACCCGGGACTCCTACGCCCTCGCCGGCGCCGTCGTGGCCACCGGACTCGCCGCCACCGCCGTGGTCGCCCCCTGGACCGCGCGGCTCGTCGACCGGTACGGCCAGGCCCGGGTCGCCCTGCCCGCCACGCTGATCGCCGTCCTCGGCTCGCTCGCGCTGGTGCTCTGCGTGCGCCGGGGCGCCCCCGACTGGGCGCTGTTCGCCGCGTACGCCGCCACCGCGACCACGCCCAACACCGGCGGCATGGCCCGCGCCCGCTGGAACCACCTGCTGGGCGGCGACAGCGACGCCCTGCACACGGCGAACTCCTTCGAACAGGCCGCCGACGAGCTGTGCTACATGCTCGGCCCGGTGCTGGCGGCCTTCCTGTGCGGGACGTTCTTCCCGGAGGCGGGCACGCTGGTCGCGGCGGCGCTGCTGCTGACCGGCATGGTGCTGTTCACCGCCCAGCGCGCCACCGAGCCGCCCGCCCGGCCCCGGACGTCGGGGAAGGCACCGCTGCGCGCGCCCGGGATGCCTCCGCTGCTGGCGGTGTGCCTGGCCACCGGCGGGGTGTTCGGGTCGATGGAGGTGGTGACGATCGCGTTCGCGGACACGCAGGGGCACCGCACGGCGGCCGGCGCGGTGCTGGCGCTCCAGGCGGCCGGTTCCTGCGGGGCGGGCCTGCTCTACGGCGCCTGGCGGCCGGCCGGGTCCGCCGAGTCCCGGCTGCCGTGGTGCGTGGCGGCGATGGCGGGTCTGCTGACGCTGCCGCTGCTGGCGGCGGCCGGGCCGGGTTCGCTGCCGCTGCTGGCGGGCACGCTGCTGCTGGCCGGGATGGCGACCGCCCCGACGATGGTCACCACCATGACGCTGGTCCAGCGGCGCACCCCCGAGGGGCGGCTGAACGAGGGCATGACCCTCGCGGTGACCGGTCTGCTCGGCGGCATCGCCGGCGGCAGCGCGCTCGGCGGCTGGACGGTCGAGCACGTCTCCCCGACGGCGGGTTACGCCGTCCCCGTCACCACCGCGGCCCTGGCTCTGCTGCTGGCCCTCGCGGCGACGGCCCGGTCCCGTCCGTCCCACCGGTCGCGCCGGACCCATTGACGCTTCCGCTTGACGCCCATACGTTCCTGCGTCGAAGCGCTTCGCCCCCGCCCGCCCGTTCCGCCCGCCCGTTCCGCCCGTCCAGTCCGCCAGGAGCCGACCATGACGACGGCACCCAGGATCACCGATGTGGCGCGGCGTGCCGGGGTCTCCCCCAGCACCGTCTCGTACGCCCTGAGCGGCAAGCGTCCGATCTCGGCGGAGACCCGGCGGCGCGTCGAGGAGGCCGTCCGTGAGCTGGGCTACCGTCCGCACGCGGCGGCGCGGGCCCCGGCCGGCGGCCGGTCCGGGGTGCTGGCGCTGCTGCTGCCGCTGCGCACCGGCGTGCAGGTGCCGGTGGTGATGCGGTCGGTGGCGTCGGTGGTGACCGCCGCCCGCGCGGCCGACCACGACGTGCTGCTGGTCACCCGGGAGGACGGTGAGCTGGGCCTCAGGCGCGTGGCCGACCCGGCGCTGGCGGACGCGCTGATCGTGATGGACGTGCAGATACGCGATGCCCGGCTGCCGCTGCTGCGGGGACCGGGCCGGCCCGCCGTACTGATCGGGCTGCCGGCCGAGCCGGACGGGCTGACCTGCGTCGATCTGGACTTCCGGGCGGCCGGTGAGCGGTGTGTGGAGCATCTGGCGGGGCTCGGGCACCGGGCGGTGGCGCTGGTGGGGTCGGCGCCGGAGGTGTACGTCCGGGGGACCGCGTTCGCCCAGCGGGTGGTCCGGGGGTTCACCGCCGCCGCGGACCGGGCCGGGCTGGTCTCCTCGGTGCACCCGTGCGCCGCGACGCCCGACGCGGCCGTGCGGATCGCCGAGCGACTGCTGCGGCTGCGGCCGGTGCCCACCGGTGTCGTCGTCCACAACGAACCGCTGCTGGCCCCGCTGATCGAGTCCTTCGAGCGGCTCGGGCGGCGGGTGCCCGGCGATCTCTCGGTCACCGCGATCTGCCCGGACGAGGACGCCGTGGCGGCCCGGGTGCCGGTCACGTCGGTCACCGTGCCGTGCGCGGAGCTGGGCAGCCAGGCGGTGGACCTGGCGATGCGGGCCCTGGCCGGGGCGCCCGGCCCCGCCCGGACCCTGCTCCCGGCCCGGCTCACGGTGCGCGCGAGCACCGCGCCGCCGCCGCCCGGGGAGCCCCGGGCATGACGAAGGCCCCGCCGCTGTACGCGACGGGGCCTCGGCCCACATGGGGTGGTGGAGATGGCGGGAATCGAACCCGCGTCCAACGGTGCGGAACCAGGGCTTCTCCGTGTGCAGTTCGCTTCGCTTTTCTCGGCCCCGGCGATCACGCGAACAAGTCGCCGACGGGCCCAGTCACTGTGTGGTTTCCCTCTTCACCCCGTGACCGGGATCAAGGTTTAGTCCCCTAGCTGATGCCAGGTTCCGGGTCGGGAACAGCCCCGGGCTGACACTCCCTTAGTAGGAGGCTCGCTTCGCTACCTGAGGTCAGGCAGCGAGGGCGAAGGCCTGCTGGGAGGAATCGCGCTTGGTGTTGGCGATTATTTTTTTCGGCCTGTGGTTTACGAGATCATGGCCGCTTCCTCGACACGCTTCCCCTGCTTCGACAGCCGCTGTCGAAACCGATCATCCCCATGTTGATTTTTCAAACGCCGCACCGTCGAGCGGTGCAGCAACCATCGTACGTGACCAACGCACGACCGTGCCAGCCTATTCCCGGCGCCCCGCCGGGGGTCAGCCCCGCTCCCGGCGCTTGATCGCCGAGATGGTCCGCTCCGCCTCGCGCCGGTCCTGCTTCTCGCGCAGCGTCTGGCGCTTGTCGTACTCCTTCTTGCCGCGGGCGAGGGCGATCTCGGCCTTGGCCCGGCCGTCCCTGAAGTACAGGGCGAGGGGCACGATGGTGTGGCCCGTCTCCTGCGACTTGGCCGCCAGCTTGTCGATCTCCTCGCGGTGCAGCAGCAGCTTGCGCTTGCGGCGCGCGGAGTGGTTGGTCCAACTGCCCTGGTGGTACTCCGGGATGTGGGCGTTGTGCAGCCACGCCTCGCCCCCGTCGATCTGGACGAACCCGTCGGCCAGCGAGGTCCGCCCCTCGCGCAGCGACTTGACCTCGGTGCCGGTCAGGACCAGTCCGGCCTCGTAGGTGTCGATGATCGCGTAGTCGTGCCGGGCCTTCTTGTTCTGGGCGACGATCTTGCGCTTGCCGCCCTTCTCCCCGTCCCGGGCCTTGCCGCCCCCGCCGCCCTGCTTGGGCTGGAGCTCTTTCGGTACGTACATTCCCTTGCTCATAGTCCCGCCATTTTCGCACTACGGAGGGGGGTGGCGGAAAGCCGATTACCGGGTCCGGCCAGGGCCTGTCGTTCGGATCAGGCCGCTCCGGACGACAGGCCCTAGCGGCCCAGGCCGTCGAGGACCCGCTCGGCCCGGGTGAGGGCCGACGGGAGGGCCGGGTCGGTCTCCAGGTCCGGGGTGATGCCGGTGCCGTCGACGCCCCGGCCGGACGGGGTGCGGTAATGGCCGACGGTCAGCTCGGCGACCGAGCCGCCGGGCAGCCTGCTCGGCATCTGCACCGAGCCCTTGCCGAAGGTGCGGGAGCCGACGACGACCGCGCGGCCGCGGTCCTGGAGGGCGCCGGTGAGCAGTTCCGCCGCGCTCATGGTGCCGCCGTCGACGAGGGCGACCAGGGGGCGGTCGGTGTCGCCGCCGGCCGGGGCGTGCAGGGCGCGCTGGGCGCCGTCGACGTCGTAGGTGGCGACCAGGCCGCCGTCCAGGAAGGCGCCGGCCGCGGTGACCGCCTCGGCGACCAGGCCGCCGGAGTTGCCGCGCAGGTCCAGGACGATGCCGGAACCGGCCGGGGAGTCCCGTACGGCACCGCGGACGCGGTCGCCGGCGCCCTTGGTGAAGGAGGTGACCCCGACGACGGTGGCGCCGCCGGGGAGCCGGCGTACGGTCACCGGCTCGGTGCGCAGCTCGGCCCGGCGCACGGTCCGCGTCCACGCGCGAGTGCCGCGCTGGACGCCGAGCCGGACGGTGGTGCCGGCGGGGGCGTCGGCGGCGTCGCCGCGCAGCAGGGCGACGACCTCGGTGACGGGGCGCCCGTCGACCCGCTCGCCGTCGACGCTGCGCAGCGTGTCGCCCGCGCGGATGCCGGCGTCGGCGGCGGGCGAGCCGGGCCGCACCCGCGTCACCTCGATGCCGCCGTCGCGCGTACGCCGCGCGGAGATGCCGACGCCGGTGTACCGGCCGTCGAGGGCGTCCGCCAACTCCTGGTACTCGCCGCGGGAGTAGACGGCGCCCCAGCGGTCGCCGCTGCGGCTGACCGCGCGCTCGGCGGCCTCCACGGGGGACTTGCCGTCGGCGAGGGCCTCGGCCGCCGCCCGGGTGACATCGGCGCCGGTTCCCACCGGGGCCGCGGCGGAAACGGGGGAACCGGCCGGGTCGGCGGTCGCGTTCCGGTCGCCGCCGGGCAGCGAGCCGGTGGCCGCGCCGGCGACCAGGACGCCGGCGAACACCAAGGTCAGGGCGGCCCCGTGGCGCAGGCGGCGGGGCTGACAGAACAGGTCACGACCTGACATGCCGGTGAGTCTAGGACACCCCGCGAGGGCCGCACGGCCGCTCGGCCGTACGGCCCTCTTGGTATGTGTCACACCTTCAGGTACTTGCGGAGGGCGAAGAACGCCGCAAGTGCGGGCATCAGCAGGCTGGTGGCCAGGATGAGCGGCAGCTTCGTCAGGACCGCGTCCCAGCCGATGAAGTTGATGAGCGTCAGCTTCTCGGAGAGCGCCAGTCCGTGATCGATAATCAGATACCGGGCGGCCACCAGGAAGGCGCAGGCCACGCCGCCGCCGATGAGCCCGGCGACCGCGGCCTCCATGATGAACGGCGCCTGGATGTAGAAGCCGGAGGCACCGACCAGCCGCATGATGCCGGTCTCGCGGCGGCGGCTGAACGCCGAGACGCGCACCGTGTTGACGATCAGCATCAGCGCCACCACCAGCATCAGCGCCATGATCGCGCGGGCGGCCCAGTTCATGCCGTTGAGCAGGCCGAAGAGGTTGTCCAGGATGCCCTTCTGGTCCTGCACGGACTGCACGCCGTCCCGCCCGTCGAAGGCGGTCGCGATGACCTGGTACTTCTCCGGGTCCTTCAGCTTGATCCGGTACGACTCCTGCATCTGGTCCGGCGTCAGGGAGCTGGCCAGCGGCGAGTCCCCGAACTGCTCCTTGTAGTGCTTGTACGCCTCGTCCTGCGACTCGTACGTCACCTTCTCCACGACCGACATCTCGTCGAGGTCGGCCATGATCTGCTTCTTCTGGTCCTCGGTCACCGCGCCCTTGGCACAGTTGGGGTCGGACTCGGCGTCGCTCTTGTTGCAGAGGAAGACCGAGACGTTGACCTTGTCGTACCAGTAGCCCTTCATGGTGCTGACCTGGTCGCTCATCAGCAGCGAACCGCCGAACAGGGCCAGGGAGAGGGCTACGGAGACGATGACCGCGAAGGTCATGGTCAGGTTGCGGCGGAGACCGACACCGATCTCCGAGAGGACGAACTGGGCGCGCATGGCGTCTGATCAAGCCTTTCCGTGGATACCGGGCGTGGTGCGGTCTCAGTGCTGGTAGCCGTAGACACCGCGCGCCTGGTCGCGGACGAGGCGCCCCTTCTCCAGCTCGATGACGCGCTTGCGCATCTGGTCCACGATGTTCTGGTCGTGGGTGGCCATCACCACGGTGGTGCCGGTCCGGTTGATCCGGTCGAGCAGTTTCATGATGCCGACCGAGGTCTGCGGGTCGAGGTTGCCGGTGGGCTCGTCGGCGATCAGCAGTTTGGGCCGGTTGACGAAGGCCCGCGCGATGGCCACGCGCTGCTGTTCACCGCCGGACAGCTCGCCCGGTCTGCGGTCCTCCTTGCCGCCGAGCCCGACCAGGTCCAGGACCTGCGGCACGGACTTGCGGATCTCGCCGCGGGACTTGCCGATGACCTCCTGCGCGAAGGCGACGTTCTCGGCGACCGTCTTGTTGGGCAGCAGCCGGAAGTCCTGGAAGACGGTGCCGAGCTGGCGCCGCATGTGCGGGACCTTCCAGTTGGACAGGCGGGCGAGGTCCTTGCCCAGAACGTGCACCTGTCCGTGGCTGGCCCGCTCCTCGCGGAGGATGAGCCGCAGGAAGGTGGACTTTCCGGAGCCGGAGGACCCCACGAGGAAGACGAACTCGCCCTTCTCGACCTCCAGGGAGACGTCTCTGAGGGCCGGGCGGTTCTGCTTGGGGTAGACCTTGGACACGTTGTCGAATCGGATCACGGATGCACCACGGGTAGCCGGGGGTAGATGTGCGTGA
Source organism: Streptomyces sp. NPDC000134 (assembly GCF_042899225.1). Taxonomy (NCBI): domain Bacteria; kingdom Bacillati; phylum Actinomycetota; class Actinomycetes; order Kitasatosporales; family Streptomycetaceae; genus Streptomyces; species Streptomyces sp. NPDC000134. The sequence continues at coordinate 29,515 of NZ_JBIAZN010000030.1, forward strand.
CCATACGCGAAATGGGTATGGGACCGCAGTCACCGGTCGGGGTTGGTCGCCGCTTGCGTGTTTTGTCCTTACACCGCTGCCGGGGGGATCGCGCGCAGCGACTCGCGGAACCTGGCACAGTGGAAGGGGAACGTTCGCGCAGAAGCGAGCGTTGTGTAGGTGGAACGGCCGCGAGGAGGGCGAGCGCATGACGTACGACCGGCTGGTGTGCGCGAACTGCGCGGCGCCCGTGAGCGAGGGCCGGTGCCCGGTCTGCCGGGCGAACCGCGAGCGGATGCAGCGCGAGGACTTTTCAACGGGCCTGAACCCGATGGCGCTGATAGCGCTGCTCGCGGTGCTGGTGGCGGCGGTGGCGCTGCTGGCCCACCAGGCCGTGTAGCGCGGGTTCCGGAGACGGGCGAGGGGCCCGGAGCGGCGTGCGCTCCGGGCCCCTCGGCATGTGCCGTGCGTGGGCGGTCCGTCACCGTCAGGCGGCGGTGCCACCCCGGCCGCTCATGAGCCGCGGCAGCACGCGGAAGCCGATGCCGCCGGCGATCATCGTGGCCGCGCCGATCACCAGGAAGGTGGTCTCCGCGGCACCGGTCTCGGCCAGTTCGTCCCCGCCGCCCTGCGCGGTGGTGTCGGCGGACGTGTCCTCGCCGGTGTCGGTGAGGGCGGAGGTGCCCTGGTTCTGCGGGGCGTTGCCGCCGTCGGGGCCGGGGCCGCCGACGCTGCCGCCGGAACCTCCGGTGGACCCGCCGGTGCCGCCGCCGGTCGAGCCGCCACCGGTGCTGCCGCCGGAACCGCCGGACGAGCCGCCGGTCGAACCGCCGGACGTGCTCCCACCGGAGGTGCTGCCGCCGCTGGTGCCGCCGTCGGTGGCACCGCCGTCCGTCGCGCCGCCGTCGGTCGCACCACCATCGGTCGCGCCGCCGTCCGTGGCACCACCATCGGTCGCACCGCCGTCGGTCGCGCCGCCGTCGGTGGCACCACCATCGGTCGCGCCACCGTCCGTCGCGCCACCATCGGTCGCGCCACCGTCCGTGGCACCACCGTCGGTCGCGCCGCCGTCCGTCGCGCCACCGTCCGTGGCACCACCGTCGGTCGCGCCGCCGTCCGTCGCACCGCCGTCGGTGCCGGCGGAGGTGCCCGTCGAGGTGCCCTCGGTCACGCCCACCGAGGCGCTGCCGCCCTCGGTGGTGCCCTCCGTGGTGCCGCCGTCCGACTTCGCGGAGAAGGTCGTGCCGTCGTTCGCGGCGGTCACGCCGATGTCGAGGGCGGAGGCCGCGCCCGCCGCGGTCAGGGAAGCGCCGGCGGCGATCACCGCGCCCGCGGCGATGCGCGCGACACGGACCCGCGTCTTCTTCGTCATGTAGTTGCTACCCCCAGTAGCCAATAGTCGATGCGGCGCGCTCGGGGCCGTGATCGACGGGAGTAGCTGAGAAGAAGTCCCCCGGTTCACATGCGCCCCGGAAATACGCATGCCGAGCACTCACCATTCCCATTTTTCAAGGGCGCGTCAAGGCCGTTGCGTACGCGATGTCCGGTTGCGGGGCGTATGCCGGACACAAAGAGTGTGACCGTGCTGCAAAAGGCGGACAAACGACAACTGCCGCCCGGAGGACGGCAGTTGTCGTGTCGACAAAGTTACTTCTCCTGCTGCTTGCGCCAGCGAATTCCGGCCTCCAGGAAGCCGTCGATCTCGCCATTGAAAACGGCCTCGGGATTGCCGACCTCGTGCTCGGTGCGCAGGTCCTTGACCATCTGGTACGGGTGCAGGACGTACGAACGCATCTGGTTGCCCCAGGAGTTGCCGCCGTCGCCCTTGAGGGCGTCCATCTTGGCCTGCTCCTCCTGGCGGCGGCGCTCAAGAAGCTTGGCCTGGAGGACGTTCATCGCGGTCGCCTTGTTCTGGATCTGCGACCGCTCGTTCTGGCAGGAGACGACGATGCCGGTGGGGAGGTGGGTCAGGCGCACCGCGGAGTCCGTGGTGTTCACGCCCTGGCCGCCGGGGCCGGAGGAACGGTAGACGTCCACCCGCAGCTCGGACTCGTCGATCTCGATGTGGTCGGTCTGCTCGACCACGGGGAGCACCTCGACGCCCGCGAAGGAGGTCTGCCGGCGGCCCTGGTTGTCGAACGGCGAGATGCGCACCAGGCGGTGCGTGCCCTGCTCGACGGAGAGGGTGCCGTAGGCGTACGGCACCTGCACGGCGAAGGTGGTCGACTTGATGCCGGCCTCCTCCGCGTACGACGTCTCGTAGATCTCGGTCTTGTAGCCGTGCTGCTCGGCCCAGCGCAGGTACATCCGCTGGAGCTTCTCGGCGAAGTCGGCGGCGTCGACGCCGCCCGCCTCGGCGCGGATGTTGACCAGCGCCTCACGGGAGTCGTACTCGCCGGAGAGCAGGGTGCGGACCTCCATCTCGTCCAGCGCCTTCTTCACGGCCGTCAGCTCGGACTCGGCCTCGGCGCGGGTGTCCGGGTCGTCCTCCTCCTCGGCCATCTCGAAGAGCACGGCGAGATCGTCGATCCGCCCGCGCAGCGCCTCCGCCTTCCTGACCTCGGCCTGGAGGTGGGAGAGCTTGCTGGTGATCTTCTGCGCCTCGTCCGGGTTGTCCCACAGGGACGGCGCGGCCGCCTGCTCCTCGAGCACGGCGATGTCTGCCCTCAGCTTGTCGAGGTCCAGGACGGCCTCGATCGACTCCATGGTCGAGGAGAGGGACTTCAGCTCTTCGGATACATCGACGACTGCCACGCCTCCAGCGTAACGGCTCCGCCGGGCGGTCCACGCCGGGTGGCGCGGGCGCCGGGTCAGGGAGCGGCGGGCGCCGAGTTCCGGGTGTCCTGCGGGTCCGGGCCCCCGTCGTCGCCGCCGGTGGCCAGCCAGGTGCCGACGCCGACCGCCGCGACCAGGGCGGCCGCGCCCGCGCCGAGGGCGATCCGGCGGCGCCGGGCGGTGGCCCGGTTGCGGGCGGAGCCGGGGCGGGGGGCGCCGGCCGCGCGGGGGGCGCGGGCGGTGCCGAGGGCGCCGCCGGCCAGTTCGTCGGGAGCGGGGACGCGCATCGAGGTGTGGGTGTCCCGGTTGGAGTCCGCGGGCTTGGCGCCCGGCACGAGGGGGACCGCGCCGCGCCGCCGGACGCCGCCCCCGGCCGGTTCGGCGGGGCCCTCGGGGGCGCCGGTGGCCTCGTCGGCCTGTTCGGCGCCGGGTTCGTCCACGTCGAGGGGCGGCATGCCGCTGAGCAGCGGCAGCAGCTCGCGCAGCTCGGCGCCCAGCTCGGAGGCGCGCAGCCGGGAGGCGGGGGCCTTGGCGAGGCACTGGACGAGGAGTTGCCACAGCTCGTCCGGGATGCCGGGCAGCGGGACGACGGACTCGGTGACGTGGCGGCGCAGGACGGCTCCGGGGTGGCCGCCGCCGAACGGCGTGAAGCCCGCCAGCAGCTCGTACAGGACGGTGGCCAGGGCGTAGATGTCGACCGAGGCGCGCGGCGGGAGGCCCTCGACGATCTCCGGGGCGAGGTAGTCGGGGGTGCCGATGATCTTCGTGGCGCGGGTGCGGCGCGGGGTGTCGATGAGTTTGGCCACACCGAAGTCGGTGAGCAGCGCGCGGTGCGAGCCGCCGGGGCCGAGCGGGCCCTGCATGTCGAGCAGGATGTTCTCGGGCTTGACGTCGCGGTGGACGACCCCGGCGGCGTGCGCGGCGGCCAGCGCGTCGGCGACGTCGGCGACGACCGCGACGGCGGCCTCGGGGGCCAGGCGGCGTTCGCGGTCCAGGCGGGTGCGCAGGTCGGTGCCGCGGACCAGGTCCATGACGAGCGCGAGGTCGTTGCCGTCGACCACGAGGTCGCGTACGGAGACGATGTGGGGGTGCTCCAGGCCGAGCAGGGCGGTGCGCTCCTGGACGAAGCGGCCGACCAGCTCCTGGTCGGACGCGAGGTCCTCGCGCAGCAGCTTGATCGCGACGGGGCCCTCGGGTCCCTCGCCCAGCCACACCGTGCCGGCGCTGCCCCGCCCGAGGATCTGGTGGGCGGTGTACCGGCTGCCGATCTTCCGTGCCAAGACTGCTCCTACCGACGCGTGTTGCCGACGCTGCGCCGGTCCGGGGGCCGTCCCCCGGACCCCCGGTCCACAGACCCGGCCCTCGGTCGACAAAACTACGCGTCCGGGGAGCCGCCCTTCACGGCGGAGGGGGAAATCACCCCTGGGATGTCGACATGTCTCCCGCCCGGCCGCTCGCGGGCGGGCGGGAGCCGGTCAGTTGGAGCCGGAGCCGCCCAGGTCCTCGATCCACCCCGTGATGTCGCCGATCCAGGTGGTGAGCTGGTCCCAGTAGCCCTTGGTGGTGCCGATCCACTCCTGGAGCGGGCTCAGCTCCCACACCAGCCAGCCGGCCACGAACAGCACGACGACGGTGACCAGGCAGCCCTTGAGGCAGCCGAGGCCGGGGATGTGCACCGGGTTGGCGCTGCGCCGCCGGGGCTCGCGCCGGGGACGCTGCGGCTCCGGCGCGGGCGGCGGGGCGTACCGCTGCGGCTGGTGGTGCGGCGGCTGCTGGGGCTGGGGGGTGGCGTACCGGCGCGGCTGCTGCTGCGGGCCGCCGTAGCCCTGCGGGGGCTGCTGGGGCTGCTGGGGCTGCCGGCGGGGCGGCTGCTGCGGGCGGGCGACCTGGCGCTGGGGGCGGCGGCGCAGCGGGTCCTCGTCGGGGTCGAGGTACTGGATCTGCGTCTGCTCGTTGCGGTCGCGGGCGGCGCGCAACTGGTTCTGCCAGGGGTGCGGGTCCTCGGGCCCGCCGGGCTGCCCGGGTCCGCCCTGCTGTCCCGGCGGTACGGGCGGCAGCACGGCGGTCGGGTCGGCCGCGCCCCGGTTCGGCAGGACGGCGGTGGGGTCGGCGGCGCCGGCCGGGCCGCCGGTGTGCGGGAGCACGCTGGTCGCGGCGTTGGGGTCGTAAGCGCCGTGCTGCGGGAGGACCTGGGTCGGGTCGGCGGCGCCGGGGGTGTCCGGCACCGGCGCGGGGGCCGGGTCGGGGGCGAGCAGCGCGCCGACGTTCTCGGCGGCGCCGATCTGCGCGGAGCCGGCGTGCACGCCGATGCCCTCGGCGACGACGCGCAGGCCGCGCGCCAGGTTCTCGGCGCTGGGGCGCTCGTCGGGGTTCTTGCGCAGGCAGCGCTCGATGACCGTCCACAGGGGGTCGGGGACCGTGGAGGGGCGGCGCGGCTCGGCGCTGAGGTGCTGGTGGAGGACTTCCAGGGCGGAGCCGCCGGAGAACGGCGGGCGGCCGGTGACCAGCTCGTACAGCAGGATGCCGGCGCCGTAGATGTCGACGGCGGAGGTCTGCGGGCGGCCCTCGGCGGACTCCGGCGCCACGTACGCGGGCGTGCCGACGAACTCGTGGGTGCGGGTGAGGCCGGGCGAGTCGGCGAGGCGGGCGATGCCGAAGTCGGTCAGCATCGGGTGCATCCGGCCGTCGTCCTGTTTGAGCAGGACGTTGGCCGGTTTCAGGTCGCGGTGGACCACGCCGTCGGCGTGGCTGGCGGCGAGCGCGTCGGCGATCTGCGCGGTGAGCAGCGCGGCGGCGACGGGGCTGAAAGGGCCGTTCTCGCGCAGGTAGCGGTGCAGGTCGGGGCCGTCGACGAGGTCCATGACCAGCGCCAGCAGATCGCCCTCGACCACCAGGTCACGGACCCGGACGATGTTCGGGTGGGTGAGCCGGAGCAGGACGGAGCGCTCCCTGAGGAAGCGCATCACGACGTCGGCGTCGTTCGCCAGCTCCTCCTTGAGGACCTTGATCGCGACGGTCTCGCCGGGCTGTCCGGCCACGGCCGCCTCGGCGCCCGCGGTCTCGCGCTGGCGGGCTCGCCAGACGGTCCCCGTGGCACCGCGTCCGAGCGGCTCCTCGAGGAGGTACTTGCTGCCTACCGGCCGCACGTCATGCGCTCCCTGTTGCTTGCTGGCTGTTCCGACCCACTGTAGTGCCGCCGCCCGTGGTAGCGGGCTGTCGTCCGGCTGTGCTCCGGCCGGGTGCGGCACGGCCCGCGCCCGCCGGTTCCGGAACATGTCCGAGGAAAAGACGCGCGGTCCGGTCCCTTGGTTGCCGCCGGCGCGCGTGACCGATCTCAACCGGTGCTCGAACGATCATCCGGGCCGCACTGGTCAGGCATTTTTGCGGGCAGAGCCGACCATTCAAGATCATTTGACGGCCGGTGGCGGGCGCGTTGTCAGTGGCAGGTGCGAGGATGCGTGCAGTACTGGCCGACGTGCTCGTGTGGCGGTGGGGGAAGTCCGTGGCGGGGGGACCGCGGGACGGCTTCGTCCCCGGACGCGCGGGCGCCCGTGCAGAAGGGACCGCTGACGGCGATGCAGATCCGGCTGACCGTCGTAGACCCGCTGGGCCCGTCCTCCTCGCCGGCGCCGGGCCGCGCCGCGAGCTGCGACGTGCTGGTCACGGCGCCCGTCGGCACGGCCCTGGCCGGTGTGGCGTCCGCCCTCGCCGCGGCGGTCCCGGGCGGTGACGGTTCGGGTCCGGTGGTGCTGTACGCGGGCGAGCGGCGCCTGGACGCGCAGCGGTGCACCCTGGGCGAGCCGCCCCTGATCGACGGCGCCGTGCTGTACCTCGGCGCCCCCGGCGACCCCGAGCCCCACCCCGAGTCCGCCGACGCCCCGACCCGGCTCCACGTGGTCGCGGGCCCGGACGCGGGCGGCGTCCACCTGCTGCACGGCGGCCAGATCCGCATCGGCCGCTCCGCCGACGCCGACGTCCCGCTCGACGACCCCGACGTCTCCCGGGCGCACTGCGCGGTCACCGTCGCCGCCGACGGCCGGGTGGCGGTCGCCGACCTCGGCTCCACCAACGGCACGACGCTGGACGGCACGCGCGTGGGCAACCGTCCGGTGCGGTTCCCTCCGGGGGCGCTGCTGCGGATCGGGGAGTCGGCGCTGCGGCTGGTCCCGGCGCGGGGCACCCACGCGGGCGCCCGCGCGGCGACCACGCCGGACGGCGAGGGGTTCGTGCGGGTCCCGGTGGCGGGGGGCCGTGCGGGTGAGGGGGCCGGTCCCGGACGGGCGGGCGGGGAGGTACGGGAGTCCGGGGACGTACGGACTGGCGGTGACTCACGCGAGTCCGGGGACGTACGGGAGTCCGGCGGCCTACGGGCTGGCGGTGACCTACGGGAGTCCGGCGGCCTACGGGGCAGCGGGGAGGTACGGGAGCCCGGGAACGTACGGGCTGGCGGTGACGTGCGGGAGTCCGGCGGCCTACGGGACGGCGGTGACGTATGGGGCGGCGGTGACCCGCGGGACTCCGGCGACGTACGGGACGAGGGTGACGTACGGGAGCCCGGCGACGTACGGGGGCGCGGCGACGTACGGGAGCCCGGCGACGTACGGGAGCCCGGCGACGTACGGGAGCCCGGCGACGTACGGGAGTCCGGCGACGTACGGGACGGCGGTGGTCCGGCGTGGGGTGCCGCGGGGTCCGCGCGGGCTGCCGGGAGGCCGGAGTGGGCTGCCGGGGCGGTGCGTGAGGGCGAAGGGAGCGCGCAGGAGGCCGGTGCGCCCCGGCGGGCGACCGGGCACGCGTACGGTACGGCCGGGTGGGGTGCCGCCGCCGAGACCCCGGGGGCGCGCGGGCACGGGCCCGCGGAGCCGCTCGTGCCGGGCCAGGGCGGCGCTCCCCGCATCGAGAGCCACGGCACGGGCGCGTCCGGAGACACGCACGGGGGGCGGTCGGGGGCGGTCGGCTTCGACGCGGACCACCTCCTCGGCACCGGGGACCCGTACGGCACCTCCGGGCTGCCGCCCGCGCCGCGTCCGGCGGCCCCGGACGGCGGCGGCGCGGCCGGGCGCGGCCCCGGCCCCCACGCCCCGGGGCCCTCCCCCGACAGGAACGGAACTTCCTCCTCCTCTTCTTCTCCGCCGCCCGCGGCCGGCGGCCGGAAAGGTACCCCGCTGCGCGGCACCGACGTGCCGCCGGGCGTGCGGCGGCGCGGCGGACTGTCGGCGTGGGCGCGGAAGCTGACCGGCGGCCGGGCCGAGCAGGCGCCGCTCCCGGAAGAGGGGGAGTACGGCGCCGAAGGGCCGCCCCCGGCCGACCCCTCCCCCGTGCCGGAGACCTGGCCGGACGCGGCCGCGCTGCTGCTGACCGCGCTGGGACCGGGCCCCCGGCTGTGGGAGCGCGGCCCGGCGCATCCGGAGCTGCTCGCCGTGCGGCTCGGTACGGCCGACCGGGTGGCGCCCGGCGGCGCCCCGCTGCCCGCGGTCCCGGTGACCGCCGGGCTGCGCGAGTCCGGGGCGCTCGGGCTCGCGGGCCCGCGCGAGCGGCTCGCCGGGCTGGCCCGCTCGGTGCTGGCGCAGCTCGCCGCGCTGCACTCCCCCGACCTGCTGGAGATCGTTCTGATCAGCGCGGACCGTGCGCGTCCGGCGGCGGAGCGGAGCGCCGAGTGGTCCTGGCTGGGCTGGCTGCCGCATCTGCGTCCCGGGCACGGCCAGGACTGCCGCCTGCTGCTCGCCTTCGACCGCGAACAGGCCGCGGCCCGCGGCCAGGAGCTGCTCCGCCGCCTGGACGACCACCTCACCGACGCCCGGACCGGCAGCGCCCGGACGCCGTCCGCCGAGCGGCCCCCCGCGCCCGCGGACTCCGCCCCCCGCCCCTCGTGGGCGCGGGCGGACGACGGCACCGGGCCGATCGGGGGAGGCCACCCGGGGCCGTACACCGTGGTCGTCGTGGACGGGGACCCGGGCGGCGCGGACCTCAGGGAGACGGTGGCGAGGCTGGCCCTGGAGGGGCCGCGCGCCGGGATGCACGTGGTGTGCCTCGCCGAGACGGCCGCCGCCTCCCCGGCGTCGCCGGTCACGGAGACCTACGAGGCGGCCTGCGCGGCGAACCCGGTGTTCCGGGAGTGCGGTGCCGTCGCGCTGCTCAGCGGGGACGTGGCGACGGCGCTGCGGCTGCTGCGCGTCGCGCGGACCGGCGCGGCCCCGGCCGGGCCGGTCGGCCACGGCACGCTCGGCACGGTGGACGCCGTGTCGGCGGCGTGGGCGGAGCGGTTCGCGCGGGCGCTGGCGCCGTTGCGCCCGGAAGGCGGCGCGGGCGAGCGGCACACGCGGGTGTCCGCGTCGTTGCCCCAGGCGGCGCGGCTGCTGGACGAGTTGGGGCTGGCGCGGGCCACCCCGGCGTCCCTGATGGCCCGGTGGGCGGACGCCGCCGACGACCCCCAGGCGCTCGGCGGGCGGGCCGAGGCGGTGCTGGGCGCCGGACCGCGCGGCCCGGTCGGCGTGGACCTCGCGGCCGAGGGGCCGCACCTGCTGATCGAGGGACCGCCGGGCAGCGGCCGTACCGAGCTGCTGCGGGCGCTGGTCGCCTCGCTCGCCTCCGCCGAGCGCCCGGACCGGCTGGGCGTCGTCCTGATCGACGGCCGGGACGGCACGGGCGCGGGCGCGGGCGGCGGCCCCGGCGAGGACCTGCGGGTCTGTCTGGACGTCCCGCATGTGACGACGCACCTGGCCGCCAACGACCCGGTGCGGATGCGGGAGTTCGCGCAGTCCCTGAGCGCCGAGCTGAAGCGGCGCGCGGAGCTGCTGGGGCGGTCGGACTTCGCCGAGTGGCACACCGGGCGCGCGGTGTCCGGGCGGATGGTCGCCCAGCGGACGCCGGCGCCGGGCAGCGGGGGCGGGGGCGGGGCGGGGGACCTGGACTCTCCGCCGAGTTCGACGCTGAAGCTGCGGCCGGGGGCGGCCCGGCGGCGGGCGCAGGCCGCGCCGCCGCTGCCCCGTCTGGTGGTGGTCGTGGACGACCTGGACGCGCTGGTCACGCCCCCGCTGGGGTCGCCGGGGCGGCCCGCGGCGGGGTCGGTGATGCGGGCCCTGGAGGCCGTGGCCCGGGAGGGCGAGCGGCTCGGCGTGCACCTGGTGGCGGCCACCGCCCCGGGCGGCCGTACGGCACAGACGGAACCGGTGCGCCGGGCCACGCTGCGGGTGACGCTGGACGCGCCGGTGCCGGGGCCGGACGAACCGGCGCCGGGGCGCGGGCGGCTGGCCTCCCCGGACGGGCGGGTCACGCCGTTCCAGGGCGGCCGGGTCACGGGCCGCATCCCCCGGACGGCGACCCTGCGTCCGACGGTCCTCCCCCTGGAGTGGCACCGCATGGGCGACCCCCCGGCCCGCCGCCCGGTCCGCGAACTCGGCAACGGCCCCACCGACCTGGCCCTCCTCGCCAGCGCGCTGGAGCGGGCGGCCCGCGAGGTGTCGGCGGCGGAGGTGCCCTCCCTGCTGTGACACCGGGCAGGGGGCCGCCCGCCCCGTGCCGGCCCAGGCCCGCGCGCACCGCCCCGCCACCCCACCGCACCCCCGCTCCGCACCCACCTCCTCACCCACGTCCCTGGTCACGAGGCAATCACGATCTACGGGTTGACAAGGGATGCGCTCTTGCCGCCCCCGAGTGACCGGGCGTACACCAGAGCGCACGGGAGAGCGCCGAACGTTCGATGAGGAACGAAGAACGGGGCAGTGATGCGGACGAGCAACACCATGCGGACAAGCAGGACCGCAAGGGCCGCGGCGGCGGTGGTGACGGGAGCGCTCGCGCTCTCGCTCACCGCCTGCGGTGGCGACGGCGACGACGGGGACGACAAGGGCGGCGGCACCGGCGAGGAGACGGCGAGCACCGTCACCCTGCCCAAGCTGGACGGCGAGAGCCTCCAGGTCGCGGCCGTCTGGACCGGCGCCGAGCAGAAGAACTTCAAGGCGGTCCTCGCGGAGTTCGAGAAGCGCACCGGCGCGAAGGTGACCTTCGTGCCCGCGCAGGACCCGATCATCAACTTCCTCGGTTCGAAGGTGGCGGGCGGCGCCCCGCCGGACGTGGCGATGCTCCCGCAGCCCGGCGCCATCAAGCAGGCCGTCGACAAGGGCTGGGCCAAGCCGCTGGGCGCCGAGGCCACCAAGGAGCTGAGCGAGAACTACTCGCAGGGCTGGCAGGACATCGGCAAGGTCGGCGGCAAGCAGTACGGCGTGTACTACAAGGCCGCGAACAAGTCGCTGATCTGGTACAACGCCCAGGTCTTCGAGAACGCGGGCGCGTCGGAGCCGAAGACCTGGGACGAGTTGCTCACGGCCGCGCAGACCGTCTACGACTCCGGTGTGACGCCGTTCTCGGTGGGCGGCGCCGACGGCTGGACCCTGACCGACTGGTTCGAGAACGTGTACCTCTCGCAGGCGGGCCCGGAGAAGTACGACCAGTTGGCCGCGCACGAGATCAAGTGGACGGACCCCTCCGTGAAGGAGGCCCTGACCACGCTCGCGCAGATCTGGGGCAAGAAGGACTACATCGCGGGCGGCGCGAAGGGCGCGCTGCAGACGGAGTTCCCGGCGTCGGTGACGCAGACCTTCACCGGCGGCGACCAGCCGAAGGCGGGCATGGTCTACGAGGGCGACTTCGTGCAGGTCAACATCGGCGAGACCAAGGCGAAGGTCGGCACGGACGCCAAGGTGTTCCCGTTCCCGGCGGTCGGCGGCGACGCGCCGGTGGTCTCCGGCGGCGACGCGGCGGTGATCCTGAAGGACTCCGAGGCGGCGCAGGCGCTGGCGACCTTCCTGGCCTCGCCGGACGCGGCGACCATCCAGGCCGAGCTCGGCGGGTACCTGTCGCCGAACAAGAGCGTGGACGCCTCGGCGTACCCCAACGACGTGCAGCGCAAGATGGCCCAGGCACTGATCGCGGCCGGCGACGACTTCCGCTTCGACATGTCCGACCAGGCCCCGCAGGCCTTCGGCGGCACGCCCGGCAAGGGCGAGTGGAAGGCCCTCCAGGACTTCCTGAAGAACCCGAAGGACATCGCGGGTACCCAGGCGAAGCTGGAGGCGGACGCCTCCGCCGCCTACGGAGACTGACGCGATGGCGTCGACCGCGGCGACCGGGGCCCCGCCGGGCCCCGTCGCCCCCAAGGCGCGCAAGAGCGTGACCGGCACGCGCAGAACGGTGGCGGCCCTGTTCCTGCTGCCCGCGTTCGTGCTGCTCGGCGCGCTCGTGGTCTACCCGATCGGGTACTCGCTGTTCCGCAGCTTCTACGACCAGTCCGGCGACGGTTTCGCCGGATTCGACAACTACCGGGCGCTGTTCACCGACGACGGCATCCGCACCGCGCTGAAGAACAACATCATCTGGGTGGTGTTCGCGCCGACGGTCGCCACCGCGCTCGGCCTCGTCTTCGCGGTGCTGACCGAACGGGTGCGCTGGGGCACGGCGTTCAAGCTGGTCGTCTTCATGCCGATGGCGATCTCGATGCTGGCCGCGGGCATCATCTTCCGGCTGGTGTACGACCAGGACCCGGACAAGGGCGTCGCCAACGCGGTCTGGGTCGGGGTGCACGACACCTTCGCCGAGTCCTCGGCGTTCCCGAAGGCGCACCCGGGCCGGCAGTCGCCGCTGCGGGCGGCGGGCGGCGGGGCGTTCATCACCAAGGAGCCGGTCCGGGCCGGCACTCCGGTCGCCCTGCCCCTCGTCGGTGTCGCCCCCGACCAGATGCCCGGCAACGCCGGGAAGGCCGCCGCGCCGAAGGCCGAGCCGGGCAAGGTGACCGGCACCACCTGGCAGGACTTCACCCGCGGCAAGGGCGTCGGCAAGCTCGGCGGCGTCGACGCGAGCGAGCTGGGCTACCCCGGGATGCGGATCGAGGCCGTCAAGGACGGCAAGGTGGTGGCGTCGACGACGGCCGGCGACGACGGCGCGTTCACACTGCCCGCCGCCGCCGACAGGGCACAACTGCGGCTGCCCGCCGACAACTTCAAGGAGGCGTACAACGGCCTGGACTGGCTCGGCCCGTCCCTGGTCACCCCGGCGATCATCGGCTCGTACGTGTGGATGTGGGCCGGTTTCGCGATGGTGCTGATCGCGGCCGGGCTCGCGGGCGTGCCCCGGGAGCTGCTGGAGGCGGCCCGGGTCGACGGGGCGAACGAGTGGCAGGTCTTCCGCCGGATCACCGTGCCGATGCTGGCGCCGGTCCTCGCGGTCGTCGCCGTCACCCTGATGATCAACGTACTGAAGATCTTCGACCTGGTGTTCATCATCGCCCCCGGCTCCTCCCAGGACGACGCGAACGTCCTGGCGCTGGAGCTGTACCGCAAGGGCTTCTCCGAGGACCAGCCGGGCGTCGCGAGCGCGATCTCGGTGTTCCTGCTGCTCCTGGTGATCCCGGTGATGTGGTTCAACGTGCGGCGGCTGCGGCGGGAGGTGCGGCGATGACCGCGGACACGAGTACCGCGACCAAGGCCCGGCGCTCGCTGGGGTCCCGCCTGGCCGAGGGCGTCAGCGGCGGTCTGGTGCGGGTGTTCCTGATCGTGGTGGGCCTGTTCTGGCTGGTCCCGACGATCGGGGTGCTGCTGTCCTCGCTGCGCACCCCGGACGCCATCGGCGCCGACGGCTGGTGGCACGTGTTCAGCAAGCCCTCCGAACTCACCTTCGCCAGCTACGCGGACCTGCTGGAGAACGGCGACATCACCGACTCCCTGGTCAACACCGTGCTGATCACGGTCCCGGCGACGGTCCTCGTCGTCGTGATCGGCTCACTGGCCGGTTACGCGTTCGCGTGGATGGAGTTCCCGGGCCGCGACTGGTGGTTCCTGGGCGTGGTGGGGCTGCTGGTGGTGCCGGTTCAGGTGGCGCTCATCCCGATCGCCGAACTCTTCGGCAAGATCGGCCTGTTCGGCTCGCTGCTGGGCGTGATCCTGTTCCACGTCGGCTTCGGACTGCCGTTCGCGGTGTTCCTGCTGCGGAACTTCTTCGCCGAGATCCCCCGCGAACTGCTGGAGGCGGCCCGGCTGGACGGCGCCGGCGAACTGCGGCTGTTCGCCCGGGTGGTGATGCCGCTGGGCGGGCCGGCGATCGCGAGCCTGGGCATCTTCCAGTTCCTGTGGGTGTGGAACGACATGCTGGTCGCGCTGATCTTCGCGGACTCCGGGAACCAGCCGATCACGGTCGCCCTGCAGACCCAGGTACGGCAGTTCGGCAACAACGTCGACGTGCTGGCGCCCGGGGCGTTCATCTCCATGGTGGTGCCGCTGGTGGTGTTCTTCGCGTTCCAGCGGCAGTTCGTGTCCGGGGTGATGGCGGGCGCGGTCAAATAAGCGGACGGCGCGGATCGTTGGGGCGGACCTCACGGTCCGCCCCTTGCCGTTTCCGGGCGTCCCCCGAATGCCGTAGCCGCCGTAACCAAGTCACTCCATCGGCCGTTCCCGGGCCGAACGCCCGCGCCGACCCATGGATGTCCCCGTGCCCCGGTTCAGTGTCATCGTCCCCGCCCACCAGGTCCAGGCGTACCTGCCCGCCTGCCTGGAGTCGGTGCTGTCGCAGTCGTATCCGGATCTCGAACTCCTCGCGGTCGACGACGCCTCCCCGGACGCCTGCGGCGAGATCATCGACGAGTTCGCGGCCCGCGACCCGCGGGTGCGGGCCGTGCACCTGCCCGAGAACCAGGGCCTCGGCCCCGCCCGCAACGCCGGGATGCGCGAGGCGACCGGCGACTACCTGGTCTTCCTGGACGGCGACGACACCCTGACCCCGCAGGCGCTGCGGCTGATCGCGGACCGGCTGGAGGAGACCGGCGAGCCGGACGTCCTGGTGTACGACTACGCGCGCACCGACTGGACCGGCGAGGCCGTCCGCAACCGGGCGGCGGCCCGGCTCACCGAGGACGGCCCGGCCCCGTTCCGGCTCGCCGACCGCCCCGGCCTGCTGAACCTGCTGATGGTGGCGTGGAACAAGACCTGCCGCCGCGAGTTCGTCGAGCGTGCGGGCCTCACCTTCCCGCCGGGCTACTACGAGGACACCCCGTGGACCTACCCGGTGCTGATGAGCGCCGGGTCGATCGCCACCCTCGACCACGTCTGCGTGCACTACCGGCAGCGCCGGGGCAGCATCCTGGGCACCCCCGACCGGCGGCACTTCGACGTGTTCGCCCAGTACGACCGGGTGTTCGCGTTCCTGGAGTCGGCACCGGAGCCGGTGGAGGCGGACCGCTGGCGGCCGGTGCTGTACCGGCGGATGCTCGACCATCTGACGGTGGTGTACTCCCGGCGCGACCGCCTGCCGCGCGGCTCGCGCGCCGAGTTCCTGCGCCGGGCGCGCGCCCACTGCCGCCGCCACCGCGTCCCGGGCGCCCCCGCCCCGCTCCCGGTGCGGCTGCGGCACGCCCTGGTCAAGCTGGGCCTGCACCGCACCTACCGGGTGCTGCGGCTCGCCGCCGCGCTGCGCCGCCGTACGGCCAGGGCCGCCGTCCGGGCGCCGCGTGCCGCGCGGACCCTCGCCCTGCGCGCGCACTACCGCCTCCAGCGGCTGCTCCCGCTGCGCGCCGACCGCGCGGTGTTCGCCGCCGACGCGGGCGCCGGGTACGGCTGCAACCCGGGGGCGCTGGAGGGCGCGTTCCGCGAGGCCGCCCCGCACATCCGCACCGCGTGGGCCACCGGCCCGGCGCTGCACCACACGGTCCCGCCCGGCACCCGCCGCGTCACCCCGGGCACCGCCCGGTACTTCACCGAGCTGGCCCGCGCCAAGTACGTGGTGCACAACGCGCCCTTCGACCGCCGGCTGGTCAAGCGGCGCGGCCAGGTGCTGGTACAGACGCAGGCCGGGACCCCGCTCGGGCACATGGGCCTGGACCTCCTGGAACGCCCGGCCGCCGCCGGTGCCACGGACTTCCCTGACCTGCTGCGGGACGCCGGCACCTGGGACTACGTCCTGTCCGCCAACCGCCACTCCACCCTGACCTGGCAGCGGGTCTTCCCCGGCCGCTACACCGTGCTGGAGTACGGCCAGCCGCGCACCGACGCCCTCCAGCGGGCGACGCCCGACGACGTGACCCGGTCGCGCGAGCTGCTCGGCGTCCCCGAGGGCACGGTCGCCATCCTGTACGCGCCCGCCCCCCGCGACTACCGGCGCACCCAGCTTCCGGCCCTGGACCTGGAGCGCGTCCTGCGCCGCCTGGGCCCCCGCTTCCTGGTGCTGGTCCGCGGCGAGCAGGCCCGGCCCGTCCACCCGCTGGCCTCGGCGGCGGGCCGGATCGTGGACGTCACCGGCCACCCGGGCCTGACCTCGCTCTGCCTCGCCTCGGACGTGCTGCTCACCGACTACGCGCCCCTGATGTTCGACTACGCGGGCCTGGACCGCCCGATCGTGCTGCACACCGCCGACCACGAGGCGTACGAGGCGGCCCGCGGCACCTACGTCGACCTGCGGGCCTGTCCGCCGGGCGCGATCGCGCGCAGCGAGGACGAGCTGATCGACATCTTCGCCAGCGGGCACTGGCGGGGGGCGCGCGCCACCCGGCTCAGGGCGGCGTTCCGGGAGCGGTTCTGCCCGTACGACGACGGGCGGGCCGCCGAGCGGGTGGTGCGCCGGATCGTGTTCGGCGACGACGAGAGCGAGCTGCCGCCGGTGGTACCCCCGCACGAGCGCCACCCGGCGCCGGGCGCGGCGGGTTCACCGACGGATACACCGCCGCCGACAGTGCCAGGCCCGGCCACCGGTTCCCCGACGGGAACACCGCTCACGACGGCGCCCGCCCCTACGGCGGGCTCACCTACGGCGGGCTCACCGACGGCGGGCTCACCGACGGCGGGCTCACCGACGGACACGCCGCTGACGAGGGTGCCCGCCCCGGCGGCAGGCCCCCCGGCGGGGCCGCCGCTGACGAAGGCGCCCGGCCCGGCGGCAGGCTCCCCGGCGGGGCCGCCGCTCACGACCGCGCCCGGCCCGGCGGCAGGCTCCCGCGTCGTCTCCGACCGCCTCTGACCGTCGCTCGTACCGGGAGTCCGCCATGCCCCACAGCCCGTCGCGGCCCGTTCCGACCCGGCCGCCCGGCGGACCCCCGGTCCAGCGGCCCACCGGGCGGCCGGGCCGCCGCCGGACAGACGTCGGCAGAGTGCCGACCGCACGACGACAGAAAGAGCAGTATGCCCCGCTTCAGCATCATCGTCCCGTCCCATGGGGTCGCGGGCAGGCTGTCCCAGGCCCTGGACTCCGTCCTCACCCAGTCCTTCGGCGACTTCGAGCTGATCCCGGTCTGTGACGCGCCGGACCGCGCCGCGGCCGACGCCGCCGCGGCGCCGGCCGCCCGGGATACCCGGGTGGTGCCCGTGCACTCGCCGCCGGCGGCCGGGCTCGCCGGGGCGCGCAACGCCGGCGTCCGGGCGGCGACCGGCACCTACCTGCTGTTCCTGGACGGCGACGACGTCCTCGTCCCGGGCGCGCTGGCGGCGCTGGACGCGCGCCTGGCCGGCACCGGTGACGTGGACGTCCTGTACTTCGAGCACGAGCGCGTCCCCTGGTGGGAGGGCGAGCCCGCCAACCCGGCCGCCCCGCTGCTGGCCGGCGCCCCCGACGGCGCCTTCGCGCCCGACCGGGCCCCGCATCTGACGGGCGTCCGGCTGCCGGCCTGGAGCGCCGCCTACCGCCGTGCCTTCCTCACCGGGCCGGGGCGGCGTCTGGCCTTCCCCGACGGTCACTTCACCGACATCGGCTTCGGCGGCACCGCCGCGGCGGCCGCCGAGCGGATGGCGGTGCTGCGCCAGGTGGTCGTACGGCATCTGGTGCGGCGGCAGGGCAACCGGCTGAACCTGCCGGGCGCGCACCACGCCGAACTGCTGGACCAGGCGGAGCTGGTGCTCACCCGGGCCGCCGAGCTGGGACTGTCCGAGCAGCGGCGCGGTGCGCTGTTCGGCCATCTGATGGCGGCGGCGCTGAAGACGGCCGCGCATCCGCGGCGCCTGCCGTCCGGGCGGCGGGCCTTCTTCCGCCGGGCGAGCCTGCTGTACCGGCGGCACCGCCCCGCCGGGTTCCGGCCGCCGGGCGGCAGCCTCGGAGTGCAGCACCGGCTGCTGGAACGGGGGGCGTACGCGGCCTTCCGCGCGCTGCGGGGCGCCAACCGGGCGGCGACCGGCGCGCTGCGCACGCTCCCGGTCCCGCGCGGTCTGCGCACCCGTCTGCTGTACCACTGGCATCTGCGCCGCCCGCTGGACCCCCATCTGGCGGTGTACTGCGCCTACTGGGGCCGCGGTTACGCCTGCAACCCGGCCGCGATCCACGCCAAGGCCCGCGAACTCGCCCCGCACATCCGCTCGGTGTTCCTGGTCGAGGCCGACCAGGCGCACGCGATGCCCGAGGGCGTCGACCACGCGGTGATCGGCAGCTTCCGCTCCTGGGAGGTGCTGGCCCGCGCGAAGTACCTGGTCAACAACGCCAACTTCGCCGAGGGCGTGGTCAAACGCCCCGGCAGCGTGCACGTACAGACCCAGCACGGCACCCCGTTGAAGACGATGGGCGTCGACCAGTCGACGTACCCGGTGGTGGCCGCGGCCACCGGCAGCTTCGCCAAGCTGCTGGGCCGGGTGGACCGCTGGGACTACAACCTCTCGTCCAACCGGCACTCCACCCAGATGTGGGAGCGCGCCTTCCCCGGCTCCTACGAGCACCTGGAGTACGGCTATCCGCGCAACGACGTCTACTACCGGGCGACCGCCGAGGACGTGGCCCGCGTGCGGCGCGAACTGGGCGTCCCCGAGGGCAGGACGGCGGTGCTGTACGCGCCGACGCACCGCGACCACGCGACCGGGTTCGACACGGGCGGCCTGGACCTGGAGGCGTTCTGCGAGGCGGCCGGCGAGGACGTGGTGGTGCTGCTGCGCGCCCACTACTTCTACGACCGGGGCGGGCGGCGCGGCAGCGGCCGGATCATCGACGTGACCGGGCACCGCTCCTCGGAGGACGTCTGCCTGGCCGCCGACGCGCTGGTCACCGACTACTCCTCGATCATGTTCGACTACGCCAACCTGGACCGGCCGATCGTCGTGTACGCCGACGACTGGGACGTCTACCGGGAGACCCGGGGCGTGTACTTCGACCTGATGGCGGCGCCCCCCGGCCCGGTCGCCCGGACGCCCGGGGAACTGGCCTGCCTCTTCCGCGACGGGACGTACGCGGGGGCGGAGTCGGCGGCGCGGCGGGCCGCGTTCCGGGAGCGGTTCTGCGAGTTCGACGACGGCCGGGCCGCCGAGCGCGTCGTCCGCCGGGTCCTGCTCGGCGAGTCCCCGGACGCGCTGCCGCCCGTGACGCCGCTCGCGGAGCGCGTCCCGGCCCCCGCCGCCGTCACCCTGGTAAGGAGCTGAACCCGAAGTGCCCCGCTTCACCGTCATCATCCCCTGCTTCAAGGTGCAGGGCTTCCTGCGCGAGTGCCTCGACTCGGTCCTGGAGCAGTGCTACCGGGACATCGAGGTGGTCGCCGTGGACGACTGCTCGCCGGACGGCTCCGGCGCGATCCTCGACGAGTACGCGGCCCGCGACGACCGGGTGCGGGTGCTGCACCTGGCGGAGAACGTCGGCCTCGGCCGGGCCCGCAACGCCGGGCTGCCGCACGCGAGGGGCGACTACCTGTTCTTCCTGGACAGCGACGACACGCTCACCCCGGGCGCGCTGCGCGCCCTGGCCGACCGGCTCGCGGAGACCGACGACCCGGACGTGCTGGTCTTCGACTACGCCCGCACCTACTGGTGGGGCGGCACCCGGCGCAACGTCCTCGCGCACATCCTGACCGAGGCCGGGGACGGCACCTTCACGGCCGCCGAGCACCCCGCGATCCTCGACCTGCTGATGGTGGTGTGGAACAAGGTCTACCGGCGCGGCTTCGTGGAGGCCGGCGGCTTCACCTTCCCGCCCGGCTACTACGAGGACACCCCCTGGACCTTCCCGGTGCTGCTCAGCGCCGGGCGGATCGCCGTCCTGGACCGGATCTGCCTGAACTACCGGCAGCGCCGCCAGGGCAACATCCTGTCCACCACCAGCCGCAAGCACTTCGACGTCCACCAGCAGTACGAGCGGGTCTTCGCGTTCGTCGAGGACCGGCCCGAGCTGGCGTCCTGGCGGCCGTTCCTGCACGCCAAGATGGGCGAGCACTGTCTGGACATCCTCGCCAAGCCGGACCGGCTGCCCCCGTCCGACAAGGCCGAGTTCTTCCGCCGTACCGCCGAACTGTTCGCCCGGCACAAACCGGCGGGCGTCCGGGTCCCGGCCGAGCTGCGCGTCCTGGAGCAGGGGTACGCCGTCTACCAGGCCCGGCGGGGGACCGGCCGGGCCGTGCGCGAGCTGGGGCGCCGGGCGCGGCCGGTCCGGGCGGCGGCGGCCGGCCGCCTCGGCCGCGCCCGGTCGGCGGTGCGGGCGCACCGGCCGCTCGACCCGGACCTCGCCGTGTACTCGGCCTTCTCCCACCGGGGCGTCCTCGGCGACCCCGCGGCGATCTACCACGCGGCCCGCCGGATCGCCCCCGGGCTGCGCGGGGTGTGGGTGCTCAAGGACGAGGAGCAGGTGCCGCTGCTCCCGGCGGGCGTGGAGCACGTCCTCCTCGGCAGCGCGGCCTACCGCCGGGTCACCGAGCGGGCCACGTACTTCGTCAACAACGTCAACTGGCCCGGGACGGTGCCCAAACGGCCCGGCAGCGTCCACATCCACACCCACCAGGGCACCCCTTTGAAGTACATGGGCGCCGACCTGCTGGACAAGCCCGGCGCCCGGTACGGCGTCGACGTACCGCAGATGCTGCGCCGCGCCGACCGCTGGGACCACAGCCTGGTCGCCAACCTGCACTCCGAGCGCGTCTGGGAGCGGGCCTACCCCTGCCACTTCGCCTCGGCGCGCACCGGCAGCCCCCGCAACGACGTCCTGGTCCGGGCCCGCCCGGGGGACGGGTCCGCCTTCCGGCAGCGGCACGGCATCCCGGCGGAGCACACCGTCGTGCTGTACGCGCCGACCCGCCGCGACTACCGGCGCGGCGGCCACGTCGACCGCTTCGACCCGGCCCGGCTCGCCGCCGACCTCGGCGCGGGCCGCACCCTCGTGGTCCGCCTCCACCCGTCCCTGGCCACCGGCCCGGCGCGCGGCCTGGGCCTGGCCGAACTGCACCGGCGCGGCGTCCTGGTCGACGCCACCGGCGAACCGCACGTCGAGGAGGTCATGCTCGCCTCCGACGTCCTGATCACCGACTACTCCGCCCTGATGTTCGACTACGCCAACCTGGACCGGCCGATCGTGGTCCACGCCGACGACTGGGCGGCGTACACGGCCAGCCGGGGCGCCTACTTCGACATCACCGCCGAGCCGCCGGGCCAGGTGACGCGCTCCTACCGCGAACTGGCCCGGCTGCTGAGCTCGGAGGGGTGGCGGGACGAGGAGTCGGCGCGGCGGCGGGCGGCGTTCCGGGAGCGGTTCTGCCAGTTCGACGACGGGCGGGCCGCCGAGCGGGTGGTGCGCACCCTGATGCTGGGCGAGCCGATGCCCGAGCCGGCGTCCGTCCCGGGCGCCCGGACCGGCACCGCCGGCCGCGACCTGCTGACCCCGTCGTGAGGCCGCGCACCCGGGTACTGCTGCTGGCCGCCGTCTTCGCCGTGCTGCAACTGGCCGACGTCACCGGCCGGGACACCCCCGACACCAAGAACTACCTCTCGTACGCCCTGAGCCTGTCCGGCGAGGGCAAGCGGGGCGCGGCGGCGGGCGCCATCGAGCACTACTGCGCCAGCCTGGCGTCCGGCGCGAAGCGGGAGCAGAGCGTGCACGTGGTGCGCTTCCACCGCGCCGACCCCACCGCCGCCGTGACGGCCGACTGCCGGGCCCGGGAGTGGCGCAACGTGGAGCGGCGGCTCGCGGACGGGCAGCGCGGCGGGCACACGGTGCCGTTCATGCCGGAGCGCTTCATGCGGATCTTCGAGGTGCGGCCGGGCTATCCGCTGTACCTGGTGCCGTTCCTCACCGCTCTCGGCGTGACCTGGGGGGTGTGGGCGGCGAGCGTGGTGGTGGCGGTCGCGGGCGGGGTGCTGGTCTTCCTGGTCCTGCGCACCCTGGCGGTCTCCGTACCGCTCGCCCTGACCGGTCAGGCGCTGTACTACGCGCTGCCGTGCGGGACGACGGCGATGCGTCCCATGACGGAGGGGCTGCTGCTGGCGCTGACACTGGCGGCGGTGTGGGGGTGCGCGCTGGTACTGCGCGCCGGGCGCCGGGACGCGGGAGGCGCGGGCGCGCGGGCCGGGGGCGCCGGGCCCGAGCAGGCGCGGGGCGCGGGCGCGCGGGGCAGGCAGGCGGGGCTTGAGCGGGCGGGGCAGGCGCGGGGTGCGGGCGCGCGGGCCGGGCAGGCGCGGGGTGCGGGCGTGCGGGCCGGGTACGCGCTGGTCGGCGGGTCGCTGGTGCTGCTGTTCACGGTCAAGCACTCCCAGGCGCTGTTCCTCGGCGGGTGCCTGGCGGCGGCGGGCGCGGCGGTCGCCCTGTGGCGCCTGCGGCGGGGCCGGCCGCCCGGCCGGGACGTCCTGGCGCTGGCGGCGACGGGCCTGGGCGCCGCCCTGCTCACCACGGCCCTGGCCCGGCTTCTGCACTACCCCTCCGGATCGGAGAGCCTCCAGGACCTGCTCACCGGCCACTTCGCCCGGCCCGACCGGGCGGACCCCTGGCCGGAGTTCCTCCAGTTGCAGGGCAACTTCTGGCAGGAGTGGTCCCGCCGGCAGTCGCGGGAGCCGCTGTTCGCCGCGGCCCTGCTGGCGGGCGGATGGGGCGCGCTGCGGCGGCCCGCTTTCGGCGCGTTCCTGGTCGCGGCGGCCGGCACCGGCCTCCTCACCCAGGCAGGGCACCCCGACATCAACATCTGGGGCGAGCGGCTGATCGTCCTGGCCTGGCTGCTGCCGGTGGTGGGACTCCCGTTGCTGCTGGAGCCGGCGGGACGCGGCCGGGTGCCGCTGCCGGCCCAGGGGCACGCCGACCGGACGACCCGCGCGATCACCTGAAGGAGTGACAAGGGGTCATGCGGCTGACCGGGCCGGGAACATACCGCAAATGCCCCAGACGCTCCCCCTCCGATCAGTCCGGTGAGCGCCGGAGTCCTCGTCCGGCGGACCGTGCGCGGCGTGACGGCGCTGCGCGGCGGCCGCACCTGGCGCCCGACCCCGTACCAGGCGTTCGGCTTCCTGTTCTTCCTGGTGATGACGCTGGCGTACTGGCGGGTGCCGCTGTGCTGCGACGCCGGGCAGCACGCGGCCGTGGTCGAACGCCTCAAGGCGCATCTGCTGCGCCCCCGCCACCCGATGGCCGACCTGCCCGGCGCGGGCAGCGCGTACTACTCCCCGTACGCGCTCGCCGAGGGCGCGCTCGCCCGGCTGACCGGGCTGGGCGGCTGGGAGGTGGTGCGGCTGGCCGGTCCGGTGAACCTGGTGGTGCTGCTCACCGGCATCGCCCGGTTCGTCAGGGTGCTGACGCCCCGGCCGTGGGCGCCGGTGCTGGCGCTGGCGGCGATGACGCTGCTGTGGGGCACCGAACGGGCCTGGTGGAGCGGCTACCTGGGCCTGATGTCCCTGACCGGCAACCTCGGCTATCCGTCCACCTGTGCGATCGGCCTGACCTTCTGGGCCTGGTCCCTGACCGGCCAACGGGCCCGCGACACCCGCCGGGTGCGCTACGTGGGCCCCAGCGGCCTGCGCGGCTTCGCGGGGTACGCCGGGGTGGGCGGGCTGTACGGGCTGGTCCTGCTGATCCACCCGATCACGGCGGTGGCGGCGGTGCTGGGCGCGGTGGCGCTGGTCGCCGGGTGGCAGCGGCGCTGGGACCGGGCGGTGCTGGGCCGCTGGACGGTGACCGCGGCGACGGCCCTGGCGGTCGCGGTGTGCTGGCCCTGGTCCGACGTCCTCGCGCTGGCCGGGAACGACAGCGTGGACGGCATGCACCGGGTGCTGTACCTGCGGCTGGCCGGACAGTTCTGGCTGGCCGTGGCGGTGGGGCTGCCGGCGCTGTGGCTGCGCGGGCGCCGCTCGGCCCGGGACCCGCTCGTGCTGATGTTCGCCCTCGACTGCCTGGTGGTGGCGTACGGCTGGGTCAGCGGCCACTACACCTACGGCCGCATCCTCGGGCTGACGCTGGTGCCGCTCCAGTTCGCCCTCGCGGTGGAGCTGGCGGCGCCCCGGCCGTGGCGCGCGGGCCGCCGGGTGCTCGGCTGGGCGGCGGCGGCCGGGGCCTGCCTCGGGTTCCTCGCCGTGCACGCGGGGGCGGTGGTGCCGCGCGCCCTGGACCCGGTCGGCTTCGCGCAGCCGCCGCGCTGGCCGACGTACACCTGGGCGGCCCGGCACATGGCGCCGGGCGAGGTGGTGATCACCGACGGCTACTACGCCGTGCACGCCATCGCCGGGTACGGGCCGAACCTGGCCGCGCCCGCCTGGCCCGACCCGTCCCTCGACGAGCGGGAGCGCCTGCGGCGGGTGGCCGACGTCGCCGCCTATCTGGCCCGTGACTCCACCCGCGCCGAGCGCGCCGCGATCGCCCGCCGCTACGACGTGCGCTGGCTGCTGCTGACGCGCTGGCACCCGGTGCCCGAGGAGGCGGTGGTGGTGGCGTGGAGCAGGCGGACGGGGGAGGTGCTGGCGCGGGTGGGGAGCCGGAACCGGCGGTGACCGGTTCCGTCCGGCGGTGCCGGGCCGGCGTTACCCGGACGCCGGGTCGCGGTCGCCCGACCGCCGGGCCGCGGTCACTCGATGACGAGGTCGACCGGGATGTTGCCCCGGGTGGCGTTGGAGTACGGGCAGACCTGGTGGGCCTGCTCGACCAGCTTGCGGCCGGTCTCCGCGTCGAGGCCGTCGGGCAGCTCGACGCGGAGCGTGACGGCGAGCGCGAAGCCCTCGCCCTCCTTGCCGAGGACGACCTCGGCGGTCACCGCGGCATCGCTGACGTCGACCTTGGCCTGCCGGCCGACGACACCGAGGGCGCTGCCGAAGCAGGCCGCGTACCCGGCGGCGAACAACTGCTCGGGGTTGGTGCCCTGCCCATTGCCGCCCAGCTCGACGGGGGCGCTGAGTTCCAGGTCCAGCTTGCCGTCGGAGGTGACGGCACGGCCCTCGCGGCCGTGGGTGGCGGTGGCTGCGGCGGTGTAGAGCGGGTTCATGGGAAACCGTCCTGGTGGGGAGGAGTGTCCTGACGACCTGACGGACTCCAGTAGAGCACGCAATTGAGTTGCGCGCAATTGAATTGCCTCGGCGCGTCTGCGGCTACCCTGGAGCCATGACCACGCCCGCAGCGGACTGGCTCCGCCTCGACCAGCAGATCTGCTTCTCGCTGAACGCCGCCTCGCGCGCCTTCGGCGGCGTCTACCGCGTGATCCTCAAGGACCTCGGGCTGACCTACCCGCAGTACCTGGTGATGCTGGTGCTCTGGGAGCACGGCGAGCTGCCGGTGAAGCGGCTCGGCGAGCATCTGCGGCTGGACTCCGGCACGCTGTCGCCGCTGCTCAAGCGGCTGGAGGCGGCCGGCCTGGTCAGCCGGGAGCGCAGCGCGCACGACGAGCGGTCGGTGCGGGTGCGGCCCACCGGGGAGGGACTCGCGCTGCGCGAGCGGGCGGCGGAGGTGCCCCGCCGGATCGCCGCCGCGACCGGCTTCGACCTGGACGAGATCCAGGACCTGCGCGCCCGCCTGGACCGGCTCACCACCGCGCTGGACTCGGCGACCCCTTGAGCCTCCCGGCCGCCCCGCCGGGGCGCCGATTCGTGTGATGTACGGGTTTTTATCGACACCGTGCGCGTTCATCGTGTGATGCGGCATTCGTACGGCTTACGATCCCGCGTGATGAACCGTCACCGCGCACCCCAGGTCGGCATCGTCGTGATCGGGTACGAGGACGCGGCCCATGTGACCGAGGCCGTGCGCTCGGCGCTGGCCCAGGGTCCCGCCGTCCGCGAGGTGGTCGCCGTGGACGACTGCTCGGGCGACGGCAGCGCGGACCTCCTCGACCGCCTCGCCGCCCGGGAACCCCGGCTGACGGTGCTCCGGCGCACGGCCAACAGCGGCGGCTGCGGCACCCCGCGCAACACCGGCCTGGACGCGGTGACCTCGCCGTACGTGATGTTCCTGGACAGCGACGACGTGCTGCCGCCGGGCGCGGTGGACGCGCTGCTGGCGGCGGCGACCGGGGAGCGCGCGGAGGTCGCGGGCGGCCTGTGCGTACGCCGTGAGCTGCCCTCGGGCCGGGAGGTCCCATGGCAGGCGCCCCTCTACGCGGCGCGCGCCGTCGTCCCGCACCCCGCGCGGCGCCCGCGCCTGGTGCACGACACCCTGTGCGTCAACAAGCTCTACCGCACCGGCTTCCTGCGCGCCCACGGCATCCGCTTCCCCGAGGGCCGCTTCCCCTACGAGGACTTCGTGTTCACCGCGCTGGTCCTCGCGGCCGGCCCGCGCATCGCCCTCGTACCGGACCCGGTCTACGTCTGGCACGTGCGCCGGACCGCCGGGAAGCTGTCGATCTCCCTGGACCGGGCCGGACTCGACAACTGGCGGGCCCGCACGCACGCGTGCCGGACCGCCCACGACATCCTCCTGGCCGCCGGGCAGAAGAGGCTGGCCCGGGAGGCGCGCGCCAAGTTCCTCGACCACGAGCTGCGCATGTACGTCCGCGAGCTGGGGCTGCGGGACCCGCACCACCGGCGCGCGTGGTGGGCGCACACGCGGGCGTACCTCGCCGGGTACGACGCCGCCGACTGGGCGCGCTCACCGGCCGCGCCGGGCCGGCTGATCGGCCGCGTCGTCCTGGCCGCCGCCGAGCCGCGCGACCTGCCCCGGCTGCGGGAACTGGCGGCCCGACCGGCCCGCCTCCTGCCGCCGTACGCCCGCGCGCCCGACGGCACGCCCGTCTGGTCGGACGACCTTCCGCAGGTCACCCTGGAACCGCTGCTGACCCGGCCGGTGCATCTGCTCCCGCTCGCCGTCGACGCGGAGCTGCGCCCCCGCGCGGGCGGCACCCGCCTCCGGCTGCGCCTGCACGAGCTGTACGGCCGGGTGGCCGCGGCCGGCCCGCGGGCGGTGGAGACGGAGTGGCTGCGGCGGGAGGACGGCCGCCGCGGGGACGGGTGCGAGGCGGTGCTCCGGGGTCCGGCACCGGGCTGCCCGCCCGTGCGAGGCCCGGCACCGGGCGCTCCGCCCGTGTGGTGCGCCGAGGTCGCCGTCGACCTGACCGCCCTCGCCGCCCTGGGCCCCGGCACCTGGGACCTGCGCCTCCGGCTGCTCTTCCGGGACGGCGGGCGCCGCGAGGTCACGGCGCACGCCCGCATGGACGGCGCACCGCCGCGCCGCCGCGCCCTGCCGAGCGTCCGGCACGGCGTACTGCTGGTACAGCCCTACGCCACGCACTCCGGCGCACTGGCGCTGCGGCTCGCGCCCGGCCCGCGGGGCGTCGCCTCCGTCGTCCGCGGCAGACTCCGGCGCCTGCTTCACTGAAGGCCGACCACCGCACCACCACCGCACCACCGGGACCACTGGACCACCACCGCACCACCAGGACCACAGGGACCGTCACCGCACCGAGGTCCTGGGCAACTGACGAGGGGACGGCCACCATGACCTGGCTGATCACCGGCGGCGCCGGTTACATCGGAGCGCACGTCGTACGGGCGATGACCGAGGCGGGCGAGCAGGCGGTGGTGTACGACGACCTGTCCACCGGCGTCGCCGAGCGCGTGCCCGACGGCGTCCCCCTGGTGGTGGGCTCCACCCTGGACGGCGAACGGGTCCGGCGCGCCCTCACCGGCCACGGCGTCACCGGCGTCGTCCACCTGGCGGCGAAGAAGCAGGTCGGCGAGTCGGTCGAGCTGCCGCTGCACTACTACCGGGAGAACGTCGAGGGCCTGCGCGTCCTGCTGGAGGCCGTCACGGCGGCCGGGGTGCCCTCGTTCGTCTTCTCGTCCTCGGCGGCGGTGTACGGGACGCCGGACGCGGACCCGGTCACCGAGGAGACGCCCTGCGTCCCGCTGTCGCCCTACGGCGAGACCAAGCTCGCCGGCGAGTGGCTGGTCCGCGCCACCGGCCGGGCGACGGGACTGTCCACGGCGTCGCTGCGCTACTTCAACGTGGCCGGCGCGGGCGCCCCCGAACTGGCCGACACCGGCGTCTCCAACCTGGTCCCCATGGTCTTCGCGTCCCTGACGGCGGGCGCTCCCCCGCGCGTCTTCGGCGACGACTACCCGACCCCCGACGGCACCTGCGTACGGGACTACATCCACGTCCTGGACCTGGCCGACGCCCATGTCGCCGCCGCCCGCGCGCTGCGCTCCTCGCCGGGTGCCGCCCTCACCCTCAACATCGGGCGCGGCGAGGGCGTCTCCGTCCGCGAGATGATCGACCTCGTCAACGCCGTCACCGGCCACGACCGTCCCCCGACGGTCACCGCCCGCCGCCCCGGCGACCCCGCCCGCGTCGTCGCCTCCGCCGACCGGGCCGCCGCCGAACTGGGCTGGAAGGCCAAGTACGGCGTCCAGGACATGATCACGTCGGCGTGGACGGGCTGGGTACGGCTCCACCCCGGGGCCGCGCGCCGCTGACGGCGGACCCGGGAGCCGTCGTCCCTCACAGCGCCTTGAGCGCCGCCGCCGTCGAGCGGGTCAGGGCCGCCAGGTAGCCCTTGGGGAGCTTGCGGCCGCGGATCACGACCGAGCGCCAGTAGAGGGGCCCGGAGATCAGGTCGAGGGCCAGGTCCTCGTCGAAGTCGTCGCGGAGTTCGCCGCGCCGGTCCGCCGCCGCGAGGATCTTGCTGGCGACGCCCTCCTGGCCCTCCCGCAGGGCCTTCTCCAGGGCGTCGGCGATCTCGGGGTTGCGGGCCGCCTCGGCCTGGAGGTCGGGGATGACCTGCGAGGCGACCGGGTGCCGCAGCGCCCGGGACGTCACCTCGTACAGCAGCCGCAGGTCGCCCTCCAGGGTGCCGGTGTCCGGCGCGGGCAGGCCCTGCACGGCGAGCGCGGAGACGATGTCGAGCACGAGGTGCAGTTTGGAGCGCCAGCGCCGGTACACCGCGGTCTTGCCCACGCCCGCGCGGCGCGCGATCCCCTCGATGGACATCCGCGCGTAGCCGACCGCCGCGAGTTCCTCGAAGACGGCCGCGCGGATGGCTTCCGTCACGTCCGGGCGCAGTACGGCCGCCCCCGCGGGGGCCCGGCGGCGCGGAGGCGACTGGGGCTCGTCGGGGTTCGTCGTCATGCGGACCAAGCATAGGGGCGTTGCGACGAAACGGTTGCGTCCCGACGTCGGCCGGGTGACGACGAAACGGTTTCGTTCCGGCGACACGGGCGTCACGACGAAACGGTCGCGTTCCGACCGCTCCCGTCGCGAGCCGCGCGGCGCCCGCCCGCGTCACGACGAAACGGTTGCGTTCCGACGTCGACTGGTCGTACGCTCCCGTTGCGACGATACGGTGCCGTCCCGACGTAATCCACCGTGATCGTCCGCACACTCCACGTCTCGCCCCTCCCCCGAGCGAAAGCAGCGGATGTGAGCCAGGTCCTCCACACACCGCCCCCGACGACGGCCCCGCCGGCCGCCGGAGAAGACCTCGCGGCCCTCGCCGCCCGGCACGGCCTCACGGTCAGCGGCGCCCGCCCCTCACTGCCGGAGTACCTCCGCCGGCTCTGGGCGCGCCGGCACTTCATCGGCGCCTTCGCCACCGCCAAGCTCACCGCCCAGTACAGCCAGGCGAAGCTCGGCCAGCTCTGGCAGGTCATGACGCCGCTGCTGAACGCGGCGGTGTACTTCCTGATCTTCGGTGTGCTGCTCGGCACCAAGAAGGGCATCCCGGACTACGTCCCGTTCCTGGTGACGGGCGTGTTCATCTGGACCTTCACGCAGAGTTCGATCATGGCGGGCACCCGGGCGATCTCCGGCAACCTCGGCCTGGTGCGGGCGCTGCACTTCCCGCGGGCGGCGCTGCCGGTCTCGTTCTGCCTCCAGCAGTTGCAGCAGTTGCTGTTCTCGATGGCCGCCCTGGTCGTCATCCTGCTGGCCTTCGGCGTGCCGCCGGCCGCCTCCTGGGTGCTGGCGATACCGGCGCTGGTGCTCCAGTTCACGTTCAACGCCGGCGTCTCCATGATCATGGCGCGGCTCGGCGCGAAGATCCCCGACATCGCCCAGCTCATGCCGTTCGCGCTGCGCACCTGGATGTACATCTCCGGGGTGATGTGGAGCATCGACCAGCTCGTCGGCAAGCACGGCGACCTGCCGTCCTGGGTCGCCCCCGTGCTCCAGGCCAACCCGGCCGCCGTCTACATCGACCTGATGCGGTTCGCCCTGATCGACAGCTTCCACGCCAGCCAGCTCCCGGACCACGTGTGGCTGCTCGCCCTGGGCTGGGCGCTGCTGGCCGGCGCCGGCGGCTTCATCTACTTCTGGAAGGCTGAGGAGACGTACGGCCGTGGCTGACACGACGAGCATGACGACGAACGCGAGCGCGCACCCGGGCACGCACCCGGGCGCGACGGCCGGCCCCGCCGCCGGCGGTCCGATCCCCACCGTCATCGCCGACCGGGTGGACATCGTCTACCGGGTCAACGGCACCGGCGCGGGCCGCGGTTCCGCCACCGCCGCCCTCAACCGGATGCTGCGCCGCAAGCAGACCGAGAAGGCGTCCGGCGTGCGCAAGGTGCACGCGGTGCGCAACGTGTCGTTCACCGCGTACCGGGGTGAGGCGATCGGGCTGATCGGCACCAACGGTTCCGGCAAGTCGACGCTGCTCAAGGCCGTCGCGGGCCTGCTGCCGGTGGAGAACGGCCGGATCTACACGGACGGCCAGCCCTCCCTGCTCGGCGTCAACGCGGCGCTGATGAACGACCTGACCGGCGAGCGCAACGTGTACCTCGGCGGCCTCGCCATGGGCATGTCCCGCGAGCAGGTCAAGGAGCGCTACCAGGACATCGTCGACTTCTCCGGCATCAACGAGAAGGGCGACTTCATCACCCTGCCGATGCGCACCTACTCCTCCGGCATGGCGGCCCGGCTGCGCTTCTCGATCGCCGCCGCCAAGGACCACGACGTGCTGCTCATCGACGAGGCCCTGGCCACCGGCGACCGTTCCTTCCAGAAGCGTTCGGAGGCCCGTATCCGGGAGCTGCGCAAGCACGCGGGCACGGTCTTCCTGGTCAGCCACAGCAACAAGTCGATCCGCGACACCTGCGACCGGGTGCTGTGGCTGGAGCGCGGCGAGCTGCGGATGGACGGCCCGACGGACGAGGTCCTCAAGGCGTACGAGACCTTCACCGGCGGCTCGGACAAGCCGAAGCCCCGGCCGAAGCCCAAGGCCCGGCCGAAGCCCGCCCCCGCCGCCGCACCCGAGCCGGCCTCCGGCTCCACGCCCGCCGCAGCCCCCGAGCCCGCGTCCGCACCCACGCCCGCTTCCACCCCCACCCCCGCCCCCGCCCAAGAGCCCCGGTCCGGCCCGACCCCCTAGCCGGACCAGCGGCGGCACGGCTCCCCCGCGAGGCGCAGCCACGGTTAACCCTTTCATCGGTTTGGTGCCACTATGACCGAATAGGTGTGCCGGAAGCGTCGAGCGCGAAGGAGTCACCGCGATGCCCGAACTCAGCGTCGTCGTCCACGGACCGAACGTCCAGGACCACCTGACCGGGCTCCTCGACTCGCTCGCCGCCCACCCGGCCCGGTCGCCGGCCGGCCCGGACGCCGGCATCGAGGTGATCGTCGCCGCGGTCGGCGACTGGGCCCGGGAGACCGCCGAGCGGCACACCCCCGCCTTCCACGTACTGCCCCTGCCGGACGGCACCGGCCACGCGGCGGCCCGGTCGGCGGGGGCGGCTCGGGCGACCGGCCGCTGGCTGCACTTCGTCCACGCCAAGGACGGCCTGCCTCCCGGCGCCCCGCGCACGATCGCCGAGCACACCGCCGCCCTCCCCGACCGGGTCGACGTTCTGCTCCTGGACCATGTCCGCAGTACCTGGCGGACCTGCGGCCTGCCCTCCCCGGACGGTCCGCTGCTCGCCCGCGCGGGCCGCGCCGGCCTCGCGCTCGACGACTGCGCGCCTCTGCTGAAACTGACCCCGCTGCTCGGCAACCGGGTCGTGCGCGCCGGATTCTGGCGCTCCCGGGAACGCCCGCTGACCACGGACGACGAGCCGTTCGCCGCGTACGCCGCGCTGCTCCTCGCCGACCGGGTCGCCGCCCTGCCGCACCCGGCGTACGAGGACCGCGCGCTGCGCCCCGAGAGCCTGCCGCCGGTCACCGCCGGGCAGCGGTACGCCCTGATCGACCGCTACCAGGCGCTGCTCGACCTCGCCGGGGACCGCCCGGCGGCGTACGCGGTGCTGTACGAGGTCATGGTCCGCGACTGCCTGCGCACCTTCGTGCGCGCGGGGATGCCGGAGCCGGTCGCCCGGGAGTTCTTCCGCCGCGCCTCGCTGGCCGCCCGGCGCCGCCGCCCCGACGGCCATCCCCGCCCGGCCGGCCTGGAGGGCGTCCGCCGGTCGCTGCTGGAGGAGGGCTCGTACACCCGTTACCGGGCGTTCCAGAGCGCCAACCGGGTGCGCCGCACGGTGCGCCGGACCGTGCGGACCCGCAGGCGGCAGGTCGTCACCCGGCTCCGCGACCACCAGTACCGCGCCGCGCTCGGCGACCCGGTCGACCCGCATCTCGCGGTGTTCTCGGCGTACTGGAACCGCGGGGTGGCCTGCAATCCGGCCGCCATCGCCGCCAAGCTCGGCGAACTCGCCCCGCGGGTCCACCCGGTGTGGGTGGTGAGCGCCGCCAACGCGGCCCTGCTGCCGCCGGGCACCGACCACGTGGTGCCCGGCACCCGCCGCTACTGGGAGGTGCTGGCGAGCGCGAAGTACCTGGTCAACAACGTCAACTTCCCGGACGCGGTGGTCAAACGCCCCGGCACAGTCCACCTCCAGACCCACCACGGCACGCCCCTGAAACGCATGGGCCTGGACCAGATGCCGTACCCGGCCGCCGCGAAGGGGCTGGACTTCCAGGCGCTGCTCGCACGCGTCGACAAGTGGGACTACAGCGTCAGCGCCAACACCCATTCCACCCGTATGTGGGAACGGGCGTACCCCTCCCGCTGGGTCTCCCTCGACCACGGCTATCCGCGCAACGACGTCTACTGCACCGCCGGCGCCGAGCAGGTCCGCGCGGTCCGCGAGCGGCTCGGCATCGCCCCCGGCCGCCGGGCCGTCCTGTACGCGCCCACCCACCGCGACTACGAGGCGGGCTGGACCCCGCGCCTGGACCTCGCCGCGCTCGCCGACCGCCTCGGCGAGGAAACGGTCCTGCTGGTGCGCGCCCACTACTTCTACGACTCCGCCGCCACCGCCTCCCCGCTGACCGGCCTGCGCCGGGCCGGCCGCCTGGTCGACGTCTCCTCCTACGACCCCGTGGAGGACCTCTGCCTGGCCGCCGACGTCCTGGTCACGGACTACTCGTCGATCATGTTCGACTACGCCAACCTGGACCGCCCGATCGTCGTCCACGCCGACGACTGGGAGACGTACCGCACCACCCGGGGCGTCTACTTCGACCTGATGGCCGACGCGCCGGGACCGGTCGCCCGCACCCAGGAGCAGCTCACGGAGATCCTCACCACGGACGCCTGGCGCGACGAGAGCGCGGCGAAGACACGGGCC
Source organism: Streptomyces sp. NPDC000134 (assembly GCF_042899225.1). Taxonomy (NCBI): domain Bacteria; kingdom Bacillati; phylum Actinomycetota; class Actinomycetes; order Kitasatosporales; family Streptomycetaceae; genus Streptomyces; species Streptomyces sp. NPDC000134. The sequence continues at coordinate 62,928 of NZ_JBIAZN010000030.1, forward strand.
GTCTTCCGGCGCCGGTTCTGCGAGTACGACGACGGCCGCGCCGCCGAACGCGTGGTCCGCCGCGTCTTCCTCGGCCAGGACGAGGAGTCGCTGCCACCCGTGCTGCCGCTGGCGGACCGCACCCCGGCCCCCCGCCCCGAGGAGATCGCATGACCACCGGCAGCCCCGGCACGCCCGACGTCACCGTCACGGTCATCGTCCACAACGACGCCGGGCGCCTCCCCCGCGCCGTCGCCTCCGTCCGCCGCCAGACCCACGCCGGCCTGGAGATCGTCATCAGCGACGACCACTCCACCGACGACACCCCCGCGGTCGCCCGCGCGCTGGCCGCCGAGGACCCGCGCATCGTCTGCCTGCGCCTGGACGAGAACAGCGGCGGGTGCAGCGCCCCGCGCAACCGCGCCCTGGAGATCGCGCGGGCGCCGTACCTGATGTTCCTCGACAGCGACGACGAACTGCCGGAACGGGCCGTCGAGGTGCTCCTCGCCGCGCACCGCGAACGCGACATCGACTTCGCGATGGGCGCGGTCCAGCGGGTACGGGTGGACGACGGGCGCCGCTCGACCTGGATGCCGCACCTGGTCGCCGAGCGCCGCACCCTCGACGGGATCGAGGCCGACCCGCGGCTGTTCTTCGAGCACCTGGCGACCAGCAAGATGTACGCCCGCGCCTTCCTGGACCGGCACGGCCTGCGCTTCCCCGAGGGCATCCACTACGAGGACCAGTTGTTCTCGGCGCAGGCGTACTGCCTGGCCAAGACGTTCACGATCGTCCCCGAGCCGGTCTACCGCTGGTACATCGCCCCGTACGCGGCCGCCGGCGCCGCCTCCATCTCCAACCAGCGGGACAGGCTGAGCAACGTCGCCGACCGCGTCCATGTGCAGCGGCTCATCGACGCGTTCCTGGCCGAGAGCGGGCACGAGTCGCTGCGCGAGGACAAGGACTACAAGTTCCTCAAGCACGACTTCCGGATGTACGCCGGTGACCTGCCGTTCCGCGACGACGCGTGGCTGGCGTCCTTCGCCGGCCTGGTCGTCCCGTACCTGGACACGCTGAGGCCGGGCGCGTACGCCAGGCTGCCCCGGCCCGAGCGGGTGGTCCTCCAGCTCGTCCGCGACCGCCGGCTGTCCGACGCCCGGACGGCCGCGCGGGGGCTGGGCCACGGGGTGGCGCCCCGGCGGGTGACGACGGGCGCCGACGGCCGGACGTACTGGGGCGAGGCGGTGCCGGACACCGAGCGGGCCCGCCGCGAACTGGACCTCACCGACCTGGAGCTGGACACCCGGCCGTTCTGCGGCGCCCAGTTCCGGCACGAGATCACCGGCCTCACCCGGGGGCCCGGCGCCTCGATCGACCTGGCCGTCCGCACGTACGACCCGGCGCTACGGCTCCCGGTGGGCCCCCAGCGCGCGACGCTGCTCCTCACCCCCGGTGGCCGCCGCATGACGGTCCCGTTCCGTCTCTCGCCCGTCCGCCCCGGTGTCTTCGAGGGCCGCGTCCGCCTGGACCTGGCGGCGGCCCGGCTCCCCCTCCACGGCTTCGCGGGCGTACGGCACCCCCTGCTCCGCCTGCGCCACCAGGGCCAGTCCCACACGGGCCTCCTGCTGGCCCCGCCGACGTTCCCACCCCTGCGCGCCCGCGTCCCCTACCACCGCGGCCTCACCCCCCACCACGTCACCGTCGAACCGGAAGCCCACCCCCCGGGCCGCCTGCGAACCCGCTGGCACCCAACAGGCCCCACCCACCTCCTGCACCGAGCAGCCCACCTGGCCAGAACCCTCCTGCCCTGACCACCCCACAGCCACAGCCACAGCCTGCGGGCATACGTGCCGCCCAGGGCGGCACGGGTGGGCGCAGGCGGCACCCCGCCACGCCGGGTCGCGCAACACCCCCGCGCAACGCCACACACCCCGCCACCCCGCCACCCCGCTCCGCACAACGCCCCTCACCGCCCCACCGCATACAGCACCTCCCCACCCGGCCCCCGAGCGACAACCCGCAACCCCGACCCCGCACCCCCCACCCCCCTCCCGCCCAACACCCACCGCACCCCGTACTCCCGCAGAATCCGCCCCCTTTCGACCTCCGACACCCCCACCCCGAAGTACCGCCGCACCGCCACCCCCCGCCGCCCCTCGTCCGGCAGGAAGAAGTCGGGATACCCAGGCGCCACCGTGTACGCCCCGTACGCCGGCACCCGCCGAGCCGCCCCCGTCCGGGCCATCACCACATCCCCGTACCGCACCCACGGCGTGATCCAGTGGTACCCCGCCCACGGCTCCCGGTACTTCGCCTCGACCACCCCCGGCAGCACCCCCCGCCCGACGACGTACCCGACCACCCCCACCTGCGTCCACGCCCCCACCACCAGCGCCGCCGCGACAACGCACCCCCACCCGACCCGCGGCCCCCGCCGCCCGGCCTCCCCGACCTGCACCGCCGCGGCGATCTGCGCCGGGATCACCACGGCGGGCAGCGCCCGCCCCCACGACCAGTGCCCGCTCACCCCGCCCGCCGCGACGACCACCACGCCCAGCGCGAAGAACAGCACCAGCGGGTCCCGACGGTCCCGCCACCACCGCGCCCCCAGCGCCACCACCCCCACCGACACCAGCCAGTACCGCCCCACCAGGTCCCGGTACAGCGGCCGATGCACCCCCTCCAGTCCGCCCCCGGCCCCCAACAGCGCGAAGAAGTCGTAGTACGGCCACACCCACAGCACCACCACCCCCGCCACCAGCCCGCCCGCCAGCCGCACCCCCACCGGCCGCCACCCCGGCCGCGCCCCGACCACCACGGCGAGTGCGCCCAGCGAGGCGACGACCCCGGTGAACTGATGGCACAGCAGGATCACCGCCCACAGCACCCCCAGCCCCAGCCAGGCCCCCCACCCGCCCCGCCCGACCGCGCCCGCCAGCCCGGCCCACAGATGAAAGGCCAGCCCCAGCGCGAACACACTCGGATACGACGCGGTCAGCGCCAGCGAGTGCAGCCCGGGGAACCCGCTCCACGCGAAGGGGTCCGTGCCCCAGAGCAGCACCAGGCACAGCAGCGCGAGCGCCGGCGCCCCCCGCCAGGAGCTGAGCGTCCGGACGTACCGCCACACCCCGGTGACCAGCAGCGCCAGTCCGACGCAGGCCCCGATCCGCAGCACCACGAAGACGGACGCCCCGCCGGCCTTGGCGACGATGCCGAGGACGACCGTCCACGGCGAGTAGTACGGGCTCGGCGTGTCCGCGTCGACCAGCGGGTTGCCGGGATCGGTGAGGCTGTGCCGCAGCCGTTCGACGGTGGCGGCGTGCAGGCCGAGGTCGCCGATCCACGGCAGCCGGACCACCACCAGCGCGAGCAGCACCAGCACGAGCACGGCGGCCGCCCCAGGGACGACCGCCGTGCGCGACGAGGAACGCGACGGGGAACGCGACCACCCAGCAGACCACCCAGCCATCCGGTCACTTTATCCGCGACGGACCGGATGATCCCGAATGTCGCCGATGTCCGTATGGTGAGGGCGGACGGCCGTTACGAGTGCGTCCGCAGCAGCGTCCGCATCGTCCGCATCGCCACCGACAGATTGGCCAGATCGAACGAGTCCGAACTGCGGATCTCCTCCAGCGTGGCGCGGGCCCGCGCGAGGATCGCCGCGTTCTTCTTCTCCCACACCTGGAACCGCTGTTCCGGCGTCGCCGTGCCGTTGCCCGCCGCCAGCACGTCGGCGGTGAGCGCGGCGTGCGCCGCGTACAGGTCCTCGCGGATCGCCGCGCGGGCCATGGACTGCCAGCGGTCGGCGCGCGGCAGCTCGCTGATGCGGTCCATGAGCTGGGTGATGGTCAGCCGGTCGGCGAGGTCGTAGTACACCTCGGCGACGTCCAGCGGCTCCTTGCCCGTCCGGTCGGCCACCGACACGATGTCCAGCGTCGGGAAGGCCGAGGAGAACCCGGCCACCCGGGTGGCCACCTCGTCCGGGACGCCGGCGGCGGTCAGCTCGTCGTGGATCTGCTGGTACCACTCGGCGTCCGCGCCGCGCAGCAGCTTCGGCAACTGGGACCAGACCTGCTCGACCCGCTCGGTGAAGAACTCGACCGTCTCGGCCAACTGCAGCGGCTGCGGCCGGTTGTTGAGCAGCCAGCGCGTGCCCCGCTCGACCAGCCGGCGCGAGTGCAGCCGGATGCGGGTGAGGACGGCCGCCTCGACCTTGTTGTCCAGGCCCTCCACCGCGTCCCACACCGCGTACGAGCGGAAGATGGCGCGGGCCGCGGTCTGCGCCCGCACGATCTCCTCCAGCGAGGCACCGGTCTCCTCGCGCAGCCGGTGCAGATACGTCGTACCGCCCGTATTGACCGTGTCGTTGACCAGCACCGTCGTGGTGATCTCGCGGCGCAGCGGGTGGGCGTCGATCCGGTCGGCGAACTGCTCGCGCAGCGGGGCCGGGAAGTAGGCGTGCAGCAGCCCCTTCAGATACGGGTCGTCGGGCAGCGAGGTGTGCAGCAGCTCCTCGGCGACCGTGATCTTGGTGTACGCCAGCAGCACGGCCGTCTCGGGACCGGTCAGCCCCCGCCCGTTGCTGAGCCGCTCGCGGATCTGGCGGTCGGTGGGCAGGAACTCCAGCGCCCGGTCGAGGTGGCCCGCGCGCACCAGGTGCTTCATGAAGCGCTGCTGGGCGTGGAGCATGTCCTTGGACTGGGCGAGGGCGTTGGCGATCGCGGTGTTCTGCGCGTAGTTGTTCCGCAGGACCAGGCGGCCGATCTCGTCGGTCATCCGGGCGAGCAGCTTGTTGCGCTGCTTGACGGTCATGTCGCCGTCCGTGACCAGCCCGTTGAGCAGGATCTTGATGTTGACCTCGTGGTCGGAGGTGTCCACGCCCGCGCTGTTGTCGATGGCGTCGGTGTTGACCCGGCCGCCCCGGGCGGCGAACTCGATCCGGCCGAGCTGGGTCAGGCCCAGGTTGCCGCCCTCGCCGACGACCTTGACGCGCAGGTCCCCGCCGTCGACGCGGATGGCGTCGTTGGCCTTGTCGCCGACGTCCCCGTCGGACTCGGTGGACGCCTTGACGTACGTCCCGATGCCGCCGTTCCACAGCAGGTCGACCGGGGCCTTGAGGATGGCCTTCATCAGGTCGGCCGGCGTCATCTTGGAGACCTTCTCCTCGATGCCGAGGGCCTTGCGGATGTGCGCGTTGACCGGGACGGATTTGGCGCTGCGCGGGAAGACCCCGCCGCCTGCCGAGAGCAGCGCGGTGTCGTAGTCCGCCCAGGAGGAGCGGGGCAGCTCGAACAGGCGGCGGCGCTCGGCGTAGGAGGTGGCCGCGTCCGGCTCGGGGTCGATGAAGATGTGCCGGTGGTCGAAGGCGGCGACCAGGCGGATGTGCTCGCTGAGCAGCATGCCGTTGCCGAACACGTCACCGGACATGTCACCGATGCCGACGACCGTGAAGTCCTCGCTCTGGGTGTCCGTGCCCAGCTCCCGGAAGTGCCGCTTGACCGACTCCCAGGCGCCGCGCGCCGTGATGCCCATGCCCTTGTGGTCGTAACCGGCCGAGCCGCCGGAGGCGAAGGCGTCCCCGAGCCAGAAGTTGTACGTCTGGGCGACCTCGTTGGCGATGTCCGAGAAGGTCGCGGTGCCCTTGTCGGCGGCGACGACGAGGTAGGTGTCGTCCTCGTCGTGCCGGACGACGTCGGCGGGGGGCACGACCTCGCCCGCCACCATGTTGTCGGTGATGTCGAGCAGCGCGGAGATGAACGTCCGGTAGCTGGCGACGCCCTCGGCCAGCCAGGCGTCGCGGTCGGCGGACGGGTCCGGCAACTGCTTGGCGACGAACCCGCCCTTGGCGCCGACCGGCACGATGACGGTGTTCTTCACCATCTGCGCCTTGACCAGGCCGAGGATCTCGGTACGGAAGTCCTCCCGGCGGTCGGACCAGCGCAGTCCGCCGCGGGCGACCTTGCCGAAGCGCAGGTGGACGCCCTCGACGCGCGGCGAGTACACCCAGATCTCGAACGCCGGGCGGGGCGCCGGCAGGTCGGGGATGGCCTGCGGGTCGAACTTCATGGAGACGTAGTCGTGCGGGCGGCCGCCCGCGGCCTCCTGGAAGAAGTTGGTGCGCAGCGTCGCCTTGATGACGGTGAGGAAGGCCCGCAGGATGCGGTCCTCGTCGAGCGAGGCGACCTGGTCCAGGGCCGCGTCGAGTTCCTCCAGCAGGGCGTCGACGATCTCGCGCCCGGCGCGCTGGCGGTCGGGCGACATCCGCGCCTCGAACAGGGAGACGAGCAGCCGTGTGGTGTGGACGTTGTTGCGGAGGGTGTCCTCCATGTAGTCCTGGCTGAAGGTGGACCCGGCCTGCCGCAGGTACTTGGCGTACGCGCGCAGCACCATCGCCTGCCGCCAGGTCAGCCCGGCGCTCAGCACGAGGGCGTTGAAGCCGTCGTTCTCCGCCTTGCCGGTCCAGGTCGCGGCGAACGCGTCCTGGAACCGCTCCCGGGCGTCGTCGCCGAGGTAGTCGGCGGCGCCGCCGCCCAGTGTCTTCGGCATCCGCAGGCCGAAGTCGTAGATCCACGCGGTGGTGCGGTCGACGCAGCGCAGTTCGTACGGCCGCTCGTCGGTGACCTCGACGCCGAGCCGGCTGAGCACCGGCAGGACCTGCGAAAGGGAGACCGAGCCGCCCTTCTGGTAGATCTTGAACCGGCGTTCCTCGGGGGCGGCGCCCACCGGCTCGTACAGGCTGAGCGCGAAGGTCCGGTCCTCGCCGATCCCTTCCAGGTTGCCGAGGTCGGCGACGGCCGAGCGGGGGCTGTGGTCGGCCTTGTAGCCCTCGGGGAAGGCGCTGCCGTAGCGGCGCAGCAGTTCGGCGGAGCGCTCCTCGCCGAACTCGGCGTTCAGCGCCTCGGCGAATCCGTCGGCCCAGGAGCGGGCGGCCTCCACCAGGCGGGCCTCGATGCGCTCCCGGTCGGCGTCGGACAGCTCCGACAGCTCGGTGCCCTGCGGGACGCGGACGACGAAGTGCAGCCGGGAGAGGATCGACTCGGTGTTCCAGGCGGTGAAGTCGACGCTGATGCCGCCGAGTTCCTCCTTGAGGATGTCGATGATCCGCAGCCGGACGCCGGTGGTGTAGCGGTCCCGGGGGAGGTAGACCAGCGCGGAGTAGTAGCGGCCGTACTCGTCCTGGCGCAGGTAGAGACGCAGACGGCGGCGCTCCTGGAGGTAGAGCACGGAGGTGGCGATGGCCCGCAGCTCGTCGACGGGCGTCTGGAACAGCTCGTCGCGCGGGTAGGTCTCCAGGATCTGCAGCAGGTCCCGGCCGTCGTGGCTGTTGGGCGAGAACCCGGCCTGCTCCAGCACCTCCTCGACCTTGCGCCGGATGACCGGCACCCGGCGCACGGACTCGGTGTACGCGGCGGAGGAGAACAGGCCGAGGAAGCGCCGCTCCCCGACCACGTTGCCCTCGGCGTCGAACTTCTTGACGCCGACGTAGTCCAGGTAGGACGGCCGGTGCACGGTGGCCCGGCTGTTGGCCTTGGTCAGCACCAGCAGCTTGTGCTCGCGGGCCTTGGCGCGGGCGTCGGCGGGCAGCCGCTCGAAGGACGGGCTGACGGGGTGGCTGTCCTCGCCGGCGTGGGGCGGGTCGAAGCGCAGGATGCCCAGGCCGGTGCCGGGGACGGCGGCGAGGGAGTCGTCGCCGCGCAACTGGTACTCGCGGTAGCCGAGGAAGGTGAAGTGGTCGTCGGCCAGCCAGCGCAGCAGCTCGCGGGCCTCCTCCACGTCCTGGGCGCGCAGGTCGGCGGGGGCGGGCTCGGCGGGCAGGCCCTCGGCGAGGCGGACTGCGGCCTCGCGCATCTTGCCCCAGTCCTCGACGGCCTCACGGACGTCGGACAGCACGCGCAGCAGATCGGCGGTGATCTGCTTGAGGTCCGCGCGGTCGGTCTCGCGGTCGATCTCCACGTGAATCCAGGACTCCACGTGCGCGTCGTGCGGCAGTTCGCCGTGGGCCGGGCCGGGCAGCACCTCGATGAGCTTGCCGGTCACGTCGCGCCGCACCACGAACTGCGGGTGGACGACGACGTGGATGCCGCGGCCCTGCCGGGTCAGCTCGTTGGTGACGGAGTCGACGAGGAAGGGCATGTCGTCCGTGACCACCTCGACGACGGTGTGGCTGCACGTCCAGCCGTTCTCCTCGACCGTCGGGGTGTGCACCCGCACGTTGGCCGTGCCCTGCGGGCGGTTCTCGGCCAGCCGGTAGTGCGAGACGGCGGCTCCGAAGACGTCGACCGGCTCGCGGTCGCCGAGGTCCTCCGGGGCGGTGTGCAGGTAGTAGCGCTGGAGGAACGCGAACACGGATTCACGGTCCTGGGCTCCCGGGGTCTCCGGAGTGCCCTCGCCCGTCGTCCCGGTCGGTAGGTGTCCCCCGACCGGGCTGTTCTCAGCTACCCGGGCGGCCCTGTCGAGCAGCTCGGCCTTTGCTTCGTCCAGCTTGGTCTGCATTGTCCTCTGGCTCCTGTCGCGCGCCGTTGCGTGACGTAGAAGGAAGTACGGTCTCCTGCCTTCCGACGCGACGCCGAGACGCGGGGTGTCCGGTCTGCTCCGACGCTATGCCGCAAGGTGAGATGAGCGGGGGCATATCAGCCATGTTCGACGCGTCCGCCGGGTGTGACGCCGCTCTCGTCGGTGTCATCGTCCGGGGGAGGTGCGGCGCCCCGGGGAACTTCGCTGCCCCGTCCCGCCCGCGAGGACCAGCGACCGCCGCCCGGTCACGGATGTGGTCCGTGCGCTCCGGGCGCGGGGCGGGGGCACGGGTGCCCCCGCGAACTATCGCGCTGATCACGCCATAAGGCTATCGCCCCTCACAGGGTGGCCGTCATGAGCCGTATGTGTACAAAACCGGGAGTGGAACTTTGACGTTCTGCACAGCGACACACAGAGACGGACACGGGTGGTGAACCGAGGAGGAACACGGGCGGCGAGCCGGGGAAGGACGCCCGGACGCCGGACCGGGCACGCGGGACACCCGGACGCCGGGCCGGGCACGCGGGACGCAGGACGCCCGGACGCCGGACCGCGCGGGATGCCCGGACAACGGGCCGCGCGGGATGCCCCGACGAGGGCCGCGCGGGGCGCGTCCGCTCAGGCCGCCAGTCTCGCGGCCTCCTCGACCGCCTCGGCCAGCGTGTCCACCACCGGCGCCCCGGTCCGCTCCAGGCTCGCCCGGCTGTGCGAGCCGCCGGTGTAGAGGACGGCCTGTGCCCCGACGTGCCGGGCGGCCAGCGCGTCGTCGGCGGCGTCCCCGATCACCACCGTACGGCCGGGCTCGACACCGCAGAGCGCCGCGAGGTGACGCGCCATGTGCTCGGCCTTGCCGCCGCCGGAGGGTCCGGTCCGTCCGTCGACCCGTACGAAGTGCGTCGCTATCCCGAAGCTGCTGACCAGCGGGACCAGTTCCTCATGGCCGTAGAGACTGAGGATCGACTGGCTGCGCCCGGCCGACCGCCACCCCGCGAGCAGCTCCGCCGCCCCCTCGGCGAGGCCGCACCGCACCCGGTGCTCGGTGTAGTGGCGGTGGAAGGTCTCGTCCATGACCTGCCACTCGGCGTCGGTGGGCAGCCGGCCCAGCAGCCGCTCGTAGAACTTCGGCACCGGCACGCAGTACAGCGCCCGGTACCGCTCCAGCGTGATGGGCGCCAGGCCCAGCTCAGCGAAGGCCGCGTTCGTCGCCCCGATGACCGCGTCGTTGTCGTGGAACAGCGTGCCGTTCCAGTCCCAGACGATGTGCGCTCCTGTCCGCATCCCCATGCCGAGAACGTACCCGCCGCCACTGACAACCGGGTCAGCCGGCCGGCCCCACGAGGTTGGGGATCTCCTGCGTGGCGTACCAGAGCAGTTCGTGGTCCTCGGCGCCGTCCACCACGAACTGGGCGTCGTCGTCCCCGCCGTCCGCGGCCGGCAGCGCCTCGGCGGCGGCGGTCACGTCCGGTTCCGCGTCGGCCGAGTCGACGTGCACCGAGGCCGCCTTGGCCAGCGCCACGGCGCCGGTGACCCGTACCTCGCCGAGCGCGGCGGGGTCGAGTCCCCGGCCGGGGTCGGCCGAGGCCGCGCCGTCGGGGACGTCGACGGCGACCACGACCCGGCGCCGGGGTGCCGCGGCGTCCGCCGCCAGCAGGCGCAGCGAGGCCAGGGCGGCGCGGCTGAGGGCGGCGTACTCCAGTTCCTCGATGTCGTCGGAGAGGTACCACTCGCGCAGGGCGGGCGTCACGGCGTAGGCGGTGAGCGGTCCGGTCCCCAGTTCCCCCGTCTTGTGCGCCTCGGCGAGACCGGGGAGGGTCAGGGGGACGTAGACGCGCATGGCAAGCCGCTTTCGTGGTCGGGTCGGCTCCGTCAGGCGAAGCTTCGGACGAGTCCTCAGGATACGTGCGGGGGGCGCGACGGGGTTCCCCCATCGGGTTCCTGTGGATGACGCCGAAAGCGTCCACCTCACGCCGGGGATTCACCCGGCCCGCCCCCGCGGCGGCCGGGCCGGTCATGGGCCGCGTCCCCCGGATAGGTGAACTCCGTCGGCCCCGCGCCACGTCCGGCGCCTGCTTGCTTCCCGGCTCCCACTGCCAGTACAAGATCCGCAAGCACTGAAGTTACTGCCCGGTAGATTCGGGCCGCCGAACGGGGATCACATGCACAAGGTCATGACCAGGGGGCAGCACCGCCGCCCCGGCTCCCGCCCGCCCAGCCGCCACGACTCCCGCCGCCCGGCCGGCACCCCCTCACGGGGCCCCGACACCTCCCGCCCCGCCCCGGCCGGGGACCACCCGGCAGACCCCCCACCGCACGCCCCGGACCCAACCCGGAACGCTCCGGCCGACGCCCCACCGCACGCCCCGGACCCGGCCCCGTCCGCTCCGGCCGAGGGCCGCCCCGCCGGGTCCCCACCCGGCGGTCCCGGCGGTCCGCGCACCCGTCCCGCCGACGACCACCCCACCGGAGTCCCGCCGCGAACCCGTGGCGTCTCCCGCCCGGCCCCCGCCCAGGCCCGTCCCGCCGGCCCTCCGCCGCGCGGCCCCGGCGCTCCCCGCACCGCCTCCGCCGAGGGCCGCCCCCCGCGCCCCCCGGCTCCCGCCGCGCGCACCCGTCCCGCGGACAACCGGCCGCCGACGGCCTCGTCCCCCGTCCCGCGGGGCGCCTCCCGCCCGCTTCCCGCCGACGTCCTGTTCGCCGAGCGGCTGCTCGCCGTGCTCAGCGGGCAGCGGCCCGTGCACTCGATGCTCCGGCACACCGCCGGCCGGGCCTACGACGACCTGGCCCGGCTCGCCGAGCGGGGCCCGCTGCGCACCCGCGGCGCCCACCCCGTGCTGCGCGACATCGGCTACTTCGAGCCGCGTCCGGGGGCCGTGGAGGTCTTCGCCCGGATCGGCGCGGGCGACCAGTTGCGGGCGATGGCGTTCCGGCTGGAGCGCGGCCGGGACCTGCGCTGGCGCTGCACCGCCGTGGAACTGGGCGGCGCCGGGCGGGACGCTTGAGACCCCCCGGACAGGCCGAAGGGCCGGGACACCCGCGGGTGTCCCGGCCCTTCGCCGACCGTCCTGCCGCCGCTACCGCGCGGCGGGCGACCGCGTCGTCACTTCTTGCGGCGCCGGCCGCCCTTGGCCTGCTTGCGGCGCTCCGCACGCGTGAGACCGTCCGACGGGGAGCGCACCGGCTCCTCGTCCTCGTCGGTGACGTCCCGCTCGATGATGCCGCCCTCGCCGTCCACGGTCGGCGCGGACAGGTGCAGGTTCCGCCGCTGCGGGGCGTCGAGGCCCTTGGCGCGGATCTCCGGGCGTCCGCCCGCCTGGGCGGGCACCTGGTCCTGCGCGCCCTTGTCCAGGGACGGCTGCGCGTCCTCGACCGGGACCTCCTCGACCTGCTGCTCGACCTGGACCTCCAGGTTGAACAGGTAGCCGACGGACTCCTCCTTGATGCCCTCCATCATCGCGGTGAACATGTCGAAGCCCTCGCGCTGGTACTCCACCAGCGGGTCCTTCTGGGCCATGGCGCGCAGGCCGATGCCCTCCTGGAGGTAGTCCATCTCGTAGAGGTGCTCGCGCCACTTGCGGTCCAGGACCGACAGCACGACCCGGCGCTCCAGCTCACGCATGATCTCGGAGCCGAGCTGCTTCTCCCGCGCCTCGTACTGCTCGTGGATGTCGTCCTTGATGGACTCCGCGATGTACTCGGCGGTCAGACCGGCCCGGTCGCCGGCCGCCTCCTCCAGCTCCTCGACGGTGACCTTCACCGGGTAGAGCTGCCGGAAGGCGCCCCACAGCCGGTCCAGGTCCCAGTCCTCGGGGAAGCCCTCGGCGGTCTCGGCCTGGACGTAGGCGTCGATGGTGTCGTCCATGAAGTGCTGGATCTGCTCGTGCAGGTCCTCGCCCTCCAGGACGCGGCGCCGCTCGCCGTAGATGACCTCGCGCTGGCGGTTGAGGACCTCGTCGTACTTCAGGACGTTCTTACGGGTCTCGAAGTTCTGCTGCTCGACCTGCGACTGGGCGGACGCGATCGCGCGGGTGACCATCTTGTTCTCGATCGGCACGTCGTCCGGCACATTCGCCATGGACATCACGCGCTCGACCATCTGGGCCTTGAACAGGCGCATCAGGTCGTCGCCGAGCGAGAGGTAGAACCGGGACTCGCCGGGGTCGCCCTGACGGCCGCTGCGGCCGCGCAACTGGTTGTCGATACGCCGCGACTCGTGCCGCTCGGTGCCCAGGACGTAGAGGCCGCCGAGCGCCTCGACCTCCTCCTTCTCGGCCTTGACGGCCTCCTCGGCGCGCTCCAGCGCGGCGGGCAGGGCCGCGGCCCACTCCTCGATGTGCTCCTCGGGGTCGAGGCCGCGCTGGCGCAGCTCCGCCTCGGCGAGGTCCTCGGGGTTGCCGCCGAGCTTGATGTCCGTACCGCGGCCGGCCATGTTGGTGGCGACCGTCACGGCGCCCTTGCGGCCGGCCTGGGCGACGATCGTCGCCTCCCGGTCGTGCTGCTTGGCGTTGAGCACCTCGTGCTGGATGCCGCGCTTGGACAACTGCTGCGAGAGGTACTCGGACTTCTCGACCGAGGTGGTGCCGACCAGGATCGGCTGCCCCTTCTCGTGCTTCTCGGCGATGTCGTCGACGACCGCCTCGAACTTGGCGACCTCGGTGCGGTAGATCAGGTCCGACTGGTCCTTGCGGACCATCGGCTTGTTGGTGGGGATCGGGACCACGCCGAGCTTGTAGATCTGGTGGAACTCGGCGGCCTCGGTCATCGCCGTACCGGTCATGCCGGAGAGCTTCTTGTAGAGGCGGAAGAAGTTCTGCAGGGTGATCGTGGCGAGGGTCTGGTTCTCGTCCTTGATGTCCACCCCTTCCTTCGCCTCGATCGCCTGGTGCATGCCCTCGTTGTAGCGGCGGCCGGCGAGGATACGGCCGGTGTGCTCGTCGACGATCATGACCTCGCCGTCGATGACGACGTAGTCCTTGTCCTTCTTGAACAGTTCCTTCGCCTTGATGGCGTTGTTCAGATAACCCACCAGCGGCGTGTTGACCGACTCGTAGAGGTTGTCGATGCCCAGCCAGTCCTCGACCTTGGCGACGCCGGACTCGTGGATGGCGACGGTGCGCTTCTTCTCGTCGACGTCGTAGTCGCCGGTCTCCTCCTGGCCCTTGAGCGGGTTGCCCGGCTCACCCCGCTTGAGGCGCTTGACCAGCTTGGCGAAGTCGCCGTACCACTTGGTGGCCTGGTCGGCCGGGCCGGAGATGATCAGCGGCGTACGGGCCTCGTCGACGAGGATGGAGTCGACCTCGTCGACGATGGCGAAGTTGTGGCCGCGCTGGACCAGTTCTTCCTTGGCCCACGCCATGTTGTCGCGCAGGTAGTCGAAGCCGAACTCGTTGTTCGTGCCGTACGTGATGTCACACGCGTACATCTCGCGGCGCTGGGCCGGCGTCATGTTGGCGAGGATGCAGCCGACGTCGAGGCCGAGGAACTTGTGGACGCGGCCCATCATCTCGGAGTCGCGCTCGGCCAGGTAGTCGTTGACCGTGACGATGTGGACGCCTTCACCCGAAAGCGCGTTCAGATACGCGGGGAGCGTGCCGACGAGCGTCTTGCCCTCACCGGTCTTCATCTCGGCCACGTAACCCATGTGCAGCGCGGCGCCGCCCATCAACTGGACGTCGTAGTGACGCTGGCCGAGGACGCGCTTGGCGGCCTCGCGGACGGTGGCGAACGCCTCGGGCAGCAGGTCGTCCAGGCTCTCGCCATCGGCGTACCGCTGCTTGTACTCATCGGTGAGGGCCCGCAGCTCGGCGTCGGAGAGGTCGACGAAGTCCTCTTCGATGGAGTTGACCTGGTCCGCGATGCGGTGCAGCTTGCGCAGGATCTTGCCTTCGCCTGCACGCATGATCTTCGAGAGGACGGACACGGGGGTTGGTCTCCTTGCCGGTCGGGCCTGGGACGGTCGTTTTCCATTTGGACGTGACGGAGCAACGGCCATCGTATGCGAGGACCCCGCCACCCCGGGAGGGCTGCCGCGACGGCGACCTCCGCCACTGTCCGCCGCTTCCAGTCTGCTCCATGCGCTTCCACTGATCTGCTCCACGCGCTTACACACAGGACAACGTCCGGCGCCTGCGGATGGTGCCGCCGGCGAGGGCGGAACAAGCGGACGGTGATCTTTCGCTCACGCAGGGGCAGGGTGATGGCGCGCGGCCGGGCCCGGCGAGCAGAATCGGCCGATGGAACCGCACACGCTCACCACCGACCGGCTGCTGCTGCGCACGGTCGGCCCCCAGGACACCGACGCCGTGCACGCCGCCTGTCAGGACCCCGACATCCAGCGGTGGACCACGGTCCCCTCTCCGTACTCGCCGGAGCACGCGCGTGGCTTCACGGAGCAGATGGTCCCGGCCGGCTGGGCGAACGGCACCATGCTCACCTTCGGCGTCTTCCTGCCCACCGGCGACCTGGTGGCCATGCTGGGCCTGACGATGCTCTCGCTCGGCGCCGCCGAGATCGGTTTCTGGGGCACCAAGGAGCACCGCGGCCGGGGCTACGTCACCGAGGCGGTACTCGCCGTCTCCCGCTGGGCCTTCACCCGGATGTCCCTCGACCGCGTGGAGTGGCGCGCCGAGGTCGGCAACACGGCCTCCCGCGCGGTGGCCGAACGCGCGGGCTTCACCATGGAGGGCACCCTGCGCTCCGCGATCGACAACAAGGGCGTACGC
This sequence comes from Streptomyces sp. NPDC000134, assembly GCF_042899225.1. Lineage (NCBI taxonomy): Bacteria > Bacillati > Actinomycetota > Actinomycetes > Kitasatosporales > Streptomycetaceae > Streptomyces > Streptomyces sp. NPDC000134. Next base: position 78,143 of record NZ_JBIAZN010000030.1, read on the forward strand.
CGTGACTGCTGGGTCGGCTCCCTGCTGCCGTCGGACCTGGGCCTGCCGTCGACGGCGCCCTACCTGCCGGCACGGCCGTGACCGCGCGGCCCGCCCCGTTGATGCTCCTATTGCTGTCAAGCGGTTTGCAGCCAGTCGCGGTAGGCGTAGGTGAGGTCGTCGTCTCTGCTGAGACCTCGTTCGAGTCTG
>NZ_JBIAZN010000031.1:0-16118 GCF_042899225.1 Streptomyces sp. NPDC000134
CGGACAGACCAACGCGAAGACAGCCCAGCAGGGCGTCAGTCAGTGCCCGAGTCACGGCCGCCGGAACCCGAGTATCAGCATCAATGTCAGTGCCCGCGCGTAGAGTGCGAAGCGCTGGGAACGACGGCCGTTCCCGCGCGCACACACTTCGGGGGAGACGATGCACGGGGTCACGAGCGATACGGCGACGGCGGGGGCACGGACGTCAGGACAGGTGCCGTCCCCGCTCACCCTGGCCCGCCTCACCACCGCCCGCAGACCGTCCCCGGCGGGGCTGTTCTGGAACCCGGCGGCACTGATCGGCTGCGTGCTGCTGTCGACGGGCCGCCGCACCGCCTCCGGCCTGACCCTGGACCTGCCGCACCGCCTGCTCGCCCGCGACTTCGGCCGGTCCCGCGTCGTCCGCTTCGAGGACCTCGACTTCCCGCCGGCCCTCACCCACGAGCCCACCCGCCGCTTCCTGCGCGACACGGGCCTCCCGGAGGACGCCTTCCCCCTCCGCCTGCACCAGGACGACATCGCCCTGCCGACCCTGCGCGAGCACTACGAGGACCCGGACGCCCCCGCCCACCTGATCCGCCTGGGCACCCTCCCCGGCGACGAGGACGCGGTCATCGACGGCACCACGGGCACGATCCTCACCTGGCACCACCCCACCAGCACCCCACGCCCCCTGACCCCGGACGTCTCCACCCTCACCTACACCCTGTGGCTGCTGCACAGAACAACCACGCCGGAGGCCGTGGCGGGAATCGAACCCGCGTAACTCGCTTTGCAGGCGAGTCCCTGAACCACTCGGGCACACGGCCGTGTCGCGGACCTAGGGGCCCGGACTCGGTGGAACGACCGTAGGGCGGGGGAGGGGAGGGACTCAAGGGGTCGGGGCGGGGCGCAACGCGACTGCCATACGCCGTTCATGGAAGGCTGGGCGGTCGTACGACCAAGGTCCCGGTCGCGGACCGTCTCCCGACAGGGGCCAAGGGCGAAGACGCCCCTTACCCTGGCGAGCATGACCATCCCTGAGCCGCGCGACACCGACGTCGCCGACACCGAGCCGAGCCCCGAAGCCCCGCCGGCGAGGACCGAGGGCACCGTGCTGAGCCGGGCCTACCGGGCCCTGAGCATCGGCATCGTCTCCGTCGTCGTACTCATCGCCTTCGAGGCGACCGCGGTGGGGACGGCCATGCCCGTGGCGGCCCGGGAGCTGGACGGGGTGTCGCTGTACGCGTTCGCGTTCTCCGGGTACTTCACGACGAGCCTGTTCGGGATGGTGCTGTCCGGGCAGTGGTCGGACCGGCGAGGACCGATCGGGCCGCTGACCTGGGGGATCGGTAGCTTCGCGGCGGGGCTGGTGCTGTCGGGGACGGCCGGGACGATGTGGCTGTTCATCCTCGGGCGGGCGGTGCAGGGGCTCGGCGGCGGGCTGGTGATCGTCGCGCTGTACGTCGTCGTCGGCCGGGCGTATCCGGAACGGCTGCGGCCGGCGATCATGGCGGCGTTCGCGGCCGGTTGGATCGTGCCGTCCATCGTCGGGCCGCTGGCGTCGGGCGCGGTGACCGAGCACCTCGGGTGGCGCTGGGTGTTCACCGGCATCCCGGTGCTGGTGGTGTTCCCGCTGGCGCTCGCCCTGCCGCAGATACGCCGCCGGGCCGCCGGGCCGGTGGCGGCGGAGAAGGAGGCACCACCCTCCTTCGACCGGCGGCGCATCCGGCTCGCCCTCGCCGTCTCGCTCGGTGCGGGGCTGCTCCAGTACGCCGCCCAGGACCTGCGCTGGATGTCCCTGGTCCCCGGCGCCGCGGGCGCCGCGCTGCTCGTCCCGGCCGTCCTCGGGCTGCTCCCGCGCGGCACCTACCGGGCCGCCCGCGGCCTGCCCTCCGTCGTCCTGCTGCGCGGCGTCGCCGCGGGCTCCTTCATCGCCGCCGAGTCCTTCGTACCGCTGATGCTGGTCACCCAGCGCGGCCTCAGCCCGACGCTGGCCGGGTTCTCGCTGGCGGCGGGCGGGCTGACCTGGGCGGGCGGCTCCTGGCTCCAGTCCCGGCCGAAGCTGGAGCCGTACCGGGAACGGCTGATGACCCTCGGGATGCTCCTGGTCGCCGCCGCCATCGCCACCGCGCCGAGCGTCCTGATCGAGGCCGTGCCCGCCTGGACGGTGGCCGTCGCCTGGGCCTTCGGCTGCCTCGGCATGGGCCTGGTGATCTCCTCCACCAGCGTCATGCTGCTCAAGCTCTCCTCGCCCCAGGAGGCCGGCACCAACTCCGCCGCCCTCCAGATCTCCGACGGCCTGTCCAACGTCCTCCTCCTCGCCGCCGGCGGCGCCGCCTTCGCCGCCCTCGGCGGCGGCACGGTGACCCACGCCACGGCCGACGCGACCGGCTCCCACCCGGCCGCCTTCGCGGCGGTGTTCCTGCCGATGGCGGGGGTGGCGCTGGTGGGGGCGTGGGTGACCACGCGGCTGCGGCAGCGGTGAGCACGCCCTGGCCGGCGGGAACAGGCGTCTGTCCTGGTCTGCGACCGGGGCCGCCGCGCTCCGCGCGGTGACTGTGACCTGCGTCCCACCCGTGGCCGCCCCGGCGTGACCCGGGCGTCGGCGGGTGACGGGCGCCGGTAGGGTGGCCCGGTTGTCATACGTGGCCGAGCCGACCGACCCCCCTTCGGAGACCGTGACTACCACCGCCAGTTCCAGCTCCTCGCACCACCTGTCGCCGGCCTTCCCCGGGCGTGCCCCGTGGGGTACCGCCAGCAAGCTGCGCGCCTGGCAGCAGGGGGCGATGGAGAAGTACGTCCAGGAGCAGCCCCGCGACTTCCTGGCGGTCGCCACGCCGGGCGCCGGCAAGACGACCTTCGCGCTGACGCTGGCGTCCTGGCTGCTGCACCACCACGTCGTGCAGCAGGTGACCGTGGTGGCGCCGACCGAGCACCTGAAGAAGCAGTGGGCCGAGGCGGCGGCGCGGATCGGGATCAAGCTGGACCCCGAGTACAGCGCCGGGCCGCTCGGCAGGGAGTACGACGGCATCGCCGTGACGTACGCCGGTGTCGGGGTGCGGCCCATGCTGCACCGCAACCGGGTCGAGCAGCGCAAGACCCTCGTCATCCTCGACGAGATCCACCACGCCGGCGACTCCAAGTCCTGGGGCGAGGCGTGCCTGGAGGCGTTCGAGCCGGCCACCCGGCGGCTCGCGCTGACCGGTACGCCGTTCCGCTCCGACACCAACCCGATCCCCTTCGTCACGTACGAGGAGGGCAACGACGGCATCCGGCGCTCCGCCGCCGACTACACCTACGGCTACGGGGCGGCCCTCGCGGACGGCGTCGTGCGGCCGGTGATCTTCCTTTCCTACAGCGGCAACATGCGTTGGCGGACCAAGGCGGGCGACGAGATCGCGGCGCGGCTCGGCGAGCCGATGACCAAGGACGCGGTCAGCCAGGCGTGGCGCACCGCGCTGGACCCGCGCGGCGAGTGGATGCCGTCCGTGCTGTGCGCCGCCGACCAGCGGCTCACCGAGGTCAGGAAGGCCATCCCGGACGCCGGTGCCCTCGTCATCGCCTCCGACCAGGACTCCGCCCGCGCCTATGCCAAGCTGATCCGCGAGATCACCGGGCACAAGGCCACCCTCGTCCTCTCCGACGACACCGGCGCGTCGAAGAACATCGACACGTTCAGCAACGGCACCGACCGGTGGATGGTCGCCGTCCGCATGGTGTCCGAGGGCGTCGACGTACCCCGCCTCGCGGTCGGGGTGTACGCCACGACCATCTCCACGCCGCTGTTCTTCGCCCAGGCCGTCGGGCGTTTCGTACGGTCCCGGCGGCGCGGCGAGACCGCGTCCGTGTTCCTGCCGACCGTGCCCGACCTGCTCACCTTCGCCAACGAGATGGAGCGCGAACGCGACCACGTCCTCGACCGGCCCAAGAAGGACGGCGAGGAGGACCCGTACGCCGAGTCCGAGAAGGAGATGGACGAGGCCAACCGGGAGCAGGACGAGGACACCGGCGAGCAGGAGCAGTTCTCCTTCGAGGCGCTGGACTCCGAGGCCGTCTTCGACCGGGTGATGTACAACGGCGCCGAGTTCGGGATGCAGGCCCACCCGGGCAGCGAGGAGGAGCAGGACTACCTCGGCATCCCCGGGCTCCTCGAACCCGACCAGGTGCAGTTGCTGCTCCAGAAGCGGCAGGCCCGGCAGATCGCGCACAGCCGAAAGAAGCCGGACGAAGAGGCCGACCTGCTCGAACTGCCCGCCGAGCGGCGGCCGGTGGTCTCCCACAAGGAGATGATGGAGCTGCGGAAGAAGCTCAACACCATGGTCGGCGCCTACGTCCACCAGAGCGGCAAACCGCACGGCGTCATCCACACCGAGCTGCGCCGGGTCTGCGGCGGCCCGCCGAGCGCCGAGGCCACGGCGGGGCAGTTGCGGCAGCGCATCGCGAAGGTCCAGGAGTGGGCGACCCGCATGAAGTGACACACCGGGAGTGCCTGCTCGCTGTACGTACCGGGACAAACGCCGGTAGTCCGTACGGGTGACTGACCGGATTCTGGACGGAACCTTCCGCTGAGCGGACCGGCTCGCTACTGTCCCGCTACGCATACGCCCCGTGGCAGCGCCGCCGCGGAGCGCAGCCGTGAAGCGACTTGGGCCCGGACGCCGCCGGGCCGCCGGCCGATCGGCGGTCTTGAGGCGCGGCACCGACGGGACTCGGTGCCGCACCCGCCGCGAGGAAGCCGCCGACCTCACCACTGAAGGAGTGGGCGTCGTGACCGCGGAGACCTCCCAGACGCTCGACAGAGGACTGCGGGTCCTCAAGCTGCTCGCCGAGACCGACCACGGGCTGACCGTCACCGAACTCTCGCACCGCCTCGGGGTGAACCGGACCGTGGTGTACCGGTTGCTCGCCACGCTGGAACAGCACGCCCTGGTACGCCGTGACCTCGGCGGCCGGGCCCGGGTCGGGCTCGGGGTGCTGGGCCTGGGCCGCCAGGTGCACCCCCTGGTCCGCGAGGCGGCGATGCCGGCGCTGCGCGCGCTGGCCGAGGACATCGGGGCGACGGCCCATCTGACGCTGGTGGACGGCGCGGAGGCGCTGGCCGTGGCCGTCGTCGAGCCGACCTGGACCGACTACCACGTGGCCTACCGCGCCGGGTTCCGGCACCCGCTGGACCGGGGCGCCGCGGGCCGGGCGATCCTGGCCGCCCGGCAGCAGCCCGCCACCGACCCCGGCTACACCCTCACCAGCGGGGAGCTGGAGACGGGCGCGTGCGGGGCGGCGGCCCCGCTGCTCGGCGTCTCCGGCGTCGAGGGCAGCGTCGGCGTGGTGATGCTGGCGGACGTCATACCGGAACGGGTCGGCCCGCGCGTACGGGACGCGGCACGGGAGGTCGCGGAGGCCCTGCGCTGACCCCGGCCCCAGCGCCGGCCAAGCCCTCGCGCCGCTCCGGTCCCGGCATCGGCCAGGCCCCGCGCCGCTCCGGTTCCGGCCCTCGTGCCGTCCCGGTCCCGGCCCGCGCCGCTCCGGTCCCGGCGTCGGCCAGGCCCCGCGCCGTCCCGGTTCCGGCCCTCGTGCCGCCCCTGTCCCGGCCCCGTACCCCCGCCGGCCCCCCGGGCCGTCCGGCCGCCCCGCCCGTCCCCGTCACCCCCGCGTTAGATTGACCCCGTGCTCTCTCGTCTCACGCGTCACCAGGTTCTCGCCCTCTGTGTCCTGCCCGTCGTGGCGTTGTTCGCCGTGGCCGGGTTCGCGCCGCTGCCGTTCTCCGTGGCGAAGCCCGGGATGACGGCGGACGTGCTGGGCAAGAACCGGGGCACCCCGGTGATCACCGTCTCGGGGGCGCCGACCCGGAAGACCAGCGGGCAACTGCGGATGACGACCATCGTGGCCACCGGCCCGGAGACGCGGGTCTCGCTCGGCGAGGTGATCGGCGCCTGGTTCGACACCGACCGGGCGGTGATGCCGCGCGACGCGGTGTACCCCAGCGGCGACGACCCGCAGGAGATCGAGCGGTACAACACCGAGCAGATGAAGGAGTCCCAGGACGACGCCGTCAGCGCCGCCCTGGGCTATCTGGAACTCGACCCCGGCGACGTCGACGTCGAGCTGAAGCTGGCGGACGTCGGCGGCCCGAGCGCCGGGCTGCTGTTCTCCCTCGGCATCGTCGACAAGCTGGGCGGCGGCGACCTCACCGGCGGCCGGACCGTCGCCGGTACGGGCACCATCACGCCCGGCGGCGAGGTCGGCGCCGTCGGCGGGGTGCCGCTGAAGACGCAGGCGGCCAGGCGGGACGGGGCGACCGTCTTCCTCGTACCGAAGGCGGAGTGCTCGGACGCGGCCACCGAGCTGCCGAAGGGGCTGCGGCTGGTCCCGGTGACCACGCTCAAGGGCGCGGTCGACGCGCTGCGCGCCCTGGCCGGCGGCAAGGGCGAGGTCCCGCACTGCTGATCCGCGCTCAGCCCTCCTTTACGAACCCCTTCTTCGTCATCCAGTCCAGCGCCACCTGGTGCGGGTCCTCCCCGTCCACGTCGACCCTGGCGTTCAGCTCCCGCGCCACGTCGTTGGTGAGCGCCTCGGTGACCGGGCCGAGCACCTCGGCGATGGCCGGCCACTTCTTCAGGGTGTCGGTGCGGATCATGGGCGCCGCGTTGTAGTTGGGGAAGAACTTCCGGTCGTCCTCCATCACCACCAGGTCCATCGACCTGATCCGCCCGTCGGTGGTGTAGACCTCGCCGTAGACGCAGGCGCCCTTGGCCGTCTGGGTGTAGATGATCCCGGTGTCCATCTGCGTGATGTTCCGCGCCGGCAGGTTCATCCCGTACGCCTTCTGCAGTCCGGGCAGGCCGTCCGCGCGGTTGGCGAACTCGCCCTCGACGCACAGCGTCACCGCCCCCGGGTCGGACTTCGCCAGCCGGGCCACCTGGGACAGGGTGTCCGTGCGGTACTTCTCGTGGTGGGCCCGGTTCATGGCCAGCGCGTACGTGTTGTTCAGCGCCGCCGGGGCCAGCCAGCTCAGCCCCTTCTTCGCGTCCGCCGCGCGCACCGCCTCCCACTGCCGGCGCGGGTCGGGGATCGGACGGCTGTTGCCGAGGTACGTGATCCAGGCGGTGCCGGTGTACTCGTACGTGGCGTCGGCGTCGCCGTTCTCCACGGCCGCGCGGGTGCCGACCGAGCCCTGGATGCCGGTGCGGTCCAGCACCTGGGCGCCGGCCGCCTGGAAGGCGATGCCCATGATCGCGCCGAGCACGAGCTGTTCGGTGAACTCCTTGGAGACGACGGTGAGATCGGCGCCCTTGAGGGGCTCGCCGCGGCCGACGGTCCCCGGCTCGACGTCGTCGGCCATGGGGGAGCCGCTGGTCAGGCCGCAGCCGGCGGCGAGCAGCAGCCCGGCCCCCAGCAGGCACGCGGGGCGTCTCATGTGCCCGCCTCCAGACCGCGCGGACTGAGCAGCACCTCGGCGAGCGAGGCCAGCCAGTCCACCAGCAGGGCGAGGGCGACGGTCAGCACCGAGCCCAGCACCAGCACCGGCATCCGCTGGCTGGTGATGCCGGTGGTGATCAGCACCCCGAGGCCGCCGCCCCCGCCGAAGGTCGCCAGCGTCGCCGTACCGACGTTGAGGACCAGGGCGGTGCGCACGCCCGCCAGGATCAGCGGGACGGCGAGCGGGAGTTCGACGCGCAGCAGGACGCCGAGGGGGGACATGCCGATGCCGCGGGCCGCCTCCAGCAGGGTCGGGTCGTTGGCCTTCAGGCCCGCGATGGTGTTGGAGAGCACCGGCAGGATCGCGTAGACGATGATGCCGATCAGGGCGGCCCGGCGGCCGATGCCCAGCCAGATCACCAGCAGCGCCAGCAGGCCGATGGCCGGGGTGGCCTGGCCCGTGTTGGCGAAGGCCAGGGCCACCGGGGTCGCCTTGCGGAACATGCGGCGGGTGAGCAGCACGCCCAGCGGAATGGCGATGATCAGCACGAAGAAGGTGGAGATCACCGTCAACTGCACGTGCTGCCACAGGGCCTTGGTGACCTGCCCGTCGGACAGGGCGTTCTCGCTCAGCGCGTCCAGGTCGGCCTGCCGGAACCAGAGCCAGGTCGCCAGCAGCACCGCGAGCAGCAGCGCGGGCAGGAAGGTCAGCTTGCGCAGGCCGATGCGCCGCCGGGCCGGGGCGGGCGGCACCGGCCGGGACCCGTGGTCGTCCTCGGGTTCGTCCCCGTACGCGAGGTCCGCGGGCGGCCGGCGGGTGGAAGGGCTCATCACGGCACCGGCTCCCCTCCGCGCCCCTCCTGCTCGGCCTGGGTCCGCTCGGCGCGGGCCTCCTCCAGGTCGTGCTGGTGGGCCAGCGCGTCCAGCCGGTCGGCCTCCAGCATCTCGTGCACGGAGTTCATCAGCGTCTCCATGTCGACGACGCCCTCGTACTCGCCGCGCCGCCCGGTGACCGCGACCCGCCCCGCGTTGTCGGTGAGCACCGCCTCCAGCGCGTCCCGGAGCGTCGCGTCCCGCGTCACCGTGTCGTGGACGAGCGTCCCGGCCCGCGCGAGGGAGCCCTTGGCCCGCATCAGATCGCCGCGCCGCAGCCACTTGTAGGGCCGGCCGCGCTTGTCGAGCAGCAGGATCTCGTTGCTGCCGCTGTCCCGGAGCCGGTTGAAGATGTGCTGGAGCGGGTCGTCCACGGTCACCGTCGGATAGTCGGTGATGCCGACGTCCCGCACCCGGGTCAGGTTCAGCCGCTTCAGCGCCGCCCCCGCGCCCACGAAACCGGAGACGAAGTCGTCCGCCGGGTTGGTGAGGATGGCCTCCGGGGTGTCGAACTGGGCGATGTGGGAGCGTTCGCGCAGCACGGCGATCCGGTCGCCCAGCTTGATCGCCTCGTCGAAGTCGTGGGTGACGAAGACGATGGTCTTGTGCAGTTCGTGCTGGAGCCGGATCAGCTCGTCCTGGAGGTGGTCCCGGGTGATCGGGTCGACGGCGCCGAACGGCTCGTCCATCAGCAGCACCGGCGGATCGGCGGCCAGCGCCCGCGCCACCCCGACCCGCTGCTGCTGCCCGCCGGACAACTGGCGCGGATAGCGGTGCAGGAACTCCCCGGGGTCCAGGCCCACCAGGTCGAGCATCTCCTCCACCCGGTCCCGGGTGCGGGCCTTGGACCAGCCGGTCATCCTCGGCACCAGGGCGATGTTCTGCGCGACGGTCATGTGCGGGAACAGGCCCGAGGACTGGATGGCGTACCCGACCTTGCGGCGCAGCTTCACCGGGTCGATGTCGGTGACGTCCTCGCCGTCGATGCGGATGCGTCCGCCGGTCGGCTCGATCAGCCGGTTGATCATCTTCAGGGTGGTGGACTTCCCGCAGCCGGAGGGGCCGACAAAGACGACCGTCTCGCCCGCGCCGATCTCCATGGAGACGTTGTCCACGGCGGGCTGCGGATTGCCGGGGTAGCGCTTGGTGAGGTTCTCCAGCCGGATGGTCGCGCCGGTCGTGGCGGCGCCGGTCGTCCCGGTCTCAGACACGGACCCCCCTCGGGATGGTCAGCCGCCCGAGCAGGACGTACGCGGCGTCGAACAGCAGTGCCAGGACGATGATCCCGAGCGTCCCCGAGAGCACCTGGTTGAGCGCGTTCTTGCTGCCCAGCGAGGCGATCCCGCGGAAGATCTCGTTGCCCAGGCCCGGCCCGGAGGCGTACGCGGCGATCGCGGCGATGCCCATCAGCATCTGGGTGGAGACCCGGATGCCGGTCAGGATCGGCGGCCAGGCCAGCGGCAGCTCCACCCGCACCAGCCGGGCCGTGCGCGACATGCCGATGCCCTTGGCCGCGTCCACCAGCGACGGGTCGACGCCGCGCAGCCCGACGATGGCGTTGCGCACGATGGGCAGCAGCCCGTACAGGGTCAGCGCGGTCACCGTCGGCGGCACGCCCAGCCCGACGACCGGGATGAGCAGGCCGATCATGGCCAGCGACGGGATGGTCAGGATGGTGGAGGTGGCGACGGTCGCCAGGTTCCCGGCCCACTCGCTGCGGTAGGTGGCCACGCCGATCAGCACCCCGAGCACGGTCGCCACCACCATGCACTGGAGGACGGCGCTGGCGTGCTGCCCCGCGTCGGCGAGCAACTGCTGGTGGCGGCTGCCAAGGAACTCCCAGAAGTTCACATCCGCTCACCCCGTCGCCGGTCAGGTCCATGTGCGCCCGTGGTCGGCCGCCGCCTGCTCCACCAGCGGGATCACCCGCAGCGGAACGGGGTTCTCCATGACGATCGCCGTGGCGGCCCGGACGATGCCATCAAAGCCGACAACCCGGTCGATCACCCGCTGGAGATCGGCGTTCGAGCGGGCCACCAGCCGGCAGAGCATGTCCCCGGTGCCGGTGGTGGTGTGCAGCTCCAGCACTTCCGGTACCGCCGCCAAGTGGGCCCGGACGTCGGCGCCTTGGCCCTGCCGGATCTCCAGCGTCGCGAACGCCGTGACCGGGTAGCCGAGCGCCGCCGGGTCCACCTCCGGGCCGAATCCCCGGATGACTCCGTTCGACTGAAGGCGGTCCAGCCGGGCCTGCGCGGTGCCCCGCGCCACCCCCAGCCGCCGGGACATCTCCAGCACCCCGATCCGCGGCTCCCGCGCCAGCAGCACGATGATCCGTCCGTCCAGTCGGTCGATCCCCATCCGCCCTGCCCTCCCCGTTGGTCATCCTGTACAGATCGCCCCGTAGGACCGGCGTGCCGCTGGTCACCATGCCCAGCCAAAACGCGAACTATTGCGCACCCTGCCGAGGGGGCCGATCCTGCGATTATGACGCAGACCACACACCACACTCCCGACACCGCCCGGCAGGCCGATCCCTTCCCGGTCAAGGGAATGGACGCGGTCGTCTTCGCCGTGGGCAACGCCAAGCAGGCGGCGCACTACTACTCCACCGCCTTCGGCATGACCCTGGTCGCCTACTCCGGACCGGAGAACGGCAGCCGCGAGACCGCGAGCTACGTGCTGGAGAACGGCTCCGCCCGCTTCGTGTTCACCTCGGTCGTCAAGCCCGCCACCGACTGGGGCCGCTTCCTCGACCGGCACGTCGCCGAGCACGGCGACGGCGTCATCGACCTCGCCATCGAGGTCCCCGACACCCGCGCCGCCTTCGCGTACGCCGTCGAGCACGGCGCCCGCCCGGTCGCCGAGCCGTACGAGGTGAAGGACGAGCACGGCACGGTCGTCCTGGCCGCCATCGCCACCTACGGCGAGACCCGCCACACCCTGGTCGAACGCACCGGCTACGACGGCCCGTACCTCCCCGGCTTCGTCGCCGCGAGCCCGATCGTCCAGCCGCCCGCCCACCGCACCTTCCAGGCGATCGACCACTGCGTCGGCAACGTCGAACTCGGCCGGATGGACGAGTGGGTGGAGTTCTACAACAAGGTCCTGGGCTTCACCAACATGAAGGAGTTCGTCGGCGACGACATCGCCACCGAGTACAGCGCGCTGATGTCCAAGGTGGTCGCCGACGGCACCCTCAAGGTCAAGTTCCCGATCAACGAGCCCGCCGTCGCCCGGAAGAAGTCCCAGATCGACGAGTACCTGGAGTTCTACGGCGGCGCCGGCGTCCAGCACATCGCCCTGAACACCAACGACATCGTGCAGACCGTCCGCACGATGAAGGCGGCCGGCGTGCGGTTCCTGGACACGCCCGACTCCTACTACGACACCCTCGGCGAGTGGGCCGGCGACACCCGCGTGCCCGTCGACACCCTGCGCGAGCTGAAGATCCTCGCCGACCGCGACGAGGACGGCTATCTGCTGCAGATCTTCACCAAGCCGGTCCAGGACCGGCCGACCGTCTTCTTCGAGATCATCGAACGGCACGGCTCCATGGGCTTCGGCAAGGGCAACTTCAAGGCCCTCTTCGAGGCCATCGAGCGCGAACAGGCCAGGCGCGGCAATCTCTAGCGCCGGGCACGGGCGTCAGCTCGCGGGCGGGTCCTCCAGCGGGGGCTCGCCCAGCGCCGCCAGCGCCCCGCGCGCCCTCGGCGCGTGCAGCGGCGAGAAGTACGGGTTGATCCGCAGCGCCTCCGCCAGATGCCGCCGGGCCGGCCCGTACCGCCCGAGCGCCCACTCGATCACCCCCCGGTGATAGGCGTACGGGGCGCTGCGCACCGCGCCCCCGAGGTCCGCGTCGGTCGCCCGCGTCGCGTACCGCAGCGCCTGCCCGGTCCGCCCGGCGCGGTACAGCGCCCAGCCCAGCGCGTCGGCGGCCGCGGTCGACGGCCGGCGCCGCCACTCGGCCTCCAGCCGCCGCACCGCCGCCTCGGGGTCCCCGTGATCGGCCTCGAACCGCCCCAGCAGCAGCCCCTCGTCCACCCCGCCCGCCACGGCCGCCCGCACCCGCTCGCGCAGCAGTTCGTACTGCGCCCGCGCGGCCTGCCCCAGCCCCAGCGACTCGTACAGCTCGCCCAGCTCCAGCGCGTACTCCGCCCGTGGCTGCCGGGCCAGCGCCGCCCGGTACGCGCCCAGCGCCTGCGTCGTCCGGCCCAGCGCCGCCAGCGCCCGCCCCTGCCCGGCCCGCGCGGCCCGCAGGTCGGGATCGGTGCGCAGCGCCTCCTCGAAGAACCGCAGCGCCCCTTCCCGGTCCCCCCGCTCGAACGCCAGTTGCCCGGCCTGCTCCAGGTACGCCGCCCGCTCGGCCGGCGTCCCGGCCGCCGCCGCGGCGTCCGAGATCCGCGCCGCCGCGTCCTCCCGCCAGCCCCGGTCCCGGTAGACCGCCGCCGCCCGCGCGCTCACCGCCGGGGACGACCGCAGCTTCGTCATCCGCTCCAGGGCCCGCCCGGCCCCGTCGATGTCACCGAGCCCGGTGCAGGCGTCGATCAGCAGTGCCTGGGCCGTCCACCGCCCCGGCGCCCGCTCGCGCGCCGCCTCGGCCCAGCGCTTCGCCGCGGAGTAGTCCCGCCGCGCCACCGCCAGCGCCGCCAGCCCCTCCAGCGCGGCGGGCGAGGCGTCCAGCCGCAGGGCGGTGCGCAGCGCCCGCTCGGCCCGCGGATAGTCGGCGCCGTCTCCCGTCCGCCGGCCCCGCTCGACGTACGCCGTCCCGAGCACCGCCCAGGTCCGCGCGTCCGCCGGACGGGCGCGCGAGCGGGCCTCCTGCTCGCCGATCAGCGCCGTCAGGGCGGGCAGCGCCGCCGGTTGCCCCGCGGCGACCGCGCTCCGGGCCTGGGCCGCCGGGCCCGGCGCGGGAGCGGGCGCCCGGCCGCGCTCCGGGGGCAGCACCACCAGGGCCCCGACGAGCACCGCGGCCCCGACGGCCGCGGCGGCCGGCAGCCGCTTGGTGAGGCGGCCCGGACGCCGCCGCAGTCGGATCTCCATGCCGCTCACTGTGCGCGCGGGGGGCAGGTCCACCCGGGCAGGCGAAGGCCGGTGCCGACGGGGTTCACACCGATGGCCCCCGGTGCCACCCTGTGATCATGAGCCGTATCGAAGCGCCGCGTGACGAGACGACCGGCAACCTGCTGGACCGGCTGCTGGCCGGCCTGCCCGCCGACGCGGTGCTCACCGACCCCGACGTCACCGCCTCCTACGCCAACGACATGGCGAGCTTCTGCCCGGCCGGCGCCCCCGCCGTCGTCGTCCTGCCGCGCACCGTCGAGGAGGTCCAGCACGTCCTGCGCACCGCCACCGCCCTGCGCGTCCCCGTCGTCCCGCAGGGCGCCCGCACCGGCCTGTCCGGCGGCGCCAACGCCACCGAGGGCTGCGTCGTGCTCTCCCTGGTGAAGATGGACCGCATCCTGGAGATCGACCCGGTCGAGCGGATCGCCGTCGTCGAACCCGGCGTCATCAACGCCGACCTCTCCCGCGCGGCCGGCGAACACGGCCTGTGCTACCCGCCGGACCCCTCCAGTTGGGAGATGTGCACCATCGGCGGCAACATCGGCACCGCCTCCGGCGGCCTGTGCTGCGTGAAGTACGGCGTCACCGCCGAGTACGTCCTCGGCCTCGACGTCGTCCTCGCCGACGGCCGCCTGATGTCCACCGGCCGCCGCACCGCCAAGGGCGTCGCCGGGTACGACCTCACCCGCCTCTTCGTCGGCTCCGAGGGCTCCCTCGGCATCGTCGTCCGGGCCGTGCTGGCGCTGCGGCCCGCGCCGCCGGAGCAGTTGGTGCTGGCCGCCGAGTTCCCCTCGGCGGGCGCCGCCTGCGACGCGGTCTGCCGGATCATGGCCGGCGGTCACGTTCCCTCCCTCCTCGAACTGATGGACCGTACGACCGTCAAGGCGGTCAACGACCTCGCCCACATGGGTCTGCCCGAGTCCACCGAGGCCCTGCTCCTGGCCGCCTTCGACACCCCCGACCCGGCCGCCGACCTCGCCGCCGTCGGCGCGCTGTGCGAGGCGGCCGGCGCCACCCAGGTCGTCCCCGCCGACGACGCCGCCGAGTCCGAGCTGCTCCTCCAGGCACGCCGGCTGTCGCTCACCGCCCTGGAGGCCGTCAAGGGCACCACGATGATCGACGACGTGTGCGTGCCCCGCTCCCGGCTCGGCGACATGCTCGGCGGCGTCGAGCGGATCGCCGCGAAGCACGGCCTGACCATCGGCGTCTGCGCCCACGCCGGCGACGGCAACACCCACCCGACGGTCTGCTTCGACGCCGCCGACCCCGACGAGACCCGGCGGGCCCGCGAGTCCTTCGACGAGATCATGGCCCTCGGCCTGGAACTCGGCGGCACCATCACCGGCGAACACGGCGTCGGCGTGCTGAAGAAGGAGTGGCTGGCCCGCGAACTGGGCCCGGTCGGGCTGGAGATGCAGCGGGCCGTCAAACGTGCCTTCGACCCGCTGGACATCCTCAATCCCGGCAAGCTGTTCTGACCTCCCCGCCCTCACCGCGCCAGCAGCTCGGCCAGGGCGTCGTCCAGGCCGAGCCACCCGCCCTCACTGCCCGGGGGACACACGCGCAGGGTCCGCTCCAGCCAGGCCGACACCCGCGGCGCCGGCGCCCGCAGCAGCGCCTCCCCGTCCGGGCTGCTCAGCGCCACCAGCACCACGCCGCGCCCGTCGGCACGCGCCGGCCACACCCGTACGTCGCCGCTGCCGCACGGCCGGAACAGGCCCTCCACCAGCAGCTCACGGGCGAACATCCAGTGCACGGGCCGGTCGGTGTCGGTGTGGAAGGTGAGGTGGACGGCGTACGGGTCGTCGGTGCGGTAGCTCAGCAGGGCCGCCACGGCGGCGGTGCGGCCGGGGGCCAGGACGAGCCGCATCTCCAGCTCCCGCTCTACGACGGTGTGGTGCATGTCTGCGTGCCTCTTTCCTGCTCGTGTTTCCTGCTCGTGCGGACGGTCACGGGGGAGAGCGGCCGGGGCCCGGGGCGTTACGCGGGTCCGCGGAACTTTTTTCGTACGGGCGTTGCCCGGAAAGGAGTGGGTGCGGCCGGACCGGGGGTGCCGCGTGCCCCCGTCTGGTAGATGTGGAGGCCCCCCTACCACCACCGAGCAGATACGGGACGACGGACATGAGCGCCCCAACCCCGGCCCCCGGCGACGACCGGCCCCGCGAAGGGTATTACCCGGACCCGTCCATTCCTGGATATGTCCGGTACTGGAACGGTGCCGCCTGGGTACCGGGCACCAGCCGTCCGGCCCCGGCGGCCGGCGAGCGGCTCCCCCCGCCGCCCGGCGCGGACGCGTCCGTCGAGGAGACCGGGCCGCACTTCTTCGACGAGGACCCGGTGGCGCAGGCCGCCCCGCCGGGCGACCCGCACGGCACTCGCCCCGCGCCCGGCACGGCCTGGGGCGCCGACCGGCAGCCCGCGTGGCCCGCCGCGCGGGGAGCCGACCCGAGGGTGCCGCACGCCACGGCCGGTGCCGCCGGGCAGGGCGCGGCGGCACCGCCGCCCGGGGACACCGACCCCGGCACCTTCGTCTTCCGGCGCCCGGTGACGGGGGCGCGGCCGGCGCCCGACGCGGCGTCCGGGACCGAGGGGCCCGCCGACGAGGGGACGATGACCTTCCGGGCGGTACCCCCGCAGACGCCCCGCGCGGCGGCCTCGGACGACCGGCAACCACAGGACACCCCCGCCCCCGCGCCCGCTCAGGTTCCGGCTTCCGCGCCCGCTCAGGTTCCGGCTTCCGCGCCCGCTCAGGTTCCGGCTTCCGCGCCCGCTCAGGTTCCGGCTTC
>NZ_JBIAZN010000031.1:16213-73901 GCF_042899225.1 Streptomyces sp. NPDC000134
CGTCCGCGCCCGCTCAGGTTCCGGCTTCCGCGCCCGCTCAGGTTCCGGCTTCCGCGCCCGCTCAGGTTCCGGCTTCCGCGCCCGCTCAGGTTCCGGCTCCCGCGCCCGCTCAGGCTCCGGCTTCCGCGCCCGCTCAGGGCCCGGCTTCCGCGCCCGCTCACCCCTCGGCCCCCGCGCCCGCCCCTGCCCCCGGGCCCGCGCCTGCTCCCTCCCCGGCCCCTGCCCCCGGGCCCGCGCCCGCCACCGCTTCCGCCGCGCCGACCGGCCCAGCCGCCCCCCTCGGCCCCACCGCCCCCGCCGGCCCCGGCTTCGGCGCCGGAAAGGCCGCCGCCGCCGTACAGCCGGAGGCCGTCCCGGCCCCCTCCGGCCCGCAGCAGGCCCCCGGCGCCGTGCCCCCGCGGGCCGCGCCCCCGCAGGCCACCCTCCCGCAGTCGGCGGCCCCGCAGCCGCTGGCCGCCCCGCCCGCGATCCCGCACCCCGCGATCCCGCACCCCGCCGCTCCGGCGCCCGCCGCCCCCGCGCCCCTGACCACCGGCCCCGGCGGCGGGCAGTCGTCCTGGGCGCAGCAGGTGCACCGGCTCGCCGGCGCCGCCGGGGAGGAGCAGCCCGTCGCCCCGTGGAAGCCGCCCGTCGAGGACGTCTTCCAGGCCGCCGCCCGCCGGCAGGCGTCCGCGCGGCCCGCCGGGCTCGGCAGGCGGTTCGTCGCCAGGCTGCTGGACACCCTCGTGCTGGGCGCCGTCACCGCCGTGGCCGCCGTACCGCTCGGCACGAAGGCGCTCGACCACGTGAACGGGAAGATCGACGCGGCGAAGCTCTCCGGCGAGACCGTCACCGTCTGGCTGCTGGACGGCACCACCGGCGCCTACCTGGGCATCGTCCTGGCCGTCCTGCTGCTCACCGGCGTGCTCTACGACGCGCTGCCCACCGCCAGATGGGGCCGCACCCTCGGCAAGAAGCTGCTGGGCCTGGAGGTCCGGGACATCGAGGCGCACGAGACGCCCTCGTTCGGCGCCGCCCTGCGCCGGTGGCTGGTCTACAGCGTCCCCGGCCTGCTGGCCGTCGGCGTGGTGGGCGTCGCCTGGTGCCTGTTCGACCGCCCGTGGCGCCAGTGCTGGCACGACAAGGCCGCGCATACGTTCGTCGCGGGCTGACCGGCTGCCGAACGGCGCGGGCGGAACGTAGCCCGGACGGCCGCTCGCCGGATGCGCGGCCTGGGGGTTCGCGGTCGACTCGGGCCATGAGCAGCGAACCGCCCCCCGGCTCCGGTCAGCAGCCGCCGGAAGACGACCCGTTCAGGAAGCAGCCCCCGCCGCCCGGAACCGGCGCGGGCGGCGGGAGCGGCTCCCCGTACGGCACCCCGCCCCCGCCCGCGGGCGGCCAGCCCCCGCCGTACGGCTCCCCGCCCCCGCCCGGCGGCGGCGGACCCTACGGCGGAGGGGGACCCTACGGAGGCGGCGGTCCCCAGGGAGGCGGCGGCGGACCCTATGGAGGCGGCGGTCCCTACGGAGGCGGCGGACCTTACGGCAACGCCCCCGGCGACCCCCTCGCCGGGATGCCCCCGCTCGCCGACAGCGGCCGGCGCACGCTCGCGCGGATCATCGACATGATCCTGGTCGGCCTGGTGGTCTGGCTGCTGAGCTGGGCGTTCAACGTCACGAACTACGAGGTCGACGGCGACACGGTCAACACCGGCCGGTCCTTCTGGCAGTCCCTGATCGCCGCCCTGCTCTACATCGCCTACGACACCTTCATGATCAGCCGGACCGGCCAGACGCTCGGCAAGAAGTGGCTCGGCCTGCGGGTCGCCGACCTCGGCAACGGCGCGACGCCCTCCGTGCAGACCTCGCTGATCCGCGCGGCGGTGCTCTGGCTGCCGTTCGCCTTCTGCTGCGCCTGCGTGTGGACGATCATCTGCGGCGGCTGGAGCTTCTTCGACCGGCCCTACAAGCAGGGCCTGCACGACAAGGCGGCCAAGACGGTGGTGGTCAGCACCCGTTGACCGCCCGCGTCACCGCTCAGGCGGCGCGCTGCCGTACCGCGTCCGCGCCGGAACGGGCCGTACCGGTGGACACCGGCACCGGCTGCTCCGCCGGGAGTGCCGACGGCCGGTGGACGGCGACCGTACGGGACCTGGACGACGGGACGGTCATCGCGACGAGCAGCCCGAGGGCGAGCGCGGCGACGGCGATGACGGCGATCCACCCGCCCGAAGCGGTCTGGGAGAGCGCCAGCATGACGACGGTGGAGAGGACCACGGTGCAGGAACCGTAGGCGAACTGTGCGACGGTCGGACGGGGCATGGCCATCGTGTCCTCGGAAGGGGGGAATCTCGGGGGTGAGACGAGCGGTCGGCCTGACTTTCCGCCGACTTCCGGGCGTTCTGCCGAACGACTCTAATCGGCTGGATGCCCGAGGGGAACAAATAGTAAGCGTGACCTAACCAACAGTGCTGGTGCACGGGGGGCGCACGGAGTCATGGCGTCCAGAAAGCGGACAGCGGCACGCGCCCGCCCGGCCGGGTCAAGCGTCCGTAAAGCGAACACCGGCTCCGCATAGTGCACTTGATCTGTTCAAGTCAAGGTCTGTCTTTTCCCGCGATCCTCTAGTCAAATGACGTCACTTGACTACACGCGTTGATCACGCGTCCGCGGACCAGCAGAGCATCCGGCCCCCCTTCCGCGTACGCGGACGCTGGGGAGGATCTCAAGTGACCAGCAGACCCTGGACGTTCAGAGCGGCGGCCACCGTCGTCGCGCTCGCCACGGCCACCGCCACGCTCGCCACCGCCACCGCGGCGCAGGCCGACTCGCCGGCCCGCCCGGGTGCCGTGGACCGCCACGACCCGGGAGCGGCGAAGGACAACCACGCCCACGACCTCGACGGACCGCTGAGCCGGACCCAGGACGCCCAGCGCGAAGAGGCGCTGAACCAGGTCATATCCGGCAAGGCCGCGGTCAAGGACCGCGACGGCTCGAAGGTCGTCCAGCTCAAGGGCAAGAAGGGCGACAGCAAGTACGTCGAACTCGGCCGCGAGAAGACCGACAAGATCTTCACCATCCTGGTGGAGTTCGGCGACAAGACCGACAGCCGCTACGGCGGCACCCCCGGCCCCCTGCACAACACCATCGCCGCGCCGGACCGGACCAAGGACAACTCCACGGCCTGGCAGGCGGACTACAACCAGAAGCACTACGAGGACCTCTATTTCGGTACCGGTGACGACACCGAGTCGGTCAAGAAGTACTACGAGAAGCAGTCCTCGGGCCGCTACTCGGTCGACGGCGAGGTCTCCGACTGGGTCAAGGTCCCCTACAACGAGGCCCGTTACGGCAACAACGCCTGCGGGTCCAGCACCTGCTCCAGCGTCTGGAACGTGGTCGGCGACGGTCTGAACGCCTGGGTCGCCGAGCAGAAGGCGGCCGGCCGCACGGACGCCGACATCAAGGCGGACGTCGCGGAGTTCGACCAGTGGGACCGCTACGACTTCGACGGCGACGGCGACTTCAACGAGCCCGACGGCTACATCGACCACTTCCAGATCGTGCACGCCGGCGAGGACGAGTCCGCGGGCGGCGGCGCCGAGGGCGAGGACGCCATCTGGGCCCACCGCTGGTACGCCTTCGGCACCGACGCCGGCGCCACCGGCCCGGCCGGCAACAGGCTCGGCGGCGCCCAGATCGGCGCCACCGGCATCTGGGTCGGCGACTACACCATCCAGCCGGAGAACGGCGGACTGGGCGTCTATGCCCACGAGTACGGCCACGACCTCGGCCTGCCCGACCACTACGACACCGCGGGCGGCGACAACTCCACCGGTTTCTGGACGCTGATGTCCTCCGGTTCCTGGCTGGGCACCGGCCGGGGCGAGATCGGCGACCTGCCCGGTGACATGAACGCCTGGGACAAGCTCCAGCTCGGCTGGCTCAACTACGACACCGCCAAGGCGGGCGTGGACTCCTGGCACAAGCTGGGCGTGGCGGAGTACAACACCAAGCACAAGCAGGGCCTGGTCGTCCAGTTGCCGAAGAAGGCGGTCACCACCGAGATCGTCACCCCCGCGCAGGGCGCGACCCAGTGGTGGAGCGGCAGCGGCGACGACCTGCGCAACACCCTGACCCGTTCCGTCGACCTGACCGGCAAGTCGTCGGCCGCCCTCACCCTGGACGGCTGGTACGACATCGAGGCCAACTACGACTACCTCTACGCCGAGGCGTCCACCGACGGCGGCGCCAACTGGACCGCCCTGGACGGCACGTTCGACGGGCAGCCGATCGCTCGCGACGGCAGCGACAAGCCCGCCCTCACCGGCACCGCCGACGCCTACGGCGAGCTGGCGTACCCCCTGGACGCCTACGCGGGCAAGAAGATCGACCTGCGCTTCCGCTACCAGACCGACGGCGGCGTGGCCCAGAAGGGCTTCGCGGCCGACGAGATCACGGTGACCGCCGACGGCGCGACCGTCTTCGCCGACGACGCCGAGAGCGTCGACGCCGCCTGGACGGCCGACGGCTTCTCCCGGGTCGGCGCGTCCTTCACCAAGGACTACGCGCAGTACTACATCGCCGAGAACCGGCAGTACGTGTCGTACGACAAGACGCTGAAGACCGGCCCGTACAACTTCGGCTTCTCCACCACCCGGCCGGACTGGGTGGAGCACTACGCGTACCAGAACGGTCTGCTGATCTGGAAGTGGGACACCTCCCAGCAGGACAACAACACCAGCCAGCACCCCGGCACCGGCCTGGTCCTGCCCGTCGACTCGCACCCGACCGCGCTGAAGTGGTCCGACGGCACCCTGATGCGCAACCGCTTCCAGTCCTACGACTCGCCGTTCAGCCGGTTCCGCACCGACGGCATGACCCTGCACAAGGCGGGCGTCCCGGTCCGGGTCCCGTCCTCCAAGGGCGTGCCGGTCTTCAACGACCACACCAGCGACTACTACGACCCGTCGAACCCGACCGGCGGCGTCGAGGTCACTGACACCAACACCGAGATCGAGATCACCAAGGAGGCCGCGGACGGCTCGACCATCGAGCTGGAGGTCGGCCCCGCGACCAAGCGGTAATACGTTTTCGCAGGTCAGCGCGTGATCGGCGGCGACCCCCTGGCGGGTCGCCGCCGATCCGTGTTTAGGTGCGCCCTGTGGCTCTCTTATTGACACTCGTGGACACGGGGGTATGACCGCATGGCCGCAGGAGGTTTCTGCAAGCTGCCGAACGGCACCGTGGTGGTGGCCCTCAACCTGCCCAGCCCCGCCGGCGCCGGACCCGGGGCGGTCCGCGTCCTGGTCCACGCCCACAACCGGGCGCGCGCCCTGACCAGGCTGCGCAACCTCGGGCTGCGCGCCGTCTACCTGCGGGGCAACGCCGCACCGCCGAGCCCCGACGAGATCACGGCGGTGCTGCACCACCCCGACGGCCTGATATGGCGCACCGCGCCGGCGGCCGGCGCCGCCGAGCTGGTCCAGGAGCTGTGGCACCCGATCCGTACGCTGCTCGGACGGCCCGCGGCACAGACCTGACGCGCCGCCGCCGCACCACGGCCCTGACGCGGCGCTCCCGCACCGCGGACCTGAAGCCGCGCGCTACTGCACCACGGGCTTGCCGGACAGCTCCACGCCCGCCGCCCGCATCTCCTCCAGCGCCCGCTCGGTGGTCTCCGCGCCCACCCCGGCGGTCAGGTCCAGCAGCACCTGGGTGCGGAACCCCTCGCGTACGGCGTCCAGCGCGGTGGCCCGCACGCAGTGGTCGGTGGCGATGCCGACGACGTCGATCTCGTCGACCTCCCGGGCGCGCAGCCAGTCGGCCAGCCGGGTGCCGTTCTCGTCGGCGCCCTCGAACCCGCTGTACGCGGCCGAGTACGCCCCCTTGCTGAACACCCCGTCGATCGCGCCGGAGGCGACGGCGGGCGCGAAGTTCGGGTGGAAGCCCACGCCCTCGGTGCCGGCGAC
Organism: Streptomyces sp. NPDC000134; assembly: GCF_042899225.1. Classification (NCBI taxonomy): domain Bacteria; kingdom Bacillati; phylum Actinomycetota; class Actinomycetes; order Kitasatosporales; family Streptomycetaceae; genus Streptomyces; species Streptomyces sp. NPDC000134. Next base: position 22,164 of record NZ_JBIAZN010000031.1, read on the forward strand.
GCAGTGCGCGGGCCAGGAGTGGACGTAGTCGGGGTTGTCGGCGAAGTGGCCGCCGGGCGCGATGTGGTGGTCCCGGGTGGCCACCACGTGCCGGTAGCCGGCGGGCGCCTGCCCGATCAGCTCCGTGATGGCGGCGGCCACGTCGGCACCCCCCGCGACCGCGAGGCTCCCGCCCTCGCAGAAGTCGTTCTGCACGTCTACGACGATCAAGGCGCGGCGCATGGTCGGTGTCCTTCGACTATGGGGTCGGACAGGTCTCGCGGAGCGAGGGGTATGGGCCCGGCCGGTGAACCTCCGGGCCCATGGGCCGCGGGACCGGTGGGGGAGGGGCCCTGGGGGGCCGGATCGCTGCGCACCAGCTTTAGCTACCCGAGCCCCCGTGCGCGTACTCCGTCGGAAGGACGGGTTCCCCTCGCGACAGTTGGGTCGCGGACAGCGGCAGGCCCGCGCGGGCCGCGGCGTGCCGGTCCCGGGCCGCGTCCAGCGGCTCGCGGGCGACCACCTCGCCGCCCTTGACCAGCTCGACCAGGAGCTGCCGGTCGGCCAGGTCGGCCGGGACCGGCCCGGTGCCGACCACCTCGGCCTCGGCGACGCCGTACGCGTCCAGGCGGCGCGCGGCCCACTTGCGGCCGCCGACCGAGGTCTTGCCGCCGCTGGACTTCTTGGCGACCGGCACCAGCGGCGCCCCGGGGTCGTCGGACTCGGCGCGGGCGACCAGCTTGTAGACCATGGACGCGGTCGGGTGCCCGGAGCCGGTCACCAACTGGGTGCCGACCCCGTAGGCGTCCACCGGCGCCGCCCGGAGCGAGGCGATGGCGTACTCGTCCAGGTCCGAGGTGACGACGATCTTCGTCTCGGTGGCGCCCAGCTCGTCCAACTGCTGCCGCACCCGGTGGGCGACCAGCAGCAGGTCGCCGGAGTCGATCCGGACCGCCCCGAGCCCCGGCCCGGCGACCTCCACGGCCGTGCGGACCGCCTCGGCGACGTCGTACGTGTCCACCAGCAGGGTCGTGCCCCGGCCCAGGGAGTCGACCTGGGCGCGGAAGGCGTCGCGCTCGCTGTCGTGCAGCAGGGTGAAGGCGTGCGCGGAGGTGCCGACGGTGGGGATGCCGTAGCGGAAGCCCGCGGCCAGGTCGGAGGTGGTGGCGAAGCCGCCGACGTAGGCGGCGCGGGCGGCGGCGACCGCGGCCAGCTCGTGGGTGCGGCGGGCGCCCATCTCGATCAGCGGGCGGTCCCCGGCCGCGGACGCCATCCGGGAGGCCGCCGCGGCGATCGCCGAGTCGTGGTTGAGGATGGACAGGATCACGGTCTCCAGCAGCACGCACTCGGCGAAGCTGCCCTCCACCCGCATGATCGGCGAGCCCGGGAAGTACACCTCGCCCTCGGGGTAGCCCCAGATGTCGCCGCCGAAGCGGTAGTCGGCGAGCCAGGCCAGGGTCCGCTCGTCGACGATGTCGTGTTCGCCCAGGAAGCCGAGGACGTCCGCGTCGAAGTGGAAGTTCTCCACCGCGTCGAGCACCCGTCCGGTGCCGGCCACCACCCCGTACCGCCGCCCCTCGGGCAGCCTCCGGGTGAAGACCTCGAACACGCTGCGCCGTCCGGCCGTGCCCCCGGTCAGGGCGGCCCGCAGCATCGTCAGCTCGTACTGGTCGGTGAAGAGCGCCGTCGAGGGAACGCCCACCCGTCGCCCGCCGCCCTCCTGGGGAAGCGCTCCGCGCCCTTCTTCTTCCGGCAGCCCAAGGTCCGCTGTGTTCATGGTCAGTGATCGTACTCCCATTTCGTCAAACTGACGATTTAGGGCCGCGGGCGGACCCGTTCGTGCGTCTGCCCCCTGGCGGTGGCAGCATGGGTGATGTGACGTCACCCGCTCCCGTAGAGATCGAACGCACCGAGTCGGCGGAGGAGACCTTCGCCGTGCCCGAGCCGGACGTCCCCTGGGTCACCATCGTCCACAACGACCCGGTCAACCTCATGAGCTACGTGGCGTACGTCTTCCAGACGTACTTCGGCTACTCCAAGGACAAGGCCACCAAGCTCATGCTCGACGTCCACCACAAGGGCCGTGCGGTCGTCTCCAGCGGCAGCCGCGAGGAGATGGAACGCGACGTGCAGGCCATGCACGGCTACGGTCTGTGGGCCACCCTCCAGCAGGACCGGAAGTAGCTGAATCGCCTCCATGCCAGGACACTTCGAACCGCTCCCCGGCGGCGGCGCGGCCGTCGCCCTCGACGACGTCGAGATCTCCATCATCCGGTCGCTGGCCGTCCAGCTCCTGGAGCTGATCGGGCCGGGACCCGCCGAGGACGCGCCCGACGACCCGCTCGCCGAACTCTTCGCCGAAGGGCCCAGCGAGCCGCCCTCCGACCCGGTCCTCAGGCGCCTCTTCCCGGACGCCTACATCGACCCCGAGGGCACCCCGCAGGCGAAGGAGGCGGAGGAGCAGCGGGCGCACTCCGCGGAGTTCCGCCGCTACACCGAGAACGACCTCAGGGCCGGCAAGCGGGAGAACGCGCTGGCGGTGGTCCGCTCCCTGGACGCGCTGGCGTCCCGGGCCGCCGGGGACGGCGGGGCGGTGCTGGAGCTGTCGGCCGGGGAGTCCCGGCAGTGGCTGGGCGCGCTGAACGACCTGCGCCTGGCGATCGGCTCCCGGCTGGACATCGCCGACGAGGACGACACCGACCTGCTCTACCGGCTGCCCGACGAGGACCCGCGCAAGCCGATGGTGATGGCGTACCTCTGGCTGGGCGGGCTCCAGGAGACGCTGGTCTCGACCCTCATGCCGTGACGGCACCCTCCGCTCAGCGGAGCCTCATATCCGGATAACGATCGCGTCAAAGTGACGTACCGGTATGCCCCTTTCCGGCGCCTTTCATCCCTTTTTGTCTGTGATGTGCGTCACATCGACCCCCTGTGATCCGCCGGGCGACCGTGGTAAATCTTCTCGACCGCCCGGACGAACACCACCCGAATGTTCGACCGGGTGCGCCACCGAGCCGGCGGACCGCCGGCCAGGCACCGCTCCATCATCCGGGGGGATCGAGACCCGATCCGAGGCCGAAGCGAAGGCCCGGGTCGGCATGGAGAAAGGCGCACCACCATGACCTCTGCGCAGGTCGACAAGGCGAACACCCCTGAGGAGGGGTACGAGCGCGGGCTCGGCAGCCGCCAGGTCCAGATGATCGCGATCGGCGGCGCGATCGGCGTCGGGCTCTTCCTGGGCGCCGGGGCCAACATCGCCAAGGCGGGACCCAGCCTCATCGTCATGTACGCCCTCGCCGGCGTGATCATCTTCTTCATCATGCGGGCCCTGGGCGAGCTGCTGCTCTACCGGCCCGTGTCGGGTTCCTTCGCCGAGTACTCGCGCGAGTTCCTCGGCCCCTTCTTCGGTTACTTCACCGGCTGGACGTACTGGCTGATGTGGGTGGTCACCGGCATGGCCGAGCTGACCGCCGCCGCGATCTACATCAACTACTGGTTCCCGGACATCCCGCAGTGGATCTCCGCGCTGGTCTTCCTGGTCGTGCTGTTCGTGGCCAACCTGATCTCGGTGAAGCTGTTCGGCGAGATCGAGTTCTGGTTCTCGATGGTCAAGGTCACCGCCATCATCGGCATGATCGTGATCGGCCTCGGCGTGCTCACCTTCGGCTTCAGCCAGGCCGGCGACACCGCCGCCGTCTCCAACCTCTGGGAGTTCGACGGCTTCTTCCCCAAGGGCATCGGCTCCTCCCTGATGACCCTCCAGGGCGTGATGTTCGCCTACCTCGCCGTCGAGCTGGTCGGCGTCACCGCCGGCGAGTCCGAGAACCCGGAGAAGACCCTCCCCAAGGCCATCAACACCCTGCCCTGGCGGATCGCGCTGTTCTACGTCGGCGCCCTCACCGTCATCCTGTGCGTGGTCAAGTGGACCGAGTTCGCCCCCGGCGTCTCGCCCTTCGTCGCGGCCTTCTCGAAGATCGGCATCCCGGCCGGCGCCGCCATCGTCAACTTCGTGGTGCTCACCGCCGCCCTGTCCTCCTGCAACTCCGGCATGTACTCCACCGGCCGGATGCTGCGCACCCTCGCGGACAACGGCGAGGCCCCGGGCGTCTTCAGCAGGCTCTCCGCCACCAAGACCCCCGCCCTCGGCATCACGGTCTCGGTGGTCTTCATGGGCATCGGCGTGGTCCTGAACTACGTCGTCCCGGAGAAGGCGTTCGGCTACGTCACCTCGGTCGCCACCGCGGCCGGTATCTGGACCTGGCTGATGATCCTGATCAGCCACGTCATGTACCGCCGCAAGGTCGTCGCGGGCAAGCTGCCCGCCTCGTCCTTCCCGGCGCCCGGCGGCTCGGTCTGCTCCTGGATCGCCATCGCCTTCCTGCTCTTCGTCACCGGGATCATCGCCTACGACGCCGACGCCCGCGTCTGCCTGTACGTGATGGCCGGCTGGGCGGTCGCCCTCGGCATCGGCTGGGCCGTGCTCAAGAGCCGCAACCCGCAGGTCACCCGGCGGGACGAGGGCGAGCTGGGCGGCGAGCCGGAGTTCGAGAAGGTCGGCTGACCCGCCCGCCCGCTGTCCGGCATGTGGGCCGTCCCGTACCACCCCTCGGTACGGGACGGCCCCTCTGCTTATCCTGCTGTCCATGCTGACCATCACCCAGGAGCTGTACGACCGGATCGTCGCCCACGCCCGCGAGGACCACCCCGACGAGGCGTGCGGCGTGGTCGCCGGACCCGTCGGCGCGGGCCGCCCCGAGCGGTTCATCCCCATGCTGAACGCCGCCCGCTCGCCGACCTTCTACGAGTTCGACTCCCAGGACCTGCTCAGGCTCTACCGCGAGATGGACGACCGCGACGAGGAACCCGTGGTCGTCTACCACTCCCACACGGCCACCGAGGCGTACCCCTCGCGCACCGACATCTCCTACGCCAACGAGCCCGGCGCCCACTACGTGCTGGTCTCCACCGCCGACACCGACGGCGCCGGCGACTTCCAGTTCCGCTCCTTCCGGATCGTCGAGGGCGAGGTCACCGAGGAGGAAGTGAAGGTCGTGGAGGCGTACTGAGGCTCACGGAAGCGGCCCTGTACTGGCGTGTCTCGTCCTGCGGATGAACATCGTCCGAAGGGTGAGATCACCTTCCAGAACCCGGACCGGGAATCGATACGATGAGCCCATGGTTCTGAACGACGTGAGCGACAAGACGCCGGGCGCACTGCTCGTCGCGCGGCTGCACGTCGATCTGTGCAGGCTCGCCAGCGCCATCTGTTGACCCCGCGGCCCCGCCGCCGTACCGCCGTGCGCAGCGGCGTGCGTCCCGCGCGCCCGAAGAACCCACGACACCTTCCGACAGGAGCCCTGAGCCATGGCCATCGAGGTCCGCATCCCCACCATCCTCCGCCAGTACACCGACGGTCAGAAGGCGGTGGAGGGCAGTGGTGAGACCCTCGCCGACCTCTTCGCCGACCTCGACGCCCGGCACGCGGGCATCCAGGCCCGCATCGTGGACGGCGGTCAGTTGCGCCGCTTCGTGAACGTCTACCTCAACGACGAGGACGTCCGCTTCCTGGACGGCATCAACACCAAGCTCTCCGACGGCGACAACGTCACGATCCTGCCGGCCGTCGCCGGCGGCATGGCCTGATATCCATGCGCTACGACTCCCCGCTGGCCGCGGTGGGCAACACCCCCCTGGTGCGCCTGCCGCGGCTGTCGCCCTCCGCCGACGTCTCGATCTGGGCCAAGCTGGAGGACCGCAACCCCACCGGCTCGGTCAAGGACCGCCCCGCCCTGCACATGATCGAGCAGGCGGAGAAGGACGGCCGTCTCACCCCGGGCTGCACCATCCTGGAGCCGACCAGCGGCAACACCGGCATCTCGCTCGCCATGGCCGCCAAGCTCAAGGGCTACCGCATGGTCTGCGTGATGCCCGAGAACACCTCGCAGGAACGCCGTGACCTGCTCGGCATGTGGGGCGCCGAGATCATCTCCTCCCCGGCCGCGGGCGGCTCCAACACCGCGGTGCGCGTCGCGAAGGAACTGTCCGCCGAGCACCCCGACTGGGTCATGCTCTACCAGTACGGCAACCCGGACAACGCCGGCGCCCACTACGCCACCACCGGCCCCGAGATCCTCGCCGACCTGCCCTCCGTCACCCACTTCGTGGCCGGCCTCGGCACCACCGGCACCCTCATGGGCGTCGGCCGCTATCTGCGCGAGCACAAGCCCGACGTCAGGATCGTCGCCGCCGAGCCCCGCTACGACGACCTCGTCTACGGCCTGCGCAACCTCGACGAGGGCTTCGTCCCGGAGCTGTACGACGCCTCCGTGCTGACCACCCGCTTCTCGGTCGGCTCCGCCGACGCCGTCACCCGCACCCGCGAACTCCTCCAGCAGGAGGGCATCTTCGCGGGCGTCTCCACCGGCGCCGCCCTGCACGCCGCGATCGGCGTCGCCACCAAGGCCCGCAAGGCCGGCGAGAGCGCGGACGTCGTCTTCGTGGTCGCCGACGGCGGCTGGAAGTACCTCTCCACCGGCGTCTACACCGCGGCCACCACCGAGGAGGCCATCGAGACCCTGCACGGCCAGCTCTGGGCCTGACCGCCCCGCTCGGCTACGTCGCCAGGTGACGGACCTGGTCCCACAGGACCGGGTCCACCACACCCACCCGGCGGCGGAACTCCCGCACCGGGACCTCCCGCAGCTCCTGCGTCTCCAGATAGCTCGCCCGCCCCCGCGCGTCCCCGACCGATCCCGGCGGCAGCGGGATCACTCCCGACCGGCCGTCCCGGTACCGGCTGGTGATCTTCACGACGGTCACCCGCCGCCCCCGCACCGCGATCACCAGACACGGCCGGTCCTTCGCGCCGCCGGTGTCCTCGTACGGCACGTTCGCCCACCAGATCTCCGCCGGCCGGGGCCGCGCCCCCCGCCCGCCCCGCTCCCCGGGCCGGCCCGGGGGACGCCGCCGCCCGGCCGGGCGCCGCCCCCGGCCCCACCCGTCGACGAGCGTGGCGACGAACCCCAGCAGAACCACGGCCGCGAGCACCAGCCACCATGACGTGTCCATAGCGGCGACGTTACCGGCGCACGACCCCGCCGCGCGCCCCAGGTCCGGCCCCACACGCCCCGCTTCCAGCCGAACCGGTGACACCACAGGTGAGTTCGCCCACAACGGCCCCTGGCGGAGGAGCGACCCGAGGTTTCGCGCCTTACGCTCGACGGACCGCACGACCCCCGTCTCTCCCCATCCGCCAGCGGAGGTTTCTGCTCCATGAAGCTCACCGTCGTCGGCTGCTCGGGGTCGTTCCCGTCCGCGGAATCGGCCTGTTCGAGCTACCTCGTCGAGGCCGACGGCTTCCGGCTGCTCCTCGACATGGGCAACGGCGCCCTGGGCGAGCTGCAGCGCCACTGCGGTCTCTACGACCTCGACGCGATCTTCCTCAGCCATCTGCACGCCGACCACTGCATCGACATGTGCGCCTACTTCGTGGCGCGCTACTACCGGCACGACGGCGGCCGCTGCTCCCCGCTCCCGGTCTACGGCCCCGAGGGCACCGAGCACCGCCTGACCACCGCCTACGCCGACACCCCCACCGCCTCCTCCATGAGCGAGGTCTTCGACTTCCACACCGTCAAGCCGGGCACCTTCGAGATCGGCCCGTTCACGGTGCACACCGACCTGGTCGCCCACCCCGTCGAGGCGTACGGCATCCGCGTCGAGCACGCCGGGCGGTCGCTGACCTACTCCGGCGACACCGGGGTCACGCCCACGCTGGACGAACTCGCCCGCGACAGCGACCTGTTCCTGTGCGAGGCCGCCTTCACCCACGGCAAGGAGGCGATCCCCGACCTCCACCTCAACGGACGCGAGGCCGGCCAGACCGCCGCCCGCGCCGGCGCCCGGCGCCTGGTCCTCACCCACATCCCCCCGTGGACCGACCCCCGCACCAACCTCGCCGACGCCCGCGAGGTCTTCGACGGCCCCGTCTCGCTGGCCGCGCCGGGAGCGACGTACGAGATCTGAGCACGGACGCGCGAAGGCCCCGGAACCCACCCGGTTCCGGGGCCTTCGTCATGCCGTACGGCGAGGAGTCCTCACGCCTTCGTGAGGTCCTCGACCTCCTCCTCGGGCTCGCGGCCCGGGGTCTTGAGGTCGAACTTGAGGATGGCGAAGCGGAACACCACGTAGTAGAGGGCCGCGAAGACCAGGCCGATCGGGATGATCAGCCAGGGCTTGGTCGCCAGGTGCCAGTTGAGGGCGTAGTCGATGAAGCCGGCCGAGAAGTTGAAGCCGGCGTGCACGCCCAGGCCCCACGTCACCGCCATGGACACCGCGGTGAGCACCGCGTGCAGCACGTACAGGACCGGCGCGATGAACATGAACGAGAACTCGATCGGCTCGGTCACACCGGTGACGAACGAGGTGGCCGCCAGCGAGATCATCATGCCCATGACGGCCTTGCGGCGCTCGGGGCGGGCGCAGTGCGCGATGGCGATCGCGGCGGCCGGCAGACCGAACATCATGATCGGGAAGAAGCCGGCCTGGAAGATGCCGGCGGAGGGGTCACCGGCCAGGAAGCGGGTGATGTCGCCGTGCACGATCTCGCCCGAGGCGTCCTTGAAGTCACCGAGCTGGAACCAGGCCACCGTGTTGACGAACTGGTGCATGCCGATCGGGATCAGCCCGCGGTTCACCGCGCCGAACAGGGCCGCGCCGCCCGCGCCGAGGCCGGTCATCCACTCGCCGAAGTTGGAGATGGCCTCGCCGATGGGCTCCCAGACCAGACCGAAGAAGACGCCCACGACGATGCCGACGAACGCCATGATGATCGGCACCAGCCGGCGGCCGTTGAAGAAGCCGAGCCAGTCCACCAGCTTCTTGCGGTGGTAGCGCTGCCACAGCACGGCGGCGAGCAGACCCATGATGATGCCGCCGAGCACCCCGGGGTTGTTGTACGTCGCGGCGACGTCCGGGCCGTCCTTGACCACCGCCTCGGTGACCGGGAACGCCTCCAGCACCTTGCTGTAGACCAGGAAGCCGACCACCGCGGCGAGCGCGGTCGAGCCGTCCGCCTTCTTCGCGAAGCCGATCGCCACGCCTATGCAGAACAGCAGCGGCAGCGAACCGGTCAGCGCCCCGCCCGCGTTGTTGAAGACGGCGGCGACCTTGTCCCAGCCCAGGCCGTCCTTGCCGAAGATGTCGTCCTGGCCGAGGCGGACCATGATGCCCGCGGCCGGGAGTACCGCGATCGGGAGCTGTAGGCTGCGTCCGACCTTCTGCAGGCCCTGGAACAGGCCCGATCCCCGCTTCTTTGCGGGGGCCGCCGATGCGGTGGCGGTGCTCATTGTTACGTTCCTCCATCGGGTGGTGGTCTACACCACTCAGTGGTGTAGACCTGTTGTAGCACGATGAAGGCGGCGTAAGGAACCCTCGATTCCGCTAACCCTTCGTGACGTCCTCCACCTCGTCCTCCGGCTCCCGGCCAGGCGTCTTCAGGTCGAACTTCCGGATCGCGAACCGGAACAGCAGGTAGTAGACGACGGCGAAGCACAGCCCGATCGGAATGATCAGCCACGGCCTGGTCGCCAGGTTCCAGTTGATGACGTAGTCGATCAGGCCCGCCGAGAAACTGAACCCGTCCTTCACCCCCAGCCCCCACGTCACCGCCATCGACACCCCGGTCAGCACCGCGTGGATCGCGTACAGCACCGGAGCGACGAACAGGAACGAGTACTCCAGCGGCTCGGTGATGCCGGTGACGAACGACGTCAGCGCCACCGACAGCATCAGGCCGCCCACCTCCTTGCGGCGGTGCGGCTTGGCGCAGTGCGTGATCGCCAGCGCCGCGGCCGGCAGCGCGAACATCATGATCGGGAAGAAGCCCGAGGTGAACTGGCCCGCGTCCGGATCGCCCGCCAGGAACATGTTGATGTCGCCGTGCACCACCGTGCCGTCCGGCTTGGTGAAGCTGCCGAACTGGAACCACATCGGCACGTTCAGGAACTGGTGCAGCCCGATCACCAGCAGCGCCCGGTTCGCCAGCCCGAACACCCCGGCGCCCCACGCCCCGATGTCCGTCAGCCAGTCGCTGAAGCTCTCCAGCGCGTCACCGATCGGCGGCCACACCCACAGGCACAGCGCCGCGAACGCGATCGCCACGAACGCCATGATGATCGGCACCAGCCGGCGGCCGTTGAAGAAGCCGAGCCAGTCCACCAGCTTCGTGCGGTGGAACCGCCGCCAGAAGTACGCGGCCATCAGCCCCATGACGATCCCGCCGAACACCCCCGGATTCTGGTACGTGAACGCCGTCACCGTCCCGTCGGTGAGCCGGCAGCCGATCTGCGGCACCGCCTTCGACCCCGACGGGCAGTCCTCCGGGAACTGCCGCAGCACGTTGAAGTAGACGAGGAACCCCGCCACCGCCGCCAGCGCCGTCGACCCGTCCGCCTTCTTCGCCATCCCGATGGCCACGCCCACGCAGAACAGCAGCGGCAGCCCCAGCGAACCGTCCAGCAGCGCCCCGCCCGCGCCCGTCATCACCTTGGAGACATCGGTCCAGCCCAGCCCGTCGGCCCCGAACACGTCCGGCTGCCCCAGCCGGTTGAGGATGCCCGCCGCGGGCAGCACCGCGATCGGCAACTGGAGACTGCGCCCCATTTTCTGCAGGCCCTGGAACACACCCTGGAAGCGGGCACGGGCGGGGCTGGCCGCACGGTCGGCACTCATCCGGTCTCCTTGGCGGGGGAGGCGCGTTTGGCGGCCGTCCCCGGGGTGGTGTAGACCAGTTGGCGGACGGTTCCGCTGTCGTGACGCCATCATTCGGTACCGACCGCATGACCGCTCGCGAAGATGGGCCAACTGTGGGTTACTGCGACAAAGCGGTTCGGATCAGGGAGAAAGAACATGGCCAGCAAGGCTGAGAAGATCGTTGCCGGGCTCGGCGGCATCGACAACATCGACGAGATCGAAGGCTGCATCACCCGCCTGCGCACCGAGGTCAACGACCCCTCGCTGGTCGACGAGGCCGCCCTCAAGGCCGCCGGCGCCCACGGCGTCGTGAAGATGGGCAGCGCCATCCAGGTCGTCATCGGCACCGACGCCGACCCGATCGCCGCGGAGATCGAAGACATGATGTGACGGCGGACGTGAGCGGCGCCCGCTCACCCGCCCAGGGGGCCCCTCCCGCCACGGGAGGGGCCCCCTCCGCATACGGCTAGGCTCACCCGCATGTCACGAATCGACGGCCGCACCCCCAACCAACTCCGCCCCGTCACCATCGAACGCGGCTGGAGCAAGCACGCCGAGGGCTCCGTCCTCGTCTCCTTCGGCGACACCAAGGTCCTGTGCACCGCCTCCGTCACCGAAGGCGTCCCCCGCTGGCGCAAGGGCAGCGGCGAAGGCTGGGTCACCGCCGAGTACGCCATGCTGCCCCGCGCCACCAACACCCGCGGCGACCGCGAGTCGGTCAAGGGCCGCATCGGCGGACGCACCCACGAGATCAGCCGCCTCATCGGCCGCTCGCTGCGCGCGGTCATCGACTACAAGGCGCTCGGCGAGAACACCATCGTCCTGGACTGCGACGTCCTCCAGGCCGACGGCGGCACCCGCACCGCCGCCATCACCGGCGCCTACGTCGCCCTCGCCGACGCCGTCTCCTGGGCCCAGGGCAAGAAGATCATCAAGCCCGGCCGCAAGCCCCTCACCGGCACCGTCTCCGCCGTCTCCGTCGGCATCGTGGCCGGCGTCCCCCTCCTCGACCTCCGCTACGAGGAGGACGTCCGCGCCGACACCGACATGAACGTCGTCTGCACCGGCGACGGCCGCTTCGTCGAGGTCCAGGGCACCGCCGAGGCCGAACCCTTCGCCCGCGAGGAACTCGACACCCTCCTCGACCTCGCCCAGACCGGCTGCGCCGACCTGGCCGAACTCCAGCGCACGGCCCTCGGCACCGCCCTCGAAAGGTAAAGACCCGGGAAAGAGCGGCCGCCCGCGCACGCAACTGCGCCGCCCGCCACCGCGTCCCTAGGGGTACGGGCGTACGGCCTCACCGCCGTACGCCCGGCGCACCGGACCGAGGGGGCCGCACGGCCCTGTCCCCAGGGGAGGACCGCACCCATGGCCAGGACCCGACGCCGCAGTCGTCGCGCCGCCGTCGCCGCCGCCGTGGCGGCCGTCGGCCTGACCGCCGCGCTGACCACAGGCTGCGACGCCGTCGACCGCGCACTGGACTGCGTCCAGAGCGCCGACGCCATCGCCGACAGCGTCACCGCCCTCCAGCAGGCCGTCGAGGCCGCCGTCGACGACCCGACGCAGGTGGAGGAGTCGCTCGACAGCATCGACAAGAACCTCGACAGAATCGGCGACAAGGCCGACAACACCGACGTCGACCAGGCCGTCGACGACCTCGGCCGGGCCGTGGAGAACGTCCGCGTCGCCATCGAGAACGGCGACGCCACCCCCGACATCAGCCCCGTCACCGACGCGGCCGGGGAACTGACCAAGGTCTGCACCCCCTGACCGGGCGGCCGCGCGACCGCCCCGCCTGGGACACTTGACCCATGACCCGCCTGATCCTCGCCACCCGCAACGCCGGGAAGATCACCGAACTCCGCGCCATCCTCGCCGACGCCGGTCTGCCCCACGAACTCGTCGGCGCCGACGCCTACCCCGAGATCCCCGACGTCAAGGAGACCGGCGTCACCTTCGCGGAGAACGCCCTGCTCAAGGCGCACGCCCTCGCGCAGGCCACCGGCCTGCCCGCCGTCGCCGACGACTCCGGCCTCTGCGTCGACGTCCTGCACGGCGCGCCCGGCATCTTCTCCGCCCGCTGGGCCGGCCGCCACGGCGACGACAAGGCCAACCTCGACCTGCTCCTCGCCCAGCTCGCCGACATCCCCGACGAGCACCGGTCCGCGTCCTTCGCCTGCGCGGCGGCCCTGGCCCTGCCCGACGGCACCGAACGCGTCGTCGAGGGCCGCCTGCCGGGCGTCCTGCGCCGCGAGCCGGCCGGCACCGGCGGCTTCGGCTACGACCCGATCCTCCAGCCCGACGGCGAGACCCGCACCTGCGCGGAACTCACGGCGGCCGAGAAGAACGCCATCAGCCACCGCGGCAAGGCGTTCCGGGAACTGGTGCCGGAGGTACGGGAGTTGCTGGGCTGAGCCGAACGCACCGACGGCCTGCGTATCACCTTGGATTCGCAGGCCGTCTGGGTGCGGCGGAAGGGATTCGAACCCTCAAGCCCGATCAAGGGCCACAGATCCTAAGTCTGCTGCGTCGCCATTGCGCCACCGCCGCGAGTGCCCCTCATGGTACCGGGCGGCGCGCTCCGCCTTGCGTCCGCACCGGGGCGGCGGCACGGGGCGAGGCGGGCCGGATCAGACGCCCAGGTCCTTGATGATCTTCGCTACGTGGCCCGTCGCACGGACGTTGTACAGGGCGCGTTCCACCTTGCCGTCCTCGTCCACGACGATGGTGGAGCGGATGACGCCCTGGTACGTCCTGCCGTAGTTCTTCTTCTCCCCGAAGGCGCCGTACGCGTCGAGGACCGTCCTGTCGGGGTCGGCGAGGAGGGTGACCCGCAGGGACTCGGTGTCGCGGAACCTGGCGAGCTTCTCCGGCTCGTCGGGGGAGATGCCGATGACGTCGTACCCGGCGCCGGCCAGCAGGTCGAGGTTGTCCGTGAAGTCGCAGGCCTGCTTGGTGCAGCCGGGGGTAAGGGCAGCGGGGTAGAAGTAGACGATGACCTTGCGGCCCTTGTGGTCGGCCAGGGACACCTCGTTGCCGTCGGCGTCCGGGAGGGTGAAGGCGGGGGCGGTGTCCCCGGGCTGGAGTCGCTCGCTCATCGGAACAGCGTAACCGGGGGTCCTGACAGTGCGGTCGGCCGCAGAGCTGACAGACTGTCCGGAACAAGCACTCAGCTTCACATCGGAGGCCGTACGGTGGCGGACACGTCGGACACGAGAACCCCGGCGCAGATCGAGGCGGACATCAAGCGCCGCCGCGAGGTGCTGGCCGAGACGCTGGACGAGATCGGGATGCGGGTGCATCCGAAGACGATCGTGGGGGACGCGAAGGCCAAGGTCGCCTCGAACATCGACCACACCCTCGGGCGTGCGTACGTCCAGGTCAACCGGGTGGTCAGCGATGTGAAGGCGCAGTTCGTGGACGAGCAGGGCAGACCCAAGCCGGAGCGGGTCGTGCCCGTGGCGCTCGTGGTCGTCGGGGTGGTGGGCCTGCTGGCCCTGCGTACCCGGCGGCGCAGGGGCTGAGACGGAGCAGGTAGGTTCGAGGCGTGAGCGCCAAGAGAAACGACCACAGCACCCAGGACGACAAGCTGCCCATCCGGATGCTGCACGACCGCGTGCTCGTGCGGCAGGACACCAGTGAGGGCGAGCGGCGTTCGGGGGGCGGCATCCTGATCCCCGCCACGGCGGCGGTCGGCCGGCGGCTGGCCTGGGCCGAGGTCGTCGCGGTGGGGCAGAACGTCCGGACGGTGGAGCCCGGTGACCGGGTGCTGTACGACCCGGAGGACCGTGCCGAGGTGGAGGTGCGGGGCGTCGGGTACGTGCTCATGCGGGAGCGCGATCTGCACGCGGTGGCCGCGGACCGCTTCGAGGGCTCGGAGGACTCCACCGGGCTGTATCTCTGAAGCGCCGACGGGACGACAAAGGGCTGGTGACCATCGTCACCAGCCCTTTTCCGCGTGGCTTGCTACCGTGGAACGACCCCGACGAGACGCGCCGTACCGGGTGAAGGCAAAGACGACGCACCGCCGTTCGGTCCGTTCACGGAGGTGTTGTCATGGCGTGGGTTCTGCTCGTCGTCGCCGGTCTGCTGGAGGTCGGCTGGTCGATCGGGATGAAGTACACCGAGGGGTTCACCCGGCTGGTGCCGAGTCTGTTCACCGGGGCCGGGATCGTGGCCAGCATGGTGCTGCTGTCGTACGCGGCGCGGACGCTGCCGATCGGTACCGCCTACGGCGTGTGGGTGGGGATCGGCGCGGCCGGTGCGGCGGTGCTCGGCATGGTGGTGCTGGGGGAGCCGGCGACCGCCGCCCGGATCTTCTTCATCTGTCTGCTGCTGGTCGCCGTCGTGGGTCTGAAGGCGACCTCGGGTCACTGACGGGGGCCGCCGGTGAGCTGCCCGCCGGTGAGCTGCCCGGCGGTGGCGGACGGGTCGGCGTTGCCGTCGTCGGTGCTGCCGCCGCCGCCGGTGGCCGGCTGCCCGCCGCCGGGGTCCGTCTCGCCGGCGCCGCCGCCGCCGTCCGCGCCGGGTTCGGTGCTGGGGCCGCCGGTCGCGCTGGGGCCGGTGCCGGTGCCGTCGCCGGACGGGGTGGCGTCGTCGTTCTCGTCGGGGGAACCGCCGGAGGTCTCCCGGCCGGACGGGGTGGCGCTGCCGGTGTCGCCGGTGGCGCCGGTGCCGGTGTCGGCGGAGGGCCCGGTGGACGGGGCCTGGCTGGCGTAGGCGCCGGACTGGAGGTCGAGGTCGAAGTCGCGGACCGGCTTCCCCTGGAGGGCGTCGCGGGTGTACTGGCCCCAGATCTCGGCGGGCGCCCCGCCGCCGTTCATCCGGGGCAGGCCCAGGGCGCCGTAGAGCGGCTGCTGCGCGGCGGTGACCGGGTCCTGGCCCATCACGGCGACGACGGTGACCAGGTCGGGGGTGTAGCCGGCGAACCAGGCGGCCTTGTCCTTCTCCGCGGTGCCGGTCTTGCCGGCGGCGGGCCGGCCGGCCGACCGGGCGGCGGTGGCGGTGCCGTTCTGCACCACGCCGCGCAGGACGGAGGTGGTGGTGTCGGCGGCCTCGCGGCTGATGGCCTGCTTCTCGTGGCGCGCGGGGAGGTCGAGTTCCTCGTCGCCGTCCTTCACGACCTTCTCGACCATGGTGTACGTGCCGTGCCGCCCGTGGTTGGCGAGGGTGGCGTACGCCTCGGTCATGTCCAGGACGCTGGCGGTGGCGGTGCCGAGCGCGATGGCGGGGCCGTCGGGCATCTCCGGGGTGTCGGAGGGCAGGCCGAGGGCGACGGCGGTCTTCTTGACCTGGGTGGGGCCGACGTCCACGGCCATCTGGGCGTACACGGCGTTGACGGACTTGTCGGTGGCCTCGCTGACGGTGATGTCGCCGTAGTCGGTGTGGTCCTCGTTCTCCGGGGCGTAGACGGTGCCGGTCCAGCCCTGGACGGGGCGTTCGCTGGTGCCCTCGTAGACGGTGTTGGGGGTGATGGGCCGGCCGTCCTGGGTGTCGGCGCCGTGCTCGACGGCGGCGGTGAGGACGAAGGGCTTGAAGGTGGAGCCGACCTGGAAGTCGCGGCGGGTGGCGTTGGGCGTGTACTGCTTGACGTAGTCGATGCCGTTGTACATCGCCACGATCTTGCCCGTCTTCGGGTCGATGGAGGCGCCGCCGGCCCGGACGTACGTGTCGACCTTGCGGTTCTTCCTGTCGAGCTGGGACATGAGCTGGTCGTCGACGGCCTTGACGAAGGCGTCCTGCTTCTTCTTCTGCAGGGTGGTGGTGATGCGGTAGCCGCCGCGGTCGAGGTCGTCGGAGCCGACGATGCCGTGCTCGGTGAGGTAGTCGTTGACGATGCCGACGAGGTAGCCGCGCTGGCCGGACATGCCGGTGGAGGCGGTGGACTCCTTGGGCATGGGGAACTTCATCCCGGCCCGGTCGGCGGCGTCCAGCCAGCCCTTGGCGACCATGCCGTCCAGGACGTAGTTCCAGCGGGCCTCGGCGGCGCCCCGGTTCTGCGGGTGGGCGACGACGTCGTACTCGCTGGGCGCGTTGAGCAGGGAGGCGAGGTAGGCGCCGCGGGCGGCGTCCAGGTCGGTGGCGTCGATGCCGTAGTACGCCTGGGCGGCGGCCTGGATTCCGTAGGCGTTGCGGCCGAAGAAGCTGGTGTTGAGGTAGCCCTCCAGGATGTCGCCCTTGCTCTTCTCGTGGTCGAGCTTGATGGAGATGAAGAACTCCTTCACCTTGCGGGTGACGGTCTGCTCCTGGGCGAGGTAGTAGTTCTTCACGTACTGCTGGGTGATGGTGGAGCCGGACTGCTTGCCCTTGCCGGTGGCCGTGTTCCAGGCGGCGCGGATCATCGCCTGGGGGTCGACGGCGGACTCGGTGTAGAAGTCGCGGTCCTCGGCGGCGAGCACGGCGTGCTGGGCGTCCTGGGAGATCTTGGCGAGGTCCACGTTCTCCCGGTTGACCTTGCCCTCGCGGGCGAGGACGGTGCCGTCGGCGTACAGGTAGACGTTGGACTGCTTGGTGGCCAGGGCGTTGGCCGGGGGGATGCGCACCAGGGAGTAGCCGAGGAAGAGTCCGCCGACGACCAGCACGACGGCGACCACCAGGCCGCCGAGCGTCATGCGCCAGGTCGGGACCAGCCGGCGCCAGCCGGTGCGCCTGGGGCGCTTCGCCTTGCCGGCGGTGCCGGTGCCGGTGCCGGTGTCCGCGGGGTCCGCGGGGTCCGGGGACGGGGGTGTGGCGTCCCGGCGGGCCCGGCCCGGTGACGGCTGCTTCGGCTGCGGATCGTCGCTCATGGTGTGCGTGTGGCTCCTGTGGTGCGGTGCGTCGTACGTCGTGTCCGTGCGGTCCGTACGGTCCGTACGTGTTCGGCGCTTTCGTGCGCCCCCACAGAAGACTGTCGCATCCGGCGATCAGTTCCCCCACCCGGGGCCGCGGGTCGGGAAAACCCGTGGCCGGGCGGACGGCACCGGCACTAGGCTCCTGCGCTTCGGTGCCGTAGGGGCCAAGGAGGGCACAGGCGTGGGTTCGGGGCGGTTGTACGTCGCCGTCGCGGCGGGCGGCTTCCGGCGGTACGCGACGTACCGGGCGGCGACCGCGGCCGGGGTGTTCACCAACACGGTGTTCGGCCTGATCCTGGTCTACACGTATCTGGCGCTGTGGGACGAGCGGCCGCACCTGGGGGGTTACGACCAGGCGCAGGCCGTCACCTATGTGTGGGTGGGGCAGGCGCTGCTGTCGACGCTGGCCATCGGGGGCGGCGGGGTCGAGGGCGAGCTGATGGAGCGGATTCGCAGCGGTGACATCGCGGTCGACCTGTACCGGCCGGCCGATCTCCAGATGTGGTGGCTGGCGGCGGACGTGGGCCGGTCGCTGTTCCAGTTGCTGGGGCGCGGGGTGGCGCCGTTCGTGTTCGGGGCGGTGTTCTTCCCGGTGGCGCTGCCCGGGGAGCCCGGCCGGTGGGCGGGGTTCCTGGCGGCGGTGCTGCTGGGGATGGTGGTCGGGTACGGCCTCCGGTTCCTGGTGGCGCTGTCGGCGTTCTGGCTGCTGGACGGCGCGGGGGTGGCGCAGATGGCGTCGATCGCGGGGCTGTTCTGCTCGGGGCTGCTGCTGCCGCTGAACGTGTTCCCGGGGGCGCTCGGCGAGGTGGTCCGGCTGCTGCCGTGGTCCTCGCTGCTCCAGGGGCCCGCGGACGTGCTGCTGGGGGAGGCCGATCCGGTGCGGGTGCTGGCGTTCCAGGCGGGGTGGGCGGTGCTGCTGCTGGCGGCCGGGCGGTCGGCGCAGCGGGCGGCGACCCGGCGGGTGGTGGTGCAGGGTGGGTGACGGCGGCCGGGTGGCGACCGGACTGCGGGTGTACGGGCTGATCGCGTGGATGTGGACCCGGTCCACGATGGCCTACCGGGCGTCGTTCGCGATGACGGCGTTCGGGAGCTTCGCGGTGACCGCGCTGGACTTCGTGGCGATCGCGCTGATGTTCTCCCGGGTGGACGCGCTGGGCGGCTGGTCGCTGCCCGAGATCGCCTTCCTGTACGGGCTGTCCGGGGTCGCCTTCGGCCTGGCGGACCTGGCGGTGGGGTCGATGGAGCGGCTCGGGCAGCGGGTGCGGGACGGCACGCTGGACACGCTGCTGGTGCGTCCGGCGCCGGTGCTGGCGCAACTGGGCGCGGACCGGTTCGCGCTGCGCCGGATCGGCCGGATCACGCAGGGCGCGCTGGTCCTGGGCTGGTCGCTGGCGGCCGTGGAGGTGGCCTGGACGCCGGCGAAGGTGCTGCTGGTGCCGGTGGCGCTGGTCAGCGGCGCGGTGATCTTCTGCGCGGTGTTCGTGGCGGGGGCGGCGTTCCAGTTCCTGGCGCAGGACGCCGCGGAGGTGCAGAACGCGTTCACCTACGGGGGGACGACGCTGTTGCAGTACCCGCCGGCGGTGTTCGCGGCGGAGCTGGTGCGCGGGGTGACCTTCGTGCTGCCGCTGGCCTTCGTGAACTGGGTGCCGGCGTCGTACGTGCTGGGGCGGCCCTATCCGCTGCACCTGCCGCAGTGGGCGGCGTTCGCCTCGCCGCTGGTCGCGGCGGGGTGCTGCGCGCTGGCGGGACTGGCGTGGCGGGCGGGGCTGCGTTCCTACCGGAGTACGGGGAGTTGAGCGGGATGGACGGGGACGGCTTCATCCGGGTGGACGGCGTCGAGAAGGTCTTCGCCGTGCGGAAGAGGACGGGATTCCTGCGGCGTGAGCGGCGGGAGGTACGGGCGGTGGACGGGCTGTCGTTCACCGTGGCGCGCGGCGAGATGGTCGGGTACATCGGGCCGAACGGCGCCGGGAAGTCGACCACGGTCAAGATGCTCACCGGCATCCTCGCGCCCAGCGGCGGCAGGCTGAGCGTGGCCGGCATCGACCCGTCCCGCGAGCGCGTCCGCCTCGCCCGCCGGATCGGCGTCGTGTTCGGGCAGCGCACGACGCTGTGGTGGGACCTGCCGCTGATCGACTCCTACAAGCTGGCGCACCGCATGTACCGCATCCCCGACGCCCGTTACCGGGAGAACCTCGACCGCTGTGTGGAACTCCTCGACCTGGGCGGCCTGCTGGACGTGCCGGTACGGCAGTTGTCGCTGGGGCAGCGGATGCGCGGGGACATCGCGGCGGCCCTGCTGCACGACCCCGAGGTGCTCTACCTCGACGAGCCGACCATCGGCCTGGACGTGGTCTCCAAGGCCAAGGTGCGCGGCTTCCTGCGGGAGTTGAACGCCGGGCGCGGCACCACGGTCCTGCTGACCACCCACGACCTGACGGACATCGAGCAGCTCTGCTCCCGCGTGATGGTCATCGACCACGGCAAGCTGATGTACGACGGTCCGCTCACCGGGCTGCACGAGGCGGGGGAGAGCGAGCGGACCCTGGTGGTGGACCTGGCGCGGGAGTTGCCGCCGATCGAGGTCCCGGCGCCCGCCCGGGTGGTCCGGGTGGACGGTGTCCGGCAGTGGATCGGGTTTCCGGCGTCGGCGTCGGCGGCCGGGCTGGTGGCGGCGGTCGCGGCGGCGTATCCGCTGGTCGACCTGTCGGTGCGGGAGCCCGACATCGAGGCGGTGATCGCCAGGATGTATGCGGAACGGGCGAGCGCGTAGTGCCCGCGACGGCGACCTCGTAGGCTGCTGCCATGACCGACGACGCCCCGGAACTGCGCGCATCCGACGCCGATCGTGAACGAGTCGCCGAGATCCTGCGGGACGCCCTCGCGGAGGGCCGGCTGGACATGGCGGAGTTCGAGGAGCGGCTGGACGCCGCGTACCGGGCCCGGACCTACGGGGAGCTGGCGCCGATCACCCGGGATCTGCCGGCCGGCGCGGCCCCGGCGGTGTCGATGGCCAAGGAACCGGCCGGGGCGGGGAGTTGGGCGGAGCGGATCACCGGCGGCGGGGGTTCCTCGACGTGGGCGGTCGCCATCATGTCCGGGTTCCAGCGCAAGGGCCGCTGGACGATGCCCCGGCGGTTCAACTGCTTCGCGTTCTGGGGCGGCGGGGAGATCGACCTGCGCGAGGCGGACTTCGCCGACCGGGAGGTGGTCGTCAACTGCGTCGCGATCATGGGCGGGATGAACGTGGTCGTGCCGCCCGGCGTGGAGGTCGTCGTCCGCGGCATCGGCGTCATGGGCGGCTTCGACCACAGCGAGGCGGGCGTCGCCGGTGAGCCGGGCGCCCCGCGCGTGATCGTCACCGGGTTCGCCTTCTGGGGCGGGGTCGGCGTGGAGCGCAAGGTGACCCGGGCGGAGCGGCAGCGCCTGCGGGAGGAGCGGCGCCGGGAGAAGCTGGAACGCAGGGCGTCCCGGCAGGAGTGGGCCGCCCGGGTCCGCGACGACGTCCTCGACGCCCACCACCGGATGCTGGAGAACCACCAGGAGTTCCGACGCCAGGCCCGCGAGGACCGGCGGGAGCGGCGCCCGCGCGGATCGCGGGGGGAGGACTGAGAGGGCTCGGCGACCGCGGGGGAAAGCGGACTCACGGGGCCCGGCGGTGATCAGAGGCGGGCCGGTGCCGCGCCCCTCAGGCCGCCGAGGTCGACGGTCCCGGCCATCCGGGCGTACCCCTTGTCGCTGGGGTGCAGATGGTCGCCGCAGTCGTAGTCGGCGCGCAGCTTCCGCGGGTCGTAGGGGTCCCGGAGCGTCCGGTCGAAGTCGGCGACCGCGTCGAAGACCCGCCCGGCCCGGATCTCGGCGTTGATCCGCTGCCGTACCGCCTCCCGGGCGGCGCTGTACCCGCGGTGCCCGCCGAACGGCATCAGGGTCGCGCCGGTCACCTTCAGCCCGCGGGCGTGCGCCCGGTCGACCAGGGCGCGCAGCCCGTCCAGGACGGCGTCCGGGTCGGCGAGGGCGCGGTGGCGCAGGATGTCGTTGACACCGAGGTCGATGATCACGGCCCGGACGCCGGTGCGGTCCAGGACGTCCCGGGAGAACCGGTCCCGGCCGCTGGGGTTGTCGGCGGGCCGGCCCCGGCCGCCGGTCAGCACCCGGTTGCCGCTGATGCCCTGGTTGACGACGCTGTAGCGGGGCACGTCCCGGCCCGCCTCGGCGGCGGTGCGCAGGCGCGCGGCGAGCACGTCGGTCCAGCGGCGGTTGGCGTTCTCGGTGGAGGTGGCGCCGTCGGTGATCGAGTCGCCGAGCACCACGACCGTCCCCTCGGCCTCGTCGCTGAGCACGTCCAGCGCGGTCAGGTAGCGCCAGTACGGGGTCCGCTCGGTGTACGGCCCGCCGGTGGTGTCCTCGGTGCGGTCGCCGGTGGCCAGGAAGCTGGTCTGCCGGGCGCGCGGGTGGTGGGTGACCGGCCCGGACCGGGTGGGGGAGTAGGTGGTGACCAGGACGTCGGCGCCGTACGGCACGGTCAGGCGGACCGGGTCGCTCGTCACCTGCCCGCCGGCCGGGACGACGACCCGGTGGCTCCCGGCGAAGGCCAGCTCGCGCATGGTGCCGGGGGCCGCCGCGGCGGTGCCGGTGCGGCCGGCCAGCGCGAGGGAGGCGTGGGTGACGGTCAGCGGGGTCCGGCCGTAGAGATTGGACAGCGTGATGCGGGCACTCGTCCCCCCGGTGCCCGCGTGCACCACGTTGCGTACCGAGCGGCCCGCCAGGCCGGTGGTTTCGGTGCCCGGCTCGGCCGCGGCCGGCGAGGCGGACCAGGCGCCGACCCAGGTGCCGGTGGAGGCGGGCGCCGCCTCGCCGCGCGGGTGGCCGCCGTCGGCCCGCGCGGCGCGGTCCGCGGTGCCGTCGTCGGCCGCCGCACCGACGTATATGCCGACCGACAGCGCCAGCACCGCCGCGAGGACCGCGGCGAGCAGGGCACGGTACTGGGTGGCGGGGGGCCTGCCCGCACCCCGGTCATGACCGGCGGTCATGAGGTGCTGTACTCCTCGGCGGAGGGGAGCCGGGGGCTCCGGTGGCGATGAGCCCATGATGCGTCACGGGCCCGGGGCGCGCGACGCCGTCGTGTCGCCCCTTCCGGACAGACGCCGGGAACTCGTGTTCCGTTCCGGGAGTAGGTCAGGCAGGGACAATGTGTGAGGGATCACCGAACGGGTGGAGCGGATGGAACGGACGAACAACGAACTTCCCGGCGATACGGCGCCCGCCGCGGAGCGGCCCGCCCGCCCCGGCGCCCCCGTCGACCGGGCGATGACGGCGTTCAGCCCGGCGGACGAGGAGAAGCGGCGCGGAGTGCGCCGCATGAAGCTCACCGCCACCGGGCTGCTCCTCTTCGTCGCCCTGGTGTACGCCCTCGCCGAGTGGGCCGCCCACCGGGGCGCCGGCGCCTGGGCGGGCTATGTCTCCGCCGCCGCCGAGGCGGGCATGGTCGGCGCGCTCGCCGACTGGTTCGCCGTCACCGCCCTCTTCCGGCACCCCCTGGGCCTGCCCATCCCGCACACCGCGATCATTCCCAAGAAGAAGGACCAGCTCGGCGTCTCCCTCGGCGAGTTCGTCGGCGAGAACTTCCTCTCCGAGGACGTCGTACGCCAGCGGCTGCGCGCCGTCGGCATCGGCTCCCGGCTCGGCGCCTGGCTCGCCGACCCCGACCACGCCGACCGGGTCACGGCCGAGCTGTCCGCCGCGCTGCGCGGCGCCCTGACCGTACTGCGGGACTCCGACGTCCAGGCGGTGGTCGGCGAGGCCATCACCCGGCGGGCCGACGCCCAGGAGATCGCCCCCGGCGTCGGCAAGATGCTGGAGAGGGTCGTCGCCGACGGCGGCCACCGCCGGGCCGTCGACCTGGTCGTCACCCGCGCCCACGACTGGCTGGTCACCCACGGCGGCTCCGTGATGGACGCCGTGCAGGGCGGGGCGCCCGGCTGGACGCCCCGGTTCGTCGACAAGCGGGTCGGCGAGCGCGTCTACAAGGAGCTGCTGCGCTTCGTCACCGAGATGCGCGACATGCCCGCCCACCCCGCCCGCGGCGCCCTCGACCGCTTCCTCACCGACTTCGCCTCCGACCTCCAGTCCGACACCGACACCCGGGCGCGGGTCGAGCGGCTGAAGACCGAGGTCCTCGGCCGCGGCGAGGTCCAGGACCTGATCGCGTCCGCCTGGACGGCCGTACGATCCATGATCGTCTCGGCGGCCGAGGACGAGCGCAGCGAACTGCGCCTCAGGGTCCGCGCCTCCCTGCTCTCCCTGGGCGCCCGCATGGCCAGTGACCCCAAGGTGCAGAACAAGGTCGACGGCTGGGTGGAGGGCGCCGCCGTCTACGTCGTGTCCACCTACCGGCGCGAGATCACCTCCCTGATCACCGACACCGTCGCGAGCTGGGACGCCGAGCACACCACCAAGAAGATCGAGGCCAACATCGGCCGCGACCTCCAGTTCATCCGCATCAACGGCACGGTGGTCGGCTCCCTCGCCGGGCTGCTGATCTACGCGGTCTCCCGCATGCTGGGGGCGTAGCCGCCCGGCGTGACTTCACCGGTCGAGGGCACAAGGGAGGCGTCCGATCACCCCCGATCGGTGTTCGACGGACGTCCGGTCCGCGTCCGGTCGGCGTCCGCCCGGCGTTCGCTCGACGGAGAGGGAGCCCATGACAGCAGAATCGTCGCCGGCCCCGGTGCCCGCCTCCACCGGCACGGTGACCACCGCCGTGCCGGCCCGCCTGGACCGGCTGCCCTGGTCCCGCTGGCACTGGATGATCGTGATCGGCCTCGGCACCGTCTGGATTCTCGACGGTCTCGAAGTCACCATCGTCGGCAACGTGGCCGGCCGGATCGCCGAGGACGGCAGCGGCCTGGACATCAGCGCCGCCCAGATCACCGGCCTCGCCGCCGCCCTCTATGTGGCGGGGGCCTGCTGCGGCGCGCTGTTCTTCGGCTGGCTGACCGACCGCTTCGGCCGCAGGAAACTGTTCATGGCGACCCTGGTCGTCTATCTCGCGGCGACCGCGCTGACCGCCCTGTCCTTCGAGTCCTGGTGGTTCTTCCTCTTCCGCTTCCTGACCGGCTTCGGCATCGGCGGCGAGTACGCGGCCATCAACTCCGCGATCGACGAGCTGATCCCGTCCAAGTACCGCGGCCGGGTCGACCTCATCATCAACGGCAGCTACTGGCTCGGCGCGATCGGCGGCTCCCTGCTGTCCATCGTGATGCTGAACACCGACATCTTCCCCAAGGACCTCGGCTGGCGGCTCAGCTTCGCCCTCGGCGTGGTCCTCGGCCTGGTCATCCTGCTGGTCCGGCGGCACGTCCCGGAGAGCCCGCGCTGGCAGTTCATCCACGGATACGGCGACGAGGCCGAGACCCTGGTCAAGGGGGTCGAACGCGAGATCGAGCGGGAGAAGGGCGCGAAACTGCCGCCGCCCGCCGGTGAGATCACCATCCACCAGCGCAAGAGCATCGGCTTCGGCCTGATCGCCAAGACCGTCTTCGGCAAGTACCCCCGCCGCGCGGTCCTCGGCCTCTCCCTCTTCATCGGCCAGGCGTTCCTCTACAACGCCATCACCTTCGGCTTCGGCACCATCCTCATCACCTTCTTCGACGTGCCCACCGGCCACACCGGCTACTACTTCGCCGTCATCGCCGCGGGCAACTTCCTCGGCCCGCTGCTCCTCGGCAAGCTCTTCGACACCGTCGGCCGGCGCATCATGATCTCGTCGACCTATCTGCTGTCGGGCGTGCTGCTGTTCGGCACGGCCTGGCTGTTCGACCGCGGCTCGCTGACGGCCACGACGATGACCGCGTGCTGGTGCGTGGTGCTGTTCTTCGCCTCCGCGGGCGCCTCCAGCGCCTACCTCACGGTCTCCGAGATCTTCCCCATGGAGACCCGCGCGATGGCCATCGCCTTCTTCTACGCCCTCGGCACCGCCGCCGGCGGCATCAGCGGCCCGCTCCTCTTCGCCGACCTCACCGAGTCCGGCGTCGTCGGCGACACGGTGCTCGCCTTCCAGATCGGCGCGGGCCTGATGTGCGCGGCCGGCCTGGTCGCGGCGTTCCTCGCGGTGCGGGCGGAGCAACGGTCGCTGGAGGACATCGCCGCACCGCTGTCGGCGGCCGCGCCGACGGGGGGGTCGGGGACGGCGGGGACGGCGGGGTCGCCGGGGACGGGGGCGGCTTCGGTGTGATGCGGGGGGCCGGGGCGGCGTCGGTGTGAACCGGGGGAACGGGGCGGCGTCGGTGTGAACCGGAGGTTGGTGGGGCCGGGAGGCCGGTTCCATCAGCCCCCCGGTCCGTCAGCCCCCCAGTTTCGTCAGTCCCTGGTCCCGTCAGCCCCGCCGGTCCGCGACCGCCCAGGACGCCAGGGCGACGGCGCCCGCGACGCCGAGGACGGCGGGCCAGGCGCCCACCTTCTTGGCCAGCGGATGCGACCCGGCGAACGCCGCCACGTACGCGGCGCTCAACGCCCCCGCCGCCTTCCCGCCCGCCTGCCGCCGCCACTGCTGCGCCGCCGCGGCCCCCGCGACGGCGAGCACCGCCCCGCCGAGCTGCCGCTTGCGCGTCCAGCGGGCCACCCCGTACCCGCCGACGAGCCCGCCGGCCGCGACCACCGCGCTGGGAACCTTCGCCATCACTGCCTCCTCCACGGATGCGCTGCACTGCCACCACCGAGGCTAGACCCCGTTCCCACCGTGGTCGGACCCCGCCCCCACCAGCTCTTCCACCGGCACCTGAGTCGAGGCTTGTCAAGTTTCCTCTCCGGGGCTATATAAGAAGAGACACCACGGGCATCGCACCCAGCGCCGAAGGAAAGGAGTGACCTGTGATGCTCATGCGCACGGACCCCTTCCGTGAATTCGACCGGCTCGCCCAGCAGGTTCTCGGGACCACCTCGCGTCCGTCCGCCATGCCGATGGACGCCTACCGCGCCGGAGACGACTTCGTCGTCCATTTCGACCTCCCCGGCATCGACCCCGAGTCCATCGACCTGGACGTCGAGCGCAACGTCCTGAACGTCCGCGCCGAGCGCACCTCTCCCGCCCCCGAGGGCGCGGAGCCGGTCGTCGCCGAGCGGCCCACCGGCACCTTCACCCGCCAGCTCTTCCTCGGCGAGACGCTCGACACCGAACGCATCGACGCCTCGTACGACGCCGGCGTGCTGACACTGCGCATCCCGGTCGCCGAGCAGGCCAAGCCACGCCGTATCCAGATCACCGGCGGCAGCGAGCGCAAGCAGATCAGGAGCTGACCGCCCCGTTCGCGGAAGCGTCCCGCAGGCCCGGCCCGCCCGGCGCCTGCGGGACGCTTCTCGACCCCGCCCCACCGGAACCGGAGGAGGACACCGCAGATGACCGTGACGACGATGCCGAGCACGACGACGGCACCGCTCGTGGACCGGCCCGGACGGGCCTGGGCCGACCTGATCGAGGAGGTGCGGGAAGCCGGCCGCTACCCCACCCGGGCGGAGGCGGAACGTGTCACCCGCATCGTCCTCTCCGCCCTCGGCGGCCACGTCGTCGGCGACGAACGCGTCGACCTCGCCCAGGCGCTGCCCGAGGAGGCGGCCACCGTGGTCGCCTCGCAGATCCCGGCCACCCGCCCGCTGACCGCCGCCGAGTTCGTCGACTCGGTCGCGGCCCGCATCCCGGGCGCGACCCCGGCGACCGCCCGCTGGGACGTCAGCTCCGTCCTCAGCGTCCTGCCCGGCCTGGTCGGCGACGACCTGGTGACCCGCGTCCTCGCCCAACTCCCGCCGGGCTACGCCCTGCTGTTCGGCCGCGCCGACCTGAGCCCGGCACGCTGAGCCCGGCGCACTGCCCCCGGCACGCTGAGCCCGGCGCACTCGGCCCCGCGCACTCAGCCCGGCGCACCGCCCCGCGTAACCCGCCGTACCCCCCGGCGGCGCCTTCCCGCCCCCACGGCGAAACCCGCAGTACCCCACGGTGACCGGCCACAGCCGACCGTCGGACGGCCGACGACGGTCTGGCGGTGGCCACCGCCCCGCCGCGATGCTGGAAGACCGGACGACACCGGACGACACCGGACGACACCGGACGGCACCGGACACGGGCCGGCGGACACGGGGGCGGTGCACAGGACACGGGGCGGCGGACAAGAGGGAGCGGTCAGTGATCAAGGTCAGCATCGTGGTGCCGGTCTACAACGCGGGCCCCTACCTGGAACGCTGCGCCCCCTCCCTCCTCGGCCAGACCATCGGCCGCGACGCGTACGAGATCGTCTACGTGGACGACGGCTCCACCGACGGCTCCGGCGCCCGCCTCGACGCCCTCGCCGCCCGCCACCCCGGCCGGGTCCGCGTCGTCCACCAGGAGAACTCCGGCTGGCCCGGCCGCCCCCGCAACGTCGGCGTCCGCGCGGCCCGCGGCGAGTACGTCCAGTTCGTCGACCAGGACGACGAACTGGCCCCCGACGCCCTGGAACGCCTCCACCGCTTCGCCGTCCGCAACCGCTCCGACATCGTCCTGGGCAAGGTCGCCGGCACGATGGCGGACCCCAGCAACGTCTTCAAACGCACCGTGGACCGCTGCACCGCGGCCGACGCGCCCCTCTTCGAGAGCCTGACCCCGCACAAGATGTTCCGCCGGGACTTCCTCCTCACGCACGGCATCACCTTCCCCGAGGGCCGCGTCCGCCTGGAGGACCAGATCTTCATGGCCCGCGCCTACGTGCGCGCCGAGACCGTCTCCATCCTCGCCGGCCGCCCCTGCTACCTCTGGAACCGCCGGGCGGACGGCGGCAACACCAGCTCCCGCGCCACCTCCCCCGAGACGTACTACGGCCACTTGCGCACGGTCGTCGAGGAGATCAAGAACGGCACCGAACCCGGCCCCCTCCAGAACCACCTCCTGCGCCGCTCCTACCGCGTCGAACTCCTGCGCCCGGTCACCGAACCCCGCGTCCTGCAACGCACCGGCCCCGCCCTGGAGCGCTACTTCACGACCGTCCGCGACCTCGCCCTCGACGCCTACCCGCCGGGCGTCCGCGACGGCTTCCCGGCGCTCACCAGACTGCGCGCCACGCTCCTGGAGGAGGGCCGCCTCGACTCCCTGGTCGAACTGGCCCGCCGCACCCGCCGGATCACCCCCCACGTCACCCTGGACGACGTCCGCCGCCGAAACGGCCGCCTGCTGCTGACCACCACCACCTCACTGCTCCGCCCCGACGGAGAACCCCTCACCCTCCACGAACGCTACGGCCGCCTCCTCCTCGACCCCGACCTCCTCGACGGCATCAAGGGCGCCGAGAACTGGGAGGTCCCGCACCCCCTCGCCTACGCGTACGGCGAACTCCTCGTCCAGGACACCGACCGCGACCAGTGGTGGTTCCCCGAAGCCGACCTCACCCCCCGCACCCGCCCCCTCGGCGCAGGCCGCCACCAGGTCGTCGTCTCCGGCACGACGGTCATCGACCCCGCCACCCTCGCCGACGGCACGGCCCTCCCCCCGGGCGCCCATCTCGTCTGGGCCTCCGCCCAGCTCCTCGGCATCGGCCGCCGCGCCCGGATCACCCGCCCGGCCACCGACCGCCCCTTCCTCCCCGCCACCCGCGTCGCCACCCCGCCCCGCCTGCTCCTCCCCACCTGGACCGCCCCCCACGGCCAACTGACCCTCACCGTGGGCCCGCCGGACCACACCTCACCCCTGGACCACGTACTCCTGCACACCGCCACGTCCCCCCATCTCCGCCGTCGGGCCCGCACATTCGTCAAACGGCTGCCCCCACCCGTTCGCTCCCGCATGGCCCCCTTTGCCCGCCGATTCACCCGTTCGAGTAGGTGAACGCGTGCGTGTGACGCCTGTCCGTCGTTGCTCCGGGCAGGCCCGGCCCCGCGGGCCCACGTACGACGAGGAGACTCCGATGACCAGCCAGAACCCCGGCAAGCCGCCCACCACCGCGCCCCGCACGGCCACGGTGGACGGCGGCGCCCGCGTGGCGTACTGGGAGTCGGGCCCCCCCGACGCCGAACCGATCCTTCTCCTGCACGGCTACCCGGCCAACCACCGCTGCTGGCGCCACCAGATCCCGCCGCTGGCCCGCACCCACCGCGTCATTGCCCCCGACCTGCTCGGCTGGGGCGCGTCCGACCGCCCCCCGCACCTCTCCTTCGACTACGACACCGAGGTCGCCCGCGTCGGCCTGTTCCTGGACGCCCTCGGCATCCGGTCCGCCAACCTCTTCGGCCACGACTACGGCGGCTTCCTCGCCCTCGGCTTCACCCAGGCCCACCCCGACCGCGTACGCCGCCTGGCCGTCCTCAACAGCCGCGCCCAGGCGTCCTTCTCCCACCCCTGGTACGAGGTCTTCTCCTTCCTCACCCTCGCCGGCCGCACCCCCGGCGTGCGCTCCCTGGTCCGCCACCTCCCCTTCGCCACCCTGCACCGCCGCTCCCTCACGCCCCTCTGCCACGCCGGCCACCTCGACCCGGAGACCCTCGACACCTACGTCGACTGGATGGCCGGCCCCGACGGCAGCCGCTGGCTCCTGCGCTTCTTCGCCGACTACCGCACCTCCCCCCGCCCCGAACTGCGCGCCCGCCTCGCGGAGATCACCTGTCCCACGGCCGTCATCTGGGGCCGCAAGGACCCCTACCTCGCCCCCGGCATCGCCACCGACCTGGCCGCGAACATCCCCCAGGCGGAACTGACCATGCTCAGCGACGCGGGCCACTGGCTCCTGGACGAACAGCCCCAGACCACCACAAAGGCCCTCCAGCACCTCCTCACCAGAAGGCCGCGCCCCTGAATCTTTCCCGGACCTGTCACACTCCCGCCCGCCCCTCCGTCATAGCTGCGTAAGCACCTCACGACGTACGCGCACGACCCCCGGAGGAGACACCATGGAAGCCCGCATCGACCTCTTCGCCAACCCGGTCACCAGGAAGCTGTTCGGCCACTTCCAGGCGGCGGGCAAGGTCCTCACGGACTCGTCCCTGCCCCAGGCCACCCAGGAACTGGTGAAGATCCGCGCCAGCCAGATCAACGGCTGCGGCTTCTGCACCGACATGCACACCAAGGACGCCGCCCACGCCGGCGAGACCCCGGTACGCCTCAACCTCATCGCCGCCTGGCGCGAGGCCACCGTCTTCACCGACGCCGAGCGCGCCGCCCTCGAACTCACCGAACAGGGCACCCGCATAGCCGACGCCGCCCCCGGCGTCACCGACGAGGCCTGGTCCAACGCCGCCAAGCACTACGACGAGGACCAGCTCGCCGCCCTCCTCTCCCTCATCGCCCTCATCAACGCCTACAACCGCGTCAACGTCCTCGCCCGCCAGCCGGCGGGCAGCTACGAGCCGGGCATGTTCGGCTGACCCACCCCGGGCGCCGCCCTGCCCCGCCAGCGGCGGCGCCCCAGGGTCAGTACACCCTGCTTCCATAGGCCCCGACACGGCGACACCCGGCCGGGGAGGGGACCACATGGGCGCCTGGGGCCGCGGAAACATCAAGAGCGTTACGGCGCTGGATCATCTTCGCCGAGCGCTTCTCACCGTCGCCTCGCCCTGACAGTGACGGTCCTGCTGCGCATGGCAGAGGCCATGAGGCCGCGGGAAGATCGAACCGAAACGCTCATCCCACCCACGCCCTCGCTCACCGGCCACGAGCCTCCCGCTTCGGTCGTACGGTCAAGTCAACGCCCTTCAGGAGAGCGAGGTCGAAGTCCGGGTCGGCCCGGGGCAGCGGTACGGGCGCCACGGGCGCGTGCGCCCAACGCACATGTTGTTTCCCCTGGTCCACGCACAGCACGAAATGTTCCGCTCCAGGCCGCCCCGCCGCGTCGAAGGCGCTGACCAATTGCTCGATCCGCTCCCACAGGTTCATGGGGCCGCCCTCGCGTACTCGCCAGGAGTCACCCTCCGGAACAAGGCTGGCCGCCGACCCGGACACGACGTCGATGAGGTGTACCGCGCCACCGTTCATGAGCAGTTGAGCGGATGGCAACGAGCACTGGACCAGGAAGCGCAGCACTGACGCCTCGGCGGTCGAGGCGGTGATGCGCTTCGGGCTGTGCTGGGTCGAACGGGCCTGTGCTGTGAGACCAGCGGTCCAGTCGGCGGGATGACCGAACACAGGCGGCGTGAGAGTCCGAGCCGAGGTGAAGGAGACCGTACTCGGCAACAGTGAACCCTCGGCCGCGCCGTCCTCGGACACGGTGAGCAGGACCCGAGCGTGCCCACCCAACCAGCCCGAGAGCTGGAGCAGCACCTTCCCACCCGGGCGCGTCTGGGCGAGCAGCGTCTGAGGTACGGACCGGAAGGAGCAGGCGGTCACGATGCGGTCGAACCACGCTTCCGGCCAGTATCCGTACCTTCCGTCCGCCACGGCCAGGGTCGGCGTGTAGCCGCAGTCGTAGAGCGCGTTCGCCGCCACATCCAGACGACGCGGGTCGATGTCGACACTCGTGACGTGCGAGGAACCCAGTCGCTCGCACGCCAATGCCGTCGCGTAGCCGGACCCCGTGCCGACCTGCAAAATCGTGTGGCCTTCGACCACTTCGGCGTCGGACCACATCCGTACGGCAGACGAGGGCAGCGTGGACGAGGACACAGGCGGCCCTCCCCGGCGACCCCGGGGGACGAACCGGTGTCGTGGCACCGTCTTCACCGCCGTACGCCAGCCCGGATCTCCCGCCACCCCCTCGCCGTCGAGCGCGGTCACCGTCGCTCCGGTCTCCGCACCGGTACGCGTTGCCATCGGCCTTATCCCTCTTCCACCAGCGGCACAGGACACATGCCGTCGATGTGTTCGTGGTGCTCGTCCAGCATCGACCGCCCTCGATCCAGCAGGGAGACGATCAGATGGGGAGCGCACAGATCGCCCTCGTAGCGCGGTGGCACGACCCAATACGTGCCGGGCGGCTGCTGTCGGTCGAGACGCGGCACACCCAGATACGTACCGTGGCCGAGGCACACGGTAGTGGGCTCGTACGCCCAGTCCAGGCCAGCATGGGCTTGGATGAGGGCGTAGTACGTCCCCCCGCCCACTCGCCGGTCGTAAATGATCGACCCACCGAGCGACGTACCGAGCGCCACGGCCACGTGGTCCCTGTCCTCCGTCTCGACGGCCGCGTGCACGATGCCAGCAGGCATGCGCACCGCCGCGAACCGCCCACCGAGCGGCAGCAGTGCGACTCCGTTGCTGTCCCACTCCCGCCACGCCGCTTCCGGCGTCGGGTGAGTGCGCGCGAGCCACTCCGCGATGGCTCTGTCCAGACCTTCTTGTGCGTACACGGCCTGCCTCTCGTCGCTTTGACGGATACGTGCAGGGCCCAGATTTCACGATGCGCTGCCTCCTCTACGAGGACTCTTAGAGGCCATCTAGAGGACGTGAAGCGGCCGTTATCGGCACTTGGAGGGTCAAACGCTGCCGCGGACAGGACCCACCGTGAGAAGGTCGAAACCGTCGACAGCAGGAGGTCTCTCATGCCCAGGCCCGTAGGCAACGTGCGACTCAAAGCCGCCCGTGTGGCCGCCGGTTACAACTCTCAACAGGATTTGGCCGACGCCCTCACCGACCACGCCAAGCGCATGGGGATGCGCGGCCTGTCCATCGGGGTACGCCAGGTGCGCCGGTGGGAGTCGGACACCCCGCCCTGGCCGCAACCGGACTGCCAGCGAGTGCTCGTACACCTGCTGGGGCAGGACATGGAGGCCCTGGGCTTCACACCCCCTTGGGGCGAAGTCGACGGCCGAACTCACGACGTCGTCCGCCGCCCGCTTACCGGAGGGACGGCGGCCTTGAGCGTGGCGGCAGTGCCACCCCGAAGGACCGCCGCCACCGTGCAACCGGCCTCAGCGGGCACGGACTACGAGACCGTCACCCGGGCCCATCGGCGCCTCTACTGGTCGGTCGCGCCGACCCAACTGCATCCTGCCGTCATGGCACACGCGGCGCTGGGCCGCGCCATGCTCCCGGAGACTGCGGAGACCACCCGTCGAGTCGTCGCCACGGCTCTGGCGGAGACGTATCTCCTCGCGGGCAGGATCGAGTTCTTCGACCTGAGCGAACCGACCGCCGCGCACGACACTTTTCTCCTGGCCCTGCAAGCCGCCGGTGAGGCCGATGACGCGCTACTGGGCGCAGCGACCCTCGCCCACATGGCTTTCGTTCCGGGCTGGGCAGGAGACCGCGATGGAGCCCAGGAACGCGTCATCGCCGCCCGCACCTACGCTCGCCGCGCCGAGGCATCGGCCGAGTTCCTCGCCTGGTTGGACGCGGTGGAGGCGGAATGCGAAACCCGGTGCGGTGATACGCGCACAGCCTTGAACCTCATCCGTCACGCCGAGGACATCCTCCGGGACGGCAACGAGTACGCATCACCGCCCTGGATGGACTGGTTCTCCCCGGCTCGGCTCGCGGCTTTCAGGGGCAACACCCAACTGCTCGCCGGACATCTCCCGCAAGCACGTGAGTCACTGCTCGAAGCCCTGGACGCCTTGGCACCCGGCGAGGAGAAGCAGCGCACAGTCGTTCACGGCGACCTGGCGGCTGTGGAAGCCGCCTCCGGCAACCCGGCCGCGGCGTGCGACTACGCGGGCCGAGCCCTCGACCAGTTGGCCGTCACTTGGTACGCGACAGGGATGGATCGAGTACGAGAAGTACGCCGCGCGCTCACCCCGCACCAACACGAGCGGTGCGTCCGCGACCTGGACGACCGCCTGTACGACTGGTCGACCACGCTCAGTGCGCTGAGCCGTTGAACTGCCGCACGCACTCAGCCAGTTCCAGAAGCCCTTCGACATGGAAGGTCGGCATCTCCCTCGCTGCCGCACTGCCCCACTGAATGGTCGCCCAAGGCCCCCGACGCACCAGTGCGGTGTGCATTCCCGCTTCCCCCGCCGGCTTGATGTCGTTGTCGCATCGATCGCCGACGTACAGGATCTCGTCGACCTCGAACGGCACGACGTCGGCCACCCGCTTGAAGAACTCGGGGTCAGGCTTGGCGGCACCCCAGTCGTCCGACGTGCCGATCAGATCGACGTCGTCGGAGAACAGCTCCCGCAGTATCCGACCGGCCCGGACAGTCTGATTCCCGGCGATACCGAGCCACAGGCCGTCCCCGCGCAGGCGCTGGAGCGCGGGGCGGACGTCCGGGTACAGGTCCTCTTCCCCGAACGTCTCAGGTCGCCCGGCAGCGGCCCGCTTCTCACGCTCGTCGTACAGGTCGAACCCGGGCCGAAACTCCTGGAACGTCTCGCGGTAGTCGCGCCCCTGAGCGATCACGGCACCGAACATGGCATGAAACGTATGCCGAGGCACACCCAGCCAGTCCGCCCACGTCCCGTACTCCCGCGTCTCGTCCACGAGACATTCCCCGACATCGAAGACCACTGCGCGAATCATGACGGCAGGCTACCGAGGCGCTACCCAACCTGGACACCAGGTTGCTCGTCGCTGACTCACCCGCTAGCAGTTGCTGACGTATAGTCATACAGGCCGTAAGATCGATGCTTCTGAGTCTCGCTACTCGCATCCTGATCGCAGCTTGGACGGACGGTCTAATGACAAGCGCCTATGAGTCAGATCCCATCTTCGAGACGGTTCCGCGACAGCTCTCGAACCTAGTCACGCGTATCCATGGGCGAGAGATAGCGCTCCCGAACTTCCAGCGCGACTTCGTATGGGACGCGACTCGAACTGAGGAATTGATCCAGTCGATCATTTCTGAATTTCCGGTGGGCACCCTCCTGCTTTGGAAGCAAGGGGGCGGTGAAACGTTCGCGAGTCGTAGTTTCGAAGGCGCTCCTGACTTGGGAGATAAGAAGCCTTCGGAACTTGTCCTAGACGGTCAGCAACGACTTACAGCACTGTATCAAGCGTTGACCGGCGTGGGAGACGAGCGTTTCTATCTGAAGATAGATGAATTCGTTGACGTGGCAACAGATTACGTCAAAGATTTCCACGAGGTGGATTTTGACAAAGCTGTGACTTCTGTGCCTGTCGCGGCCGGCAAGGGGCAAGCCAAGAAGAATGATGAACTGCTAGAAGCTTCACATTTCCCGGTATCTGAGGTGGGTAAGTTCGATGACTGGCTTGACGAGTACGTGGATGAGGTAACCAGCGGTGATTGCACTTACGGCCCGAAGCGTTTGAAGTCCTTGTATCGGAGAATGCGGGACAAATATGTGGTGCCGCTTCGCTCTTATGGAGTCCCGGTTCTCACTCTTCCGGAAGCTACGCCGATAGAGGCGGTTTGTACCATATTTGAGACGCTGAATCGTACCGGTAAGCCGCTTGGGCCATTCGAACTCCTCACGGCTCGTTATTTTCCGCAGGGGGTCAACTTGCGCGACTTGTGGGACGAAGCCCTCGGAAATTACAAAGCGTTGATTGACTTCAAAGTTGATCCGTACAGTGTCCTGCAGGCCGTCTGTTTGCGTGCGCACGGGTCAGCTCAGCGGTCTGACGTTCTGAAGAAGTTGACGGCGTCTGACATATCTGCGCACTGGTCATCCGCTGTGAAGGGGGTAGCCGGAGTCCTTGACATGCTGCAGTCTGACTGTGGTGTAGTCGCCCCGAAGTGGCTTCCGTATGGGATGCTGCTGATACCCATGGGAGCTGTCTGGGCAGAGATCCAAAAGCTGGAACCTCTTGATCGCGCGAACGCTTACACGCGTCTCCAGCAATTTTTCTGGTGCAGTGTGTTCACTACTAACTACGATCAGGGGGCCAATAGTCAGGCGGGTGCTGATTACTCTCGTCTGAAGGAATGGGCTGTTAGGGGAGATGGACCCGCACCTGAAGCGGTCGAGGAACTGCCGTTGACTGCCTCTACTCTGCAATCCGCGTCTGTACGCAGAAAGGCATTGTACTGCGGTTTGATGTGTTTGCTGGTGACAATGCGTGCCGAGGACTTTCATACAGGTCAGGCCATGACGCCGTACAGGGTAAGGGAAGTTCGAATAGACTCGCATCACATATTTCCGAAAGCGTACTTGTCGCGAGTTGGTGCGAAGGAAAGCCCTGAACTGCTTCTGAATAGGACGCTAATCGATGCAGAGACGAATCGAATCATAAGAGATAAGGCGCCGAGTCAGTACCTTAGTGAAATGGCGACTGCGTACGGAGAGGACAAGCTGCAGTCAGTTCTCTCATCTCATGCCATCGAAAGTGGTGCTAACAGTGGACTGGCTATCGATGACTATGCCATGTTCTTGGATCAGCGTCTTTCGACCGTGATGCAACTAATCGAACGCGTAACGGGTCGTAAGTTGGAGTGATGAGTAGCGGGTGACCCTACGACGCTGGCTTCGTCACCGGTGTGTGAGTGACCTAGAAAGCTTCGGCACCCTGCCTATCTTCCGCTAGCAGGGTGCCTGAGGTGTCGACGGTCGTATTAGTGTGCTGGCCACATTTCAAAACCTCTGGCGAAGGTGGCCAGCTCCTTTTCCTCAGCGCGCGAGGTTGGGAAACGCCCCCTCGATGATTTCGAGCAACTTGCGGGCGGATTCGGCGTCGAGTTGCAAGCTGCCGCTCTGTGGAACCGTACGTGTCCAGTTGGAGGACGCGTCGACCGTCGACCGTGAAAGTGCGGTAGCCGCACGTGACGGGCCCGTGCAGTTTCTGGGTATCGGAAGTCACTGACTGAAACGTCTTGATCAAAGCCATGAAGATACTTTGTCATGTGAGTTGGCGGATCACCATGGGGTTGCCGTGGTCCCTGTTCCCGCACCGATGCGGTGTTGGTGGCGAGTCGAGTGCCTGTGGGGAGGCGATGCTCCTACCGCGCTGATGCGGTCTTCACCCCATGACACTCCCCATAGACCAGCCCCGACCCGCACCAACACCCCGCCCCCCGCTCCGGCGGCCAGGCCACCGCCCGGCCTCGTGCCGCCAGGGTCGTCGCGTACTGGGGGAGGAGGGATGCGTCCGACGGGGAGGTGGACTCCGAGGCGGCGAAGGCCTCGTAGGAGGGGACCGTGCCCTGGACGACGCCGAGGTTGCGGGTGCCGGAGGCGGCCAGTTCGCGCAGGGCCGACTCTATGGCCGCGAGGTGGGTCTCGTAGGAGGGGTATTCGGCGGTCAGGGTGGGATACGCCTGGAGGAGTTCGGTCAGCTCGGCGGCGGGCCAGTGGAGCATGGCGACCGGGAACGGGCGGGAGAGGGCCTCGCGGTAGGCGCCGAGTTCGGCGCGGAGGCGGGAGATCTCGGCCTCCAGTTCGGCGGGGTTGGAGGAGCCGAGGGACCACACGCGCTTGGGGTCGTGCAGTTCGTCCAGGGAGACCGGCATGGAGTGCAGGGTGTCGGCGAGGGTGTCCCAGTCGTCGTGGGGGAGGCCGAGCATGCGGCGGACGCGGTGGCGGCCGAAGAGGAGGGGGTGCGTGGCGTACGGGGGTTCGGCGACGTCCGTCAGGAGGAGGCGGGCACCCTCCGTGAACGTCTCCTGGGCCGCTTCCAGCTCGTCGTGGGCCTCCAGGGACTCCGCGACGATCACCCACGGGGCCGGGTCCCGGGGGGCCGCCGCGCGGACGCCGTCGATGATCGCGCGGGCCTCGGCCTCGTGGTCGTACTCCCACAGGTTCGACGCCTTCAGGGCGCGGACCAGGGCCGGGTTCTCCAGGGTGCCGGGGGCGGAGAGCAGCCGGTCGTAGAGGGTCGTCGCGGCG
The DNA here is from genome assembly GCF_042899225.1 of Streptomyces sp. NPDC000134. NCBI lineage: Bacteria > Bacillati > Actinomycetota > Actinomycetes > Kitasatosporales > Streptomycetaceae > Streptomyces > Streptomyces sp. NPDC000134. The sequence continues at coordinate 60,395 of NZ_JBIAZN010000031.1, forward strand.
GGGCGGTCGCCGGCCAGTTCGAGGTGGGCGGCGGCCCGCAGCAGCAGGGCCTCGGCGTCCTCGGGGTACAGGCCGGCGGTCCGCTCCAGGCGTGCCGCTTCGGCGGTGTGGTCGACGTTCTCGGCAGGCGTGTCGGGGCGCATGGGGGACACCGTACTGCCGCCGGGTGACAGAGGTGAGGAGCCGGTCCCCCTACCGGTTCGCCCCCAGTGGTTCGTCTCCGGCCGGTTCGCTCCCGACCGGTTCCGTTCCAGGCGGTTCGCCTCCGGCTCGTACCGCCCTTGCGGTCTGTTCGCTCCCGACCGGTTCCGTTCCAGGCGGCTCGCCCCCGGCCCGTACCGCCCCGGCGGCCGGTTCGCCCCCGGCCCGTCCCCCCTGTGGCCGGTTCGCCCCGGCCGGTTCCCCCGGCGGCCACGGCCGGGGCGTCGTCCTCACGCCCCGGTCGTGGTGCGTGCCCTCTCCTTCAGGAGGGCCAGGCCCACCGCCGCCAGGGCCGACAGGCCCGCCGAGACCGTGATCGCCAGGTCCGCGCCCCGCCCCGGGGCGCCGGCCGAGGTCGTGATCGCGATGGTGAGGGCGACCCCGGCGCAGGAGCCGATGTAGCGGAACGTCTGCTGCGCGCCCGAGCCCATCGCGGCGCGGGCCGGCGGCACCGACTCCACCGCGAGCAGCGGCAGCGCGGCGTTGAGCAGGCCGCTGCCGACGCCCGCGACGATCAGGCCGGGGAGCAGCCGGTGCCAGGAGCCCGCGTCCAGCGCGCCCAGCATCGACAGGGCGCCGGCGGCGTGCAGCAGGAAGCCGAGGGCGAGTTGGTGGCGGGGCGGGACGCGGCCGGCGAGGCGGCGGGCCTGGAGGGCGACCGCGAAGGAGAGGCCGGACCAGAGCAGGAACAGCCAGGCGGTGTCCATGGGGGACATGTCCAGTGCCTGTTGCAGCAGCGTCGGCAGGAAGCTGAACAGGCCGATCACCGCGAGCCCGGTGAACAGGCCGCCCGCGGAGGAGGCGAGGAAGAGCGGGCGGCGCAGCAGGGCCAGGTCGATCATGGGGGTGGCGGACCGGCGTTCCACGAGGGCGAACGCGGCCGTCAGGACGATCGCCGCCGCGAGGAGCAGCAGGACCGGTGGGCGCAGCCAGCCGTCCCGGCCCAGGGTGAGGGCCGCGACCAGCGCGATCAGTGCCGGTCCGAAGGTCGCGGCCCCGGCGAGATCCGGCCGTCCCCGGCGCGGGGAGCGGGACTCGGTCAGCCCGCGGACGCCGAGCGCGGCGACGATCAGGGTGGCGGCGCCCAGGACGCCGTACCCCAGGCGCCAGGACGGGATGGAGCCGGTGACCAGCGGGCCGACGGCGATGCCGCCGCTGACGAACGCGCCCCACACGCCGGTCGCGCGCAGCCGCCCGGCCGGGGTGGGGAAGGCGTGCGCGAGCAGGCCCAGGCTGCTGGCGAGGAGGGCCGCGCTCGCCGCGCCCTGGGCGATCCGGGCCAGGGTGAACAGCCAGGTCGAGTCGGCGAACGCGCCCAGCGCGGTGGTGAGGCCGAGCGCGAAGGTGCCCGCGACGAAGATCCGGCGGCGGCCGTGGTCGTCGGCGAGGCTGCCCGCGACCAGGAGCAGCGCGGCCAGGCCCAGCGGGGTGCCGTTGAGCAGCCACGCCTGGGCGGACGGCGGGGTGTGCAGGTCGGCGGCGGTCTGGGGGAGCGTGACCATCGGCGCGGTGTACGTCATCAGGGCCAGCGCGGTGGCGGCGCTGGTCAGGGCGAGGGTGCGGCCGGGGTGCGGGGGCGCGTCGCGGGCCGCGCGGTCGTGCGGTGGTACGGCGGTGGCGGCGGGGGCGGGGGCCGCCTCCGTGTCGTTGCCCGTACTGGTCATGGCCGGGTGGTCCTTCCCGTCCGCGGTCGGGCCGCGGCACGTCGAGAGGGCACTGCGGGGAATGGGACATGCTCCGGTTCAGTGAACGAACCGACGGAGGGTCACGCTAGCACTGTTGGTTCTGTCATTGAACCTATGAGTCGGAAAGTGGTTACAGTGGACGGCATGGCTCTGGGCAAGGACTACGCCAAGCAGGAGTGCTCGATCGCCCGCGCGCTGGAGGTCGTCGGCGAGCGGTGGACGCTGCTGGTGGTGCGCGACGCCCTCTACGGCGTGCGGCGCTACAACGACTTCCTCGTCCACCTCGGCGCCCCCCGCGCCGTCCTCGCGGGCCGCCTCCAGGCGCTCACCGCCGAGGGCATCCTCGAAAAGCGCCGCTACCAGCAGTCGCCGCCCCGCGACGAGTACGTCGTCACCGAGCGCGGCCTCGCCCTGTGGCCGACCCTGTGCGCGCTCGGCGTCTGGGGCCGCGAGCACTACGACACCACGCCGCTGCGGATCTTCCGGCACGCGGACTGCGGCTCCGGACTCGGACGGTACGGCGAGTGCCCCGCCTGCGGGATCGTCGTCCCCGTCGCGGACGTCGAGATGCTGCCGGGACCCGGACTCGACCCGGACCCGGCCGACCCGGTCAGCCGCGCGCTGCTCCGCCCGAAGCGGATGCTGGAACCGGTGATCACCGATCCCGCGTCCTGATGACCGACGCCCCAAGGACGCTATAGCCTTCGGGGAAACGCCGGTCGGGGAGGAGGGAATCGACGTGCCGCACGGCCTCTCGCGCCCGCGCCCCCTCGTCCTGCTGCTGGTCCTCCTGCTCCAGGTGGCCCTGGTCGACGCCGGCAGCCTCTCCGCCACCGTCGCGCTGGCCGCGACCGCCGCGGCCGGTTCCGCGCTCGCCCTGTGCGCGGTCCTCGCCGCGCGTCGCGTGCCCGCCGTGCCGCCCGCCCGGGTCCGTACGGCCATCCGCGACCGCGACCGGCGTACCGCCTTCCTGCCCCAGCGCGATCCCGACGCCGCGGGCCGCCGCCGGCCCCGAGCGCCCGGCCGGGCCCTCCCGGCGACCGCCGCGTAAGAGGGCACCACCCCGCGTACTGGGTCCGCTCGTGCGAGCGTCCCGTACGCGCCGTTCCTCCGTGCCCCCGCCCCGGCCGCCGTCCTGCCGCACTTCCCGACCCGGCACGACGAGACCCCCGGAGGGCTCCTCACCATGTCCGTATTCGCCACCCTGGTCGACGGCCTCGCCGACCTGCTCCAGCCCCTGTTCGGCGCCGGTGCCGCCGCCGCGGCGATCGTCCTGATCACCGCGCTCGTACGCCTCCTCGTCCACCCGCTGTCCCGGGCCGCCGCACGCGGCCAGCGGGCACGGGCCGCCCTGCGGCCGCGGATCGCCGAACTGCGCCGCGAGCACGCCCAGGACCCGCGTCGGCTCCAGCAGGCCATACTCGACCTGCACACCCAGGAGAAGGTGTCACCCCTGTCGGGGACGCTGCCCGGCCTCTGCCAGCTCCCCGCGTTCTTCGTCCTCTACCACCTCTTCTCCAGCTCCTCCGTCGGCGGCCGCCCCAACGGACTCCTCACCCACCACCTGTTCGCCGCTCCGCTCGGCGGACGCTGGACCGACGCGCTCGGCGACGGCGGGCTCCTGGGCGGTCCCGGACTCGTGTACGCGGGTCTCTTCGCGGTCGTCGCCGTGGTCGCCGCGTTCGGCTACCGCCGCGCCCGGCAGGCGATGGCCGACCTGCCCGCCGAACTGCCGGGCGCGGTCGGCAGGGCCATGCCGTTCCTGTCCTTCTTCACCCTCGTCACCGTCGCCGTCGTCCCCCTGGCCGCCGCGCTGTACATCGTCACCAGCACGACCTGGAGCGCGGTCGAGCGAGCCGTGCTGTACCGGTGATGCCTACGGTCCAGTACATGAACGGGGTATTGCGGAGCGGACGCGGACCTTGGACGATCGACCAGTCCTCCGATGGCTGGTCCGCCGCACCCGGCCGGCCGTCGGACGGGCGCCCGCGATCGAGGGAGATGGCCAACATGAAGCTGCTGCGAGTCGGTACGGCCGGGGCGGAGCGGCCCGCGCTGCTCGACGCCGACGGGACCCTGCGTGACCTGTCGGGCGTGGTGCCGGACATCGACGGCGCGCTGCTCGCCGACGACGCGGCGCTCGCCCGGGTCCGGGCCGCCGCCGCCTCCGGGGAACTGCCCGCGCTGGACGCGACGGGGCTGCGGGTGGGGCCGCCGCTGGGGCGCGTCGGGAAGATCGTGTGCATCGGGCTGAACTACCACGACCACGCCCGGGAGACCGGGGTCGAGCCGCCCGCCGAACCCGTCGTCTTCCTCAAGACGCCGGACACGGTGGTCGGGCCGTACGACACCGTGCTGGTGCCGCGCGGGTCCGCCAAGACCGACTGGGAGGTGGAGCTGGCGGTCGTGATCGGGCGTACGGCCCGCTACCTGGAGTCGGCCGAGGAGGGGCTCGCGTGCGTCGCCGGGTACGCCGTGGCGCACGACGTGTCCGAGCGGGAGTACCAGATCGAGCGCGGCGGGACCTGGGACAAGGGCAAGAACTGCGAGACGTTCAACCCGCTGGGGCCCTGGCTGGTGACGGCCGACGAGGTGCCCGACCCGCAGCAACTGTCGCTCAGGCTGTGGGTCAACGGGGAGCTGAAGCAGGACGGCACGACCGCCGAGCAGATCTTCCCGGTGGGGGAGGTCGTGGCCTACCTCAGCCGCTTCATGGTGCTGCGGCCCGGTGACGTGATCAACACGGGGACGCCGGCGGGGGTGGCCATGGGGCGGCCCGAGCCGAAGCCGTATCTGCGGGCCGGGGACGTGGTCGAGCTGGAGATCGAGGGGCTGGGGCGGCAGCGGCAGGAACTGAAGGACGCGTAGGCGCTCCGCGGGGGCGGGGGACTGTGCGGGTGTGTTCCGGTTTTCGCGCAGTTCCCCGCGCCCCTGGGAGAGGTGGCTGAGCGTTCTGGGGCGTGCGGGTGCGTTGTGGGTCTTCGCGCGGTTCCCCGCGCCCCTGAGGTGTGGCTGAGCGCCTCGGGAGCGGGCGGGATTGTGGTGGCCGGTCGCGCGGTTCCCCGCGCCCCTGGCGGGGCGCTTCTGCTCAGGCCAGCAGGGCGGCCAGGCGGCGCCAGCCTTCCCTCGGGAGGGTGTCCGTCGGGGCGTCGGTGACCAACTGGAGGGCCACGTGGTCGGCGCCCGCCTCGTGGAAGGCGGTGATGCGGCGGTGGATGGTGTCCTCGTCGCCCCAGGCGAACACCGCGTCGATCAGCCGGTCGCTGCCGCCGTCCGCGATGTCGTCCTCGGTGAAGCCCAGACGCAGGAAGTTCTGGGTGTAGTTGGGGAGCCCGAGGTAGAAGGAGAGATAGGCGCGGGCCGTGGCGCGGGCGCTGGACGGGTCGGGGTCGAGGACCACCTTGAACTCCGGGGCCAGCAGCGGACCCTCGCCGAGCGTCTCGCGGGCCTTCGCGGTGTGCTCCGGCGTGACCAGGTACGGGATCGCGCCCGCCGCCCGGTCCCGGGACAGCTCCAGCATCTTCGGGCCGAGCGCCGCCAGCACCCGCCCGTGGGCCGGCATCCCCGCCCGGTCCAGCTCGTCGAGGTAGCCGACCATCGTCGAGTACGGGCGGCTGTACCCCTTCACCGCGGGGCCGTGGCTCACCCCGAGGCCGAGGACGAATCGGCCGGGGTGGGCCACCTCCAGCTCGGCGTAGCCCGCGGCGGCGGCCGGTGCCTCGTGCTCCCAGATGCTCTGGATGCTGGTGCCGACCACGAGCCGCGAGGTCGCCTCGATCAGCGGGGCGGCGTGCCGGGCGGCGCTGTTGCCGCCCAGCCACACCGCACCGAAGCCGAGGGACTCCAACTCCGCGGCGGCCTCGGCGCGGTCACCGCGCCCCTCCGGGTCCTCGGCGCGCAGGCCCACGCTCCAGACGCCGTACCGTCCGACGGATCGCTTCAAGGCGGCCGTGGTGTCGTTCATCGATGTCGGTCCTTCCGGTGGGGCGGTGACGATCATTCCTCTACCGCGTGCCAACGGGGGCGGACCGGCGGGACATTCCCGGTGCGGCCGAACGGGTGGTCACTCGCCCAGGAACCGCTCCAATGCCTCCACGACCAGCTTGTGGTCCTCGAGCTGCGGCAGTCCGGACACCGTCACCGCGCCGACCACCCCGACGCCCTCCACGGTGACCGGGAAGGACCCGCCGTGCGCCGCGTAGGTGTCCGGGTCCAGGCGCGAGGACTCCTCGAAGGTGCTGCCCTTGGCCCGGAACCGGGCGCCCACCAGGTACGACGCCGAGCCGTACCGCTCCACCACCCGGCGCTTGCGGGCGATCCAGGCGTCGTTGTCGGGGGCCGAGCCCGGCAGCGCGGCGTGGAACAGTTGCTGCCCGGCCCGGTGGATGTCGATGGCGACCGGGGCCTGGCGCTCCCGGGCCAGCTCCACCAGCAGCGAGCCCAGCGCCCAGGCGTCGTCATGGGTGAACCGGCGGAAGACCAGCCGGCGTTCCTGCGCCTCCAGCTCCGCCACGCCCGGCGTCGGCTCGGGGGCGGTCTTCGGGGTCGCCGTACGGTCCTGGGTCACAGCGCCACCGCCCCTCCGTCGCGCGCCGAACGGCGGGCCGCCTCCAGCACGTCCAGGGCGTCCGCCGCCTCCCGGGCGCTCACCGGGTTGGGGCCGCCGTCCAGCAGGGCCCCGGCCACCGCCGCGTAGTACGCCGGGTAGTCGCCGGGCAGGGTCGGCTCGACCCGGCCGCCGCCGGTCACCGGGGACTCGCCGGACCCGACCCGGCCCCACAGCGACTCGTCCTCCTCGCCCCAGCCCCGTCCGGGCCGCTTGCCCTCGCGCAGCGCGGCCTCCTGCGGGTCCAGGCCGTACTTGACGTAACCGGCCCGCGAGCCGAGCACCCGGAACCGGGGGCCGAGCTGGGCCGTGGTCGCGGAGACGTAGAGGTGGGAGCGGACGCCGCTGGTGTGCGTGATCGCGACGAACGTGTCGTCGTCGGTCTCCGCGCCCTCGCGCCGGACGTCCGTCTCGGCGTACACCTGGGCGGCCGGGCCGAACAGGACCAGGGCCTGGTCGACGACATGGCTGCCGAGGTCGTACAGCAGACCTCCGATCTCTGCCGGGTCGCCGGATTCGCGCCACCCGCCCTTCGGCTTCGGCCGCCACCGCTCGAACCGCGACTCGAACCGCCATACGTCGCCCAGCGCGCCCTCGGCGAGCAGCTTGCGCAGGGTCAGGAAGTCGTTGTCCCAGCGGCGGTTCTGGAAGACGGAGAGCAGCAGGCCGCGCTCCTCGGCGAGCGCCGCCAGCTCGCGGGCCTCGGCCGCGGTGCCCGCGACGGGCTTGTCCACGACGACCGGCAGCCCGGCCCGAAGGGCGGCGGTCGCGAGCGGCACGTGCGTCTTGTTCGGGGACGCGACGACGATCAGGTCCAGGTCGGCGGCCCGGCCGAACAACTCGTCGGGGGTCGCGGCCAGGCGGACGTCCGGGAACTCGTCGCGGGCCTGCCGCTGCCGGTCGGGGTTGGCGGTGACCACCGTGTCCAGGGCGAGTCCCTCGGTGGCGGCGATCAGCGGGGCGTGGAAGACGGAGCCCGCGAGCCCGTAGCCGACGAGGCCGACGCGCAGCGGAGTCCCGGGGGGAGTACCAGTCATACGTCCACTTTGGCAACGGTGTTGCCAAAGTGCAAGTAAGGGCGAGAATGGGTGGCGTGAACAGGGCGAACGACACAGGCGGCGGGGTCGGCGCGGGCGGGGCCCGCAGCGGGGTGAACCTGCTCGCGCTGCGCAGTCACAACTCCGCGCTCGTGCTCGACCTGCTCCGCGCGGCCGGCCCGGAGGGGATCAGCCGGCTGGAGCTGGCCGAGCGGACGGGGCTCACCCCGCAGGCGGTCAGCAAGATCACCGCCAAGCTGCGGGCGGACGGCCTCGCCGCGGCGGCCGGACAGCGGGCGTCCACCGGCGGCAAGCCGCGCACGCTGCTGCGCCTGGTGCCGGAGGCCGGGCATGCGATCGGCGCGCACCTGGACCGGGACGAGCTGCGGACGGTGCTGGTCGACCTCGACGGCGCGGTGGTGGGGGAGCGGCGCGCCCCGCTCGACCTGGGCGCGGGCGCCGGCGCGGTGGTCGCGGAGGTGGCGCGCGAGGCGGAGACGCTGGCCGCCGAGGTGCTGGGGACCGGCCGCCGCGCCGGGCTGTTCGGGGTCGGGGTCGCGCTGCCCGGCCCGCTGGACCACGCCCGCGGGGTGCTGCACCGGGTCACCGGATTCCCCGAGTGGGACGGGTTCGCGCTGCGGGACGCGCTGGCGGGGCGCCTCGGGGTGCCGGTCGTCGTCGACAAGGACACCAACGCGGCGGCGCTCGGCCTGGCGGCCGGCGGCGAGCGCGGCTCCTTCGCCTACCTCCACCTCGGTACCGGGCTCGGCGCGGGACTGGTGATCGGCGGGAGCGTGCACCGGGGGGCGCGGACGGGGGCGGGCGAGTTCGGGCACCAGGTGATCCAGCTCGACGGCCCGCCCTGCACCTGCGGCGCCCGTGGCTGCGTCGAGGCGCTCTGCCTGGAGGCGGTGGCGCGCGGCGACCTCGCCGGGGCGGCCCGGGTGCTGGGCGTGGCCACCGCCAACCTCGCCGCGCTGCTCGACATCGACCTGGTCCTGCTCGGCGGCCGGACCGTCGCCGCCCACCCCGGGGCGTTCGTCGAGGGCGTCGCCGCCGTCCTCGGCGCCCGTGCCCGCCGCGAGGGCGACCACGACCCGGCCGTACCGGTACGGCTCGCCCCCGGCGGCCCCCGGGCGGTCGCGGAGGGCGCGGCCCAACTCCTGCTGGGGCCGGTGTTCGGGCGGGCCGACGGGTGAGGGGGGTGCGTGCGGCGGCTGCGCCGGGTCGGTTCACGCACCGCCGAGCGCGGGTCGATGGGTGAGGGGGCCGGACGGGGGCGTGCGGGGTGGGTCGATGGGTGAGAGGGCCGGACGGGGGCGTGCCAGGGTGGGTGATCATGCCGGACGGCGGGTGAGCACGCGGGCGTGCGTGTGTCGGCGGACGGCTGTGCCGGGTGCGGGTGTACGCCGCCGGGTGCGGGCCCGCGCCCACGGGTGAACCGCCGCCGGGTGCGGGCCTGCGCCCACGGGTGATCCGCCGCCGGGTGCGGGCGCGCGCCCACGGGTGAATGCCCGCCGCCATCCGGAGTGCCCTCCGGAGTGGCGTCACCGGATGCCGCGCGGGTCCGGAACGCTCATGTGTTCATGCGACTGTGTACGCCCGCGTCCCCCTGCCTGGCGGCGGCAGCCGCCCTCCTCGCCGCGGCCTCCCTCGCCGCGGCCTCTCCCGCCGCGGCCTCTCCCGCCGCGGCCCGCACGCCTTCGGCCCCCGCCTCCGGCCTCGCCGCTCCCGCCCCCCTCCCCGCCTGTACCGCCGCCGAGGACCACACCTTCCCCCTCACCACCCGACTGCACGGCGGCCCCGCCGCGTACCGGGCCGGGGGCGGGTACGGGACCTGGTACCTGGACCTCACCAACACCACCGACCGGACCTGCGAGGACATCCACCCCGTCGTCGTCCTGGTCGACGAGCGGCGCGCGCTCGGACCCGCCCAGCCCCGCCTGGAGTTCTACGACGGCACCCGTCCGCACCCCGTCCGGCTGGAGCGGACCGACGCCGACGAGCTGGTCGGCGTCCTCGCCGACGACGCCGCCGGGTTCCCCGGGTTCGCGGTCGGGCCCGGCCGGACGCTCACCGTGAAGATCCGCCTCGCCTTCACCTCGGACGCCGTGCCCAACGAGGTCACCGCCAACGCCGCCGTCGTCCAGCGCCGGGGCGGCGACGGCGAGTGGGTCGGCCAGTCCGACGACTACCGCTTCCGCGTCGACGCCGGTCCGGCCGCCCCCGCCGCCTCCCCGTCCGCGGGCGGGCTGCCCTTCGCCGACGAACTCGCCGGTACGGGCGAGCGCCGTGCGTACACCCTGCTCGCCTGCGCTGCCGTCCTGGTCGCCGCGGGCGGTACGGCCGTCGCGCTGGCCCGCCGGCGCCGCTGACCCCGGGCGAGCGGGGTACGCCGACGCCTGGACGGGCCACGACCGGCAGTTGACCCCCTGATTAGGCTGAGGGCCGTCGGCACGCCGTGGTTCCGGCACCCCCAGCCTCTCGCCCACCGCACCGCCAGGAGTACGAAGCACATGGCAGACCGCAGGCCCATCGAGTCGTGGCTCACCGACATGGACGGCGTACTCATCCACGAGGGCGTCCCCATCCCCGGCGCCGACGCCTTCCTCAAGCGGCTCCGGGAGTCCGGCCGGCCCTTCCTGGTGCTGACCAACAACTCGATCTACACCCCGCGCGACCTGCACGCCCGGCTGCGCCGGATGGGCCTGGAGGTGCCGATCGAGTCGATCTGGACCTCCGCGCTGGCCACCGCCAAGTTCCTCGACGACCAGCGGCCCGGCGGATCGGCCTACGTCATCGGCGAGGCCGGGCTCACCACCGCCCTGCACGACATCGGGTACATCCTCACCGACCACGAGCCGGACTACGTCGTCCTCGGCGAGACCCGGACCTACTCCTTCGAGGCCATGACCAAGGCGGTCCGCCTGATCAACGCCGGCGCCCGCTTCATCTGCACCAACCCCGACGAGACCGGCCCCTCCACCGAGGGCCCGCTTCCGGCCACCGGCGCGGTCGCCGCGCTGATCACCAAGGCCACCGGCAAGCAGCCGTACTTCGCGGGCAAGCCCAACCCGCTGATGATGCGCACCGGCCTCAACGCGATCGGCGCGCACTCCGAGACCAGCGCGATGATCGGTGACCGTATGGACACCGACGTACTGGCCGGCATGGAGGCCGGGATGCAGACCTTCCTGGTGCTCACCGGCCTGACCCGGCCCGAGCAGATCGAGGAGTTCCCCTACCGGCCGTCCACGGTGGTCGACTCCATCGCGGACCTCGTCGACCTGGTCTGAAACCCGCCGCCCGGCCCCGTCCCCCGTTCGGAGCAGCACCGAGCCCGCAGCGGATGCGACCAAGGGGCCGGCGGGGGAGTCTCCAGGTGACTGGAGGTGCACGATGGGCTCACTGAAAGCCACGCTCTGTGCCGGGGCCGCGCTCACCGCGGTGCTCGCCCCGGCGGCGGCCACGGTGACGGCGGCCACGGCGCACGCGGCGGACGGGGGCGGGGTCTCGGTGTCCCCGGCGACCCCCGCACCCGGCGGCGACGTCACGCTCCGCGTGGCCGACTGCGCCGAGCGGACGGCCGTCGTCGTCTCCGCCGTGTTCGTCTCCGACGTGACGCTCTCCCTGGCCGGCACCGACGGCACGCTCGTCGGCTCCGGCCGGGTCCGCTCGGAGGCCACCGCGGGCGCCCACGCCGTCGAGGTCCGCTGCGGCTCCGCCGAACGCGAGGGCACCCTCACCGTCCGCGACCGGGCCCGCCCCTCGGCCGAGGCGCCCGCCCGGCCCACCGTCCACGCCTCGCCGGTCGCGCCGGTCGACGCGGGCGGCGGCGGCACGGCGAAGCTGGCCGCGTCCCGCCATGACGACGACGCCCGCGCCAACGGGCCCGGCACCGCCCAGACGGTCACCGGCCTGGTCCTCGCCGGGGTCGCCGCGGTGGCCGTCGCGCTGCGCAGCGCCCGCCGGAGCCGCGGAGCGGACCGACCATGACCGACCAGGACCAGGACCAGGACCAGGGCCGGGCTCAGGGCCAGGACCAGGGCCGGGATCAGGGCCGGGATCAGGACCAGGGCCGGGATCAGGACCGAGACCGAGGCCAAGGCCACGATCAGGACCGGCACCGGCACCGGCATCACGACCGCGCCTCCGGCCCCGGCCGCCTGGTGACCGGCATCGCCTGGGTGGTGCTGCTGCTCGGGCTGTGGCTGTGGGGCCGCGACGCCACCGACGTGCCCGACGGCATAACCGGGCCGGCCACCGGCGACATGGCGGCGGCCGGCCGACCCCCGTACGTCACCCTCCCGCCCGCCCACCGGCCGCTCGGCACCGACGCCCGCCCCGGCTTCCTGGAGATCCCCCGACTGGGCGTCCGCGCCCCCGTCGTGGCCCGCGGCCTCGACGCCGGCGGCGCCCTGCGACCCCCGCCGTTCGACCGGCCCGGCACGGTCGGCTGGTACGCGGCCGGCGCCCGGCCGGGAGCGGCGGGCACCGCCCTGATGGTCGGCCACGTCGACACCGAGACCCGGCCCGCCGTCTTCTACAAGCTCAGCACCATGAAGCCGGGCCAGACGATCCGGGTGCTCCGCGACGACGGCCGGACCGCCGAGTTCACCGTCGACGACATCCAGGTCCTCACCCGCGACGGCTTCGACGCCCGCCGGGCCTACGGGCAGCACCGCGCCGGCCGGGCCGAACTCCGGCTGATCACCTGCGGCGGCGTCTACGACCGGGCCCACGACCGGTACACCGCCAACGTCGTCGTCTCCGCCTACCTCACCGGCACCGGCCCTTGAGACGCCTCGGCGGCACGGCCGTATGCCAGGATTGCCCCCCGGGAACGGCGCGGCGAGGGGGCTGGATGTACGGCGGCAGGGCGGCCGGGACGCGGGTGTCCGCGGCGGTGCTGGGGGCGGTCCTGCTGATCGCGGGGTGCTCGTCGCCGGGGGACGGCGACGAGGGCAAGGGCACCGGCGGGGGGATCGGCCGGCAGCCCGGGGGAAGCAGCCCGTTCTGGGTCAACCCGGACAGCGCCGCGGCCCGGCAGGTCGCGGCCCTGGAGCAGGCCGGGAAGCCGGCGGAGGCCGAGCAGATCCGCAAGATCGCCGAGCAGCCGACCGCCGAGTGGATCAGCCCGGAGAACCCCGAGGAGCAGGCCCGCGGCTTCACCGAGGCCGCCGACGCGGCCGGCCGCACCGCGCTGCTGGTCCTCTACGACATCCCGCACCGCGACTGCGGCCAGTACTCCCGGGGCGGCGCCGGCGACGGCGACGCCTACCGCGCCTTCGTCGACGCCGTCGCCCGGGGCATCGGCGACCGTGCCGCCACCGTCATCCTCGAACCCGACGCGGTCCTGCACCTCGTGGACGGCTGCACCCCCCGGGAAGCGCACGAGGAGCGCTACACCCTGCTGTCGGAGGCCGTCGACCGGCTCACCGCCCTGGAGAACACCAAGGTCTACCTGGACGCGGGCAACGCCGGCTGGGGCGACCCCGACCGGCTCCCGGACCCGCTGCGGCGGGCCGGCGTCGAGCGCGCGGACGGCTTCGCGGTGAACGTTGCCAACTTCTACTCCACCGAGGACTCCCTCGCCTACGGCAAGCGGCTGTCCGCCGAGGTCGGCGGCAAGCCCTTCGTCATCGACACCAGCCGCAACGGCAACGGCCCCTACACCGAGGGCGACCCGGCCGAACGCTGGTGCAACCCGCCGGGCCGCGCCCTGGGCGAACCCCCCACCACGCGGACGGCCGACCCCCTGGCCGACGCCTACGTCTGGGTCAAACGCCCGGGGGAGTCGGACGGCGAGTGCAAGGGCGGCCCGAAGGCGGGCCAGTGGTGGCAGGACTACGCCCTCAAGCTGGCCCAGGCGTCCCCCGCCTCTTAGAGGTCCTAACAAAGGCGTTGGACGTGTCGGTGGGTGATGAGGCAGGTGGCGAGGCCGAGGAAAGCCTCGTGGATGTCGTCGCGCCGTTCCC
>NZ_JBIAZN010000032.1:0-63772 GCF_042899225.1 Streptomyces sp. NPDC000134
TCGCCGTGGATGTGGCCGGCCATCCATGCGTTGACGGCCACGTTGATGATGACCGCGTACAGGTCGCCGCCGGTCTGCGCCAGGGAGTCCGGCACGGCGGCGCCTTCCCCGCCTGGCTCGCCCCCACTCAGCTCGTCATTCTCCCGATATCCGACACCGAACTGCCGAACGCCGCAGCCCTCGCCCAACGCTGCACCCGTCTCGGACTGCGTGCCCAGATCGCGGGACCGGACCGCGGCAGCCTGGGCACCCGAATCCGAGAAGCCCGCCTGGTTCCCTACCAAGCCGTCATCGGCGCCAAGGAGGCCGCTGACGATCACGTCGCACTGCGCTTGCGTGATGGACGCCGACTCGACCCGCAGCCGGTCAGCGACGCACTGACCCGCATCAGCGCCTTCATCGGTGACCACAGCACCGAACTGTGGGCCCACGCCACCTCATAGCAGGCGTCGCGATCAGCGTCTGCTGTCGCCCGGCGCGAGGAGGCTGGTGATCTCAGCGATGGCGTCGGGCGAGGGCTTGAAGTAGCGGCGGACGTTCTCCGGCTTCTTGTGTCTCGACTTGGCCATCAGCATCGGAGACCCGCCGGACGCACGCCATGGCGGTACGGGCCTTCGCCTTGCACGGCAGCGCCGAGCAGTTGCAGGCCTTCCGGGCGGGCCCTGGACGTTCCCGAGCAGGGCGGACACGGCTACGGCCGACAGGACGTGGTTGCCGGGCGAGCGCTGGTCGAGGAGCTTCAGATGGCCTGCTGGCGGCAGGGGGTGCTGTACCTGGAGATCGCGCCCTCACGGCTCCCGGACCGGGCGGCGGCCCGCGTCCTGGCGGCAGCGCTCGGCGAGGACCCGCAGAGATTAACCACCGTGGAGCGCGTCGAGATGCGCCAGTACGCGATCACGGGTGACTTCCAGGCGTACGAGGAATGGGAGAGCCGGGCCCTGGCCAGGGCCTAACACACAGGTGATGGCAGCGTCCCGAGGCGTCCGACCGGCTCTCCACCCGCTTGCCCCGGCCGCTGCGACCGCGGTCGGAGGGCAGGCGGGATCCGACGGCTCAGAACTCTCCCGGCACGCGTAGGGTCACCCTCCAGCGGCCCGGCGCCGAATCCTCGGCCGCGGTCGCGCTCGCGCCCCGCAGGTCGTCCTCGTAGTCGTTGGCGATGTAGGCGAGCAGGCGCAGCTCGGCTTCCTCGGCGGTGCCGGCGTCGAGGGCAAAGTCGGCGACCGCGACCGGCCGCCCTTCGGAAGGCCGCTCGATCCCCCGGTCGGGGAGCTTCTCGGCGTCCCACCGGTTCTCGGGGACGGCGGGGAGGCTGGTGGGGTACGTGGTGGGCACGGTTCTCCTCGGTGTGCGGGGTCAGGCCGCCAGCCCGAGGGCGGCGGTGGGGTTCTGGTCCCAGGTCAGCTTCTTCTTGCGGTAGCGTCGAACGCGGCGGAGCGCGGCGAGTGCCGGGAGTGGGCAGCGACGCCGTCGGGCGCCGGGCCGGTCACCGGGAGCCGCCGCGGGCGAGGGCGTGCAGCGCGGCGAAGTTGCCGTCGGTGAGCGCGCCGCCGTCCGGCCGGGCGTAGGTGACCTCGCGGCGCACCGCGGTCACCGTCACCGGGAACAGCGTCTGCTGGCCCGGTCCCGTGGGCACCTGCTCCTGCGGGATCTCCCCCGTCATCTTCTCCCCCTGCGCTCTCGGGTCGTCCTGGCGAAGTCGTTGCGTCCGCCGGATGCCCGTTGACGCGTGTTGTCGTGTCCGCGTTTCTGATTCCGACTGAGACGCCATTTCACTTGGCGTGATCTTGCGGCAATCTGGGGTGATGACTGCTGCGCTTGTCGAGCGGATGGCGCCGGAAGACTTGTGGTCCCTGTTCCAGCGGGTGGTGCCGCCGGCGCCGGTTCGCCCGCAGGGTGGAGGGCATCGTCGGCGAGGGGACCGCGAGGTGCTGGCCGCCATCATCTTCGTGGCCACCTCGGGCTGCACCTGGAACCAACTGCCACCGGGCTTCGGCCTGTCGGGCGTGACGGCCTTCCGGCGGTTCACCGAGTGGACCGAGGCCCGGGTGTGGGCCAAGCTCCACCGCCTGGTCCTGGACGAACTCGGCGCCCGGGGTGAGCTGGACTGGTCGCGGTGCGCGATCGACTCCGTCAGTGTCCGGGCCCTCAAAGGGGGCAACTGACGGGACCGAATCCGACCGACCGCGGCAAGAAGGGATCGAAAATCCACCTCATCGTCGACCGCCAGGGCCTGCCCCTCGATCGGCGTCTCCGCCGCCAACCTCCACGACAGCCAGGCCCTCATCCCGCTGGTCCGCGGCATCCCGCCCATCCGCTCCCGTCGCGGCCCGCGACGTCGGCGTCCCGGCAAGCTGCACGGTGACAAGGGTTACGACTACCGGCACCTGCGGCGGTGGCTCTCTTCCCGCGGCATCCGGCACCGCCTCGCCCGTAAGGGTATCGAGTCATCCCGGCACCTGGGCCGGCACCGCTGGGTCGTGGAGCGGACCATGTCCTGGCTGTCCGGCTGCCGCCGCCTGCACCGTCGCTACGAGCGCAAGCCGGAACACTTCCTCGCCTTCACCGCCATCGCCGCAACCCTCATATGTCACCGCCGTCTGGCCAAGTGAAATGGCGTCTAAGGAAAGCCACTTCCTGGACAGCGCCGGGCCGACTGCTGTCCCGCTTCCGCCGGTGTTGTCCGTCCCCGGATCACCGCCACCATGGCCGCCGCGGGCAGCCATTCGTCGTCGCGTCTTCACCGCAACCCCCCGCCCTTGTCCGGTGCGGTGAGGGTAGGGCAGCTTGCACCGGATACGGGAGCCCCTACAGGTCAGTCACAGGCCGGGCCAATCAGGATCCTCCTCAGCGGTCGGCAGCGGACGGTGCCCCTCCGACCAGGCATTCGACCAGCCGCAGTTCCCGCAGGAGTAGCGCCCGTTGATCCCGTGGATCTCCGTGCCGCACCGTCCGCACAACGTACGGGTGATCTCCTGTCCCTCGAGGAACGCCGCCGCAGCCTCTGCGGACTCCGCCGCGCTCGCGCACTCCGCGGCCGCCGCGGTCTCCTGGTCGGACTGTCGTTTCCTGTTCACCGTGTCGACCCTACGCGTGGTCCCGGGGTGCTTCGGGAGATCGGGCCGCACTGCGGGCACGACCACGATCCGTCCGGGCCCTGCTGGGCCTGGCCTCCGCAGTTCGGACAGTTCACGGCTTCCCCCCTCGACCGGTCCGGGTGTTGACGGTCCCAGGGTCCTCCTGGTGCCCGGTCGGGCGGTAGACGGCACGAAGCCATGTTTGACGCATGGCAATGCCATGCTGTGTGCGGTTCGCGCGGGTGACCCACCTCCGGTTCCGGGCGTGTCGTCCAGGCGGGCCGCTACGAAGACCCCAAGGACGCTCGGGATCTTCGTAGAGACACCAGCTTCCATGCGTTTCGCCCGTTCTGCGGCCACTACCCTTGCCGCCCTGCTCCTACCCGTACCACCTTGCTGATGTCAGGTTGTGGGCAGGCGAACTGGAAGCTGTGCATGAGCAGTTCGTGCCGTTTCAGCAGGTCAGAGCTGCGTTAGTCGGCACTGGCTCATATGCGGGGACTGATTGCTCCGCAGCAGCGGAACAACGGCTGGACGCTGGCGGAGGAAGCCGGCCACGCGGGCCCGGACCGCATCCACCGGATGCTGAACCCGATCGAGTGGGACGCCGATGAGGTCCTCGACGACGTGCGCCAGCACGTGGCCAGCAACCTCGGCGACCCAGGCGCCGTACCGCCGAACGCGGGTGAACCCGACGGGAGCGGGGCTGGAGGAGCTGAATCAGGAAGGGCCAGCGTTACAGAACGGAGTGACGGCGGCGCCCATGTACCGGCTACCGAGGGGTGCGACCTGCGGAGACTGCTCAGCGTTACCGACTACCTCGCTGATGCTGTCGGGGATCTTGTTTCCGGTGGGCGGCAACGGGACGGGTATCGCCCAGGTTCCTCGCCGTGTCCAAGATTCCCGACATCATCAAGCCAAGGGCAGCCTGCGACAGCAGGTGCCGACCCGGCCCGCAGCCGGTGCGGAGGCGGTCGGCGGACAGAACAGTTCGCGTTCCGTGCGCAACGAGTTGTACGGCTTCGGCGTGGCCGTGGCATATCTAGTGCTCTGACCACATTGGTTCGCCGGGTTGGTGGTCGGGGCGGTTGGATGTTGCGTGACGTTCCGATCCGAGTGCTGGGGGTGCGGTGGCTGAGCCTGTCCGCGTGCGCAGGTTGACCGACCAGGAGGGGCAGAAACTGCAGCAGATCGTGCGCCGGGGCAGCACCAGTTCGGTCCGCTTCCGGCGCGCGATGATGCTGCTGGCGTCGGCCGGCGAGAACCGGGGCCCGGTTATCGCCCAACTGGTGCAGGCCGACGAGGACACCGTCCGGGATGTGATCCACTGGTTCAACGAGATCGGCCTGGCCTGTCTGGACCCTCGGTGGGCGGGAGGCCGTCCCCGCCTGCTCAGTCCTGACGACGAGGACTTCGTTGTTCAGACGGCCACCACCCGCCCGACCAAGCTCGGCCAGCCCTTCACTCGCTGGTCCATCCGTAAACTGCTGGCCCACCTGCGGAAAGTCCATGGGCGGGTCATCCGCATCGGCCGCGAGGCGTTACGCCGTCTGCTCGCCCGCCGCGGCATCACCTTCCAGCGCACCAAGACGTGGAAGGAGTCCCCGGATCCCGACCGCGAGGCAAAGCTGGACCGGATCGAGGAGATCCTGGACCGCTTCCCGGACCGGGTCTTCGCGTTCGACGAGTTCGGCCCGCTCGGCATCCGCCCCACCGGCGGTGCGGGCTGGGCCCCGGCCAGTCACCCCGAGCGGCACCCGGCGACCTACCACCGCACGCATGGCGTCAGGTACTTCCACGGCTGCTATTCGGTCGGTGACGACACGCTCTGGGGCGTCAACCGTCGGAAGAAGGGCGCCGCGAACACGCTGGCCGCGCTCACATCGGTCCGGGCCGCCCGACCGGACGGCGCCCCCATCTACGTCATCCTGGACAACTTGTCGGCCCACAAGGGCGAGACGATCCGCCGCTGGGCGAAGAAGAACCGCGTCGAGCTGTGCTTCACGCCGACATACGCGTCCTGGGCCAACCCAATCGAGGCGCACTTCGGGCCGCTGCGGCAGTTCACCATCGCCAACTCCAACCACCGCAACCACACCGTGCAGACTCGGGCCCTGCACGCCTATCTGCGCTGGCGCAACGCGAATGCCCGTCACCCCGACGTGCTGGCAGCCCAGCGCCGCGAGCGCGCTCGCATCCGCAGCGAGAAGGGCATCCGTTGGGGCGGACGTCCCCTCGCCGATGCCGCTTCACCAGCCCGGCGACCGTGCCCGGCTGGGTCCTAGCAGTAGCCGTCCGCCCTGGCGCCGGCTGGAGCGAGGTTGGGCCAAGGATGTCCTGCTCTGTCGGAGGCAGCGGACCGTAGGATGTCAAGAATCGTGCCCCCCGGGTAGCCTCGAAAACTCGCGTAGGTGCCCCGGAAGTAGCAGCTCCAGTAGCTCACGACCCGCCGTTGAGTGCGCGCGAAGAAGGCAGGGTTGTCCACGATGAACTGCCCGTAAGCGAGGCGGCCGCAGGTGCCGGGCGTGGCGAGATCACGGAGCTCATCGCAGATGACGACCAGGATCTCCAAGACGTACTCGCCGACCAGCTGCACGACGAAGGGGACGACCCACGGGTCCGTGGAACCAACGACCTTCTCCAGGTGACGCTGCCTGACCGCCCCGTCGCAGTGCCTTGAGTACAGGCAGTGCAGAAGCTGCTGTTGGCGCGACGAAAGCGACGCCACCCTGACAGTTGACGGCTCGTCGTTGTAGAGGCGCCCGGGGATCAAAACCTGCTGGCCCTCTACAACGACCGAGAACGCGGCATGCGGCTGGAGCCGAGAATCAGGCATCACCGCCAGGACTGCCTCGGCATCGCTTGCAAGCTCGGCTGGGAACGCCTTGATCAACAGATTGCTGCGGTCGGAAAGCGGCTGCACGAGCCGAGCATAGGCGGATCCCTCGCCAGGTAGCTGGCATTAATGGCCCCACACCCGCCCAACCCGGCGAAGGTATGCGGTCAGAGCACTAGGTACTGGTCGAGCAGCCCGGAGATGACATGGTGGTCGTGGAGCGAGGGGTGCCAGTCGCAGCCGAGCCGGTCCAGGCCAGGATCGTCGTAGTACCAGTAGCCGACCCGGTCGTCCCCCCGCGCGTTGCGGTCCCTGACGATGCCCTCGACGGTGTCGGCGAAGGCGGTTGCGGACACCGCGGTGGCACTGACCACCAGGAACGTCCTGCTTCCGTAGCGGACCCGCAGCTTGTCGAGGAAGCCGTGGTAGGCGCTCGCGTAAGCGGCGATCAGCTCGCTCTGGGTGGCCCACGGCTCGCCCGGGTGGAGCGGGGTCGAGAAGTCGTTGATGCCGAGGCCGATGACGACGACCTGCGGCCGCCAGCCGCGCGGCTTGTGCCAGACGTCGCCGGCAACGTTCAACAGGGCGCGGTCGTAGTAGGTGCGGTAATCGGTGCCCGGGTCGCCGCCGTTGTAGTTGCGGACCATGCCGCGGCCGGAGAACGCGTTCTGCTGGTAGTCGGCATCGAGTTTGCGTGCGGTGAGGGGACCGAAGGCGAGATCCGCGTTGCTGTTCCTGTCGACCCCTCCGTTGGCCGAGCAGTCGCGCGTGCTCGAGATGTTGCCGTACCCGGCGGTGAAGGAATCGCCGATGAACTCGATCTGCCTGCTGCGCGCCGCCGGGGCGGGGAGGACCCTTCCTCCCCTGGCGGCGACGAACCCGCCGAAACGGCCGGCGGCCCACGCGCTCTCCGTCCGCTTGACGAGCCGCACGGTGTGCTCGGTGTCGGCGAGGCCCTTGACCCAGGAAGTCGTGCGCCCGGGAGTCACCAGGGTGCTGACGGTCGCCCCGTCGATCTGGACGTCGTAGTCGTTGACGGAGTCGTCGAGCACGATCCCGACGCCGGTGCCGCGGAACCGGCCTTCGAAGACGATGCCGGGCCAGGTGTACTGCACCGAGCCGTCGGCTGCCTTCTTCACCCGGCCCACCGTCCGGAACCCGGCGAAGGCGGCGGACGGCACGGAGCCATGGATGCCGCCGGACGCTTGGGAGGGAGCGGCGGCGACGCCCGCGGTGACGCCCGCGGCGGCGGCCGTGAGCAGTGCCCGCCGGGAGAGATGGGGAGCGGTGCGCATGAGCGGTCCTTCCGGTGTCGGGAGATCTGCACGTGCGGTGGAGCGGGAGCGCTCCCATCATGCTCGTGCCGACGCGGTACGGGGAGTGGCCGATGGCGACGGATACGCGGCCGGCACCTCACCGCACTCCTCCCCCGCTTCCAGCCCCACCAGGACGCCGAAGGCGTCGGGCGGACTCCTCCACCACGTCCGCACGTGACCACCCCGAATCCCGGCAGCCACTCTCAGTCCCGCCGGCCCGGCAGGTGTTGAACGGCCTCCGCCCGGTGCGCACCCCGGTGTGTGCCGGAGCCGCTCCTTCGACTTGTTCCGACCCGGGGCGCTCGGTGCGGACCGTGGTGGACTGGCTGCGCCTTCGCGTGGTGGACGACTCGGCGGCCGGGCAGATGCCCCAGATTGTGGAGGCTGCTGCCAGATTCCACGAGCGGCTCGGGCACCTGAAGTGCCCGTCGCGTGGGAGGTCGACGGTATCCGGCTCGCGGTGGACCCGGACAGACTGCGCCACATGGCGCGTGCGGACAGCGCGGTCTGGAGGGGCTGGCCAGGCGTCTGGACGGTGACGGAGAGACTGCGGGGGCGCGATATCTCGCACCCGATCCTCGGGTGCATCCCGATCTCGTCCGCGACCTGCGGCGGAAGCCAGATGTCGAGGCGCAGGAAACAGGATGAGACCTGGGGCGGCGAGAGCTAACGCCGCGCTGACGGTGTGTCAGGCATGCGCGTGACGTGGTGCAGTCGCCTTGCGTGATGCGGCATGGTGCGCGGAACGTCGCGGCGGGACTGCGCTCTGAAGGCGCTGCAGCCACAGGGAGGCTGTCAGCAGGAGGCCGCTGAAGACGGCCAGAAGGAGGCCGGACACCCACATCTGTCGGCTGCCGGGCAACTGCCAGACGGTCCAGGCGGTCAGCACCGCCCACAAAAGGACGCCCCCCGCATAGAAGGTGCGGACCCGGCGCATCTGCCGCACGGCCCGCAGAGACATGACGCGATCAGTTGTGGATGTCATGACGACCCGTGTACCCCGGTGCACGCTGTTCAACGGAATAGCGTGCACCGGGTTCGCCTCCTCCGGCCACCTCTCATGCCTACTGCTGAGTGCGTTCTTCGAAGTCGCGTCGTACTGCCGCGCCTTGGTCCTCGACCAGGCTTGCTTCGTCGGGGAGGTCCAGGACGGCGCCGCAGTGGTTGCACAATCTGCCGTCCTCGGCCGGCGTGCCGCACGCCTTGCAGAACCGATTGCCCTCGGCGCTTCCAACGGTCTGTGTCATGACTCTTTCCTGCAGGGTAGATGGTTACAGACGGGAAGTACCCCTGGTCTCTGCGTTGACTCCCTGCCGGTTCGCTTCATTTCGTACGTGCGATAGGCCCTGGAGTTACAACGGCTAACACCACGAGCCGAGTTATCGGTGGGTGATCAGGAAGCAGGCGAGTTCGAGGAACGCTTCGTGGATGTCAGCCCGTCGTTCCCAGCGGGTCCGCAGTCGTCGGAAGCCGTGCAGCCAGACGAAGCTGCGCTCGACCACCCACCGGTAGGTACCCAGTCCGGCGCCATGGCGTGTGCCGCGCCGGGCGATCGCGGGCAGGGGGCCTCAGTCGCGGACCTGGTCGCGGTAGATGTCGTGGTCGTAGCCCCGGTCGGCGAACTGCGCGTCGGGCTCGCGGCGCGGACGGCCCACCCGGCCGTGGACCGGTGGAATCGCATCGAACAGGGGCAGCAGTTGGGTGACATCGTTGCGGCTGCCCCCGGTCAACAGGACCGCGAGGGGTGTGCCATGCCCGTCGGTGATCAGGTGGTGCTTCGAGCCCGCCCGTCTGCGGTCGACCGGCGAACGCCCGTGTGCTGCCCCCCTTAGGGCCCTGACGTGGGAGGAGTCGACCACGCAGCGGGACCAGTCCAGTCGCGATGCCGCGTTTAGCTCTGCGAGCAGAACTTCATGAAGTCGCTGCCAGACGCCAGCCTCGTTCCAGTCCCGCAGCCGCCACCATCTGGTCATGCCCGAGCCGAAACTCAGCTCCCAGGGCAGGTATTCCCACTGGATGCCGGTGTGCAGCACGTACAGAATCCTGCACAACACCTCCCGGTCCGGCAGCAGCTTGCCACCCGGATACCGAAAACACCACTCACGCTGCGGAAGCAGCGGCTCCAAGCGGCCACAGCCCATCCGGCTGGGACGGCACGACAGGCCGAGTCCTCCTGGCCCACGTTACGGACACCAACGCAATGCAGTGTTGTTGCTCAGGAGGGATACCGGCACTCCCGCACTCGGTAAAACCGACTTCGATCACATGGTCCGGCTCGGATGGGTCCGCTCACCGCAGTCCAGCAAAGGCGCACGGTGGAGAAGGGCCGGCGCTCTCCGCTCGCGGCGCTGCGCCCGGAGCCTGCGCCAGCGTAGTCCTGCCGCGGGTGCAGCCCTCCGTAACCCGGCCCGTGGCCGCCCCGACTACGAAGGGCATTATCAGGACCGTCGGCGAAACCGGCCGCGGCTCCGTCCCGGCCCTTGGTCGTCATCGAGTTCCGGCGGTGCAGCACGGCCTGGAAGCAGGCTGATTCCTCGCGGGCGACGTCGTCCGCGAGGCGGTGCCGCACACCGGCACACCCCCGTCCTTCGAGACCGTCCGGTGCACAATGGTCCCTCCCAGTGCTGGTCGGCGAACGTCCGCCCTCACCGCTTGCACACCGGCCTCCGTGTCTCCCTCTCAGCGGCACTGCGCCGCTCCCCCTGCACGGCAGCGCGGGCTTCCTGCTGGCGGAAGAGTCTGCTGTCCCTTGATGGCCAGGCGCTCCGGGGGGCTGGTTGTGCTGGTCGTCCGAGCCCGGTGTGGTTCGGTCAGGGACCCACCCAGCTCCGCATGATTCACGAGCGGATCATGCCCGCGTTCGCCTGACCGGGGCGTCCTGAGCGGGGTTTCCTGCCGCGGCTTCCTCAGCGGTCCTCCTGCGGGGTCTCCCGACCGGGCTGTCGGCCGGGTCGTCGCCCACAGGTTCGCCTGCTGGCTGCGGTCCGTTCCCGCAGCCTGACCGGGGCTTCGCGTTCACGGAGGAAGCGGCGGACGACGAACGCGGCTCCCGGCGTCGCCGACGCGGGACGTCGGCGGCCCGCTCACGTGGTCGTCGGCGCCCGTCCTCCCGAAGCGGCAACGTCGACTCCGTCACGGGCGGCGGGGAACGGGGACGGCGGTCTCGACGAATATCGCGATGACCTTCCGGCCGCGCATGACGCAGCCCCGGCCGGTCCCGTCCCACGGGGACCGGCCGGGGCCGGTGTGTGCGCTCGTGCGGGTGCGTCTTGCCGTGTGGCGACGGTCAGATGCGCTGCCACAGGGCGGGGACGTTCGGCGGCTCCCAGCCTGGGTGGGCGGTGTGGCCCTGGAGGCACCGGTAGCTGACGCCGTCGTAGGTCACGACGTCACCGGCCGCATAGGTGGCGCCCACCTTCCAGGTGGTGTCGCCGCCGTTACCGCCGGGCACGGTGAGGGTGTAGGTGGTGGTGTGGGTGGCCTCACCCGTTCCCGTGATGGTGAGGGTGTACGTGCCGCCCGGCGTGCCCGCGGCCACCTGCACGGTGGCCGTCGAGGACTGGCCGGAGGTCACCGAGGAAGGGCTGAACGACACGCTCACCCCCTCCGGAGCGCGGGACGCCGACAAGCTGATGTTCTGGGCGTTTCCGCTGGTGGTGGAGGTGGACACGGTCACCGTGGCGGACGAGCCGGGCGAGACCGTGCCGGTGGCGGGGTTGGCGGAGATCGAGAAGTCGTCGGCCGGTGCGGGTGCGTCGCCGACGGCGGTCTTCCAGATGGCGTACGCGATCCCGTCCGCGCTGCGGTTCAGCGCCGTGGCGTTGATGTTGCTGGTGGTGTCGCAGGCGGAGTGGTAGCACGAGTCGTAGGCGCGGCCCGCGGTGCCGCCCCACTTGGCCGCCTCGGCGGCGGACTTCACGGCCGAGGCGCCGGTGGCGTAGCCGGAGGTGGGGATGCCCGCCTGCTGGAAGGAGTAATCGTCGGAGCGGCCCTGGCCCTCGACGTTCTCCTGCGGGGCCAGCCCCAGGGAGTCCCAGTAGGCCTTCAGCGGTCCCGAGGCGGCCGAGTTCAGGTTGTTGACGAAGTAACCCGCGTTGGTCGAGGCGACCATGTCGAAGTTGTAGTACGCCTTGATCCGGGCGCGCTCGGTCGTGGAGAGCGAACGGGTGTAGAAGTCGGAGCCGTTCAGGCCCTGCTCCTCGTCGGTCCACCAGGCGAAACGGACCCGGTTCTTCAGGGTGGGGTTGGACTGCGCCAGAGTCAGCGCGGACTCCAGGAGCGCGGCGGAGCCGGAGCCGTTGTCGTTGATGCCGGGCCCGGCGGACACGCCGTCGAGGTGTGCGCCGAACATGTAGACGTTGTTGGCGTCGCCCTGGGGCCACTCGGCGATCAGGTTGTTGCCCGCTCCCGCGGTGCAGCCGGAGGTGCAGCTCTGCTCGGTGACCGTATAGCCCGCCGTCTGGAGCCGGCCCTTGACATAGGCGAGCGAGGCCCGGTAGCCGGCCGTGGTGGAGCGGCGGTTGCCGCCGTTCTGCGAGGCGATGGTGTTCAGCTGGGTCAGGTGTGCCTGCACCTTGGCCACGTCGACGTCCGGCGGGGTGGACGGACTGCCGCCACCGCCGCCCACCCTCAGCGAGTACTGGGCGGTGTGGGTCCTGGTACCGGCGGTGCCCGTGACCGTGATCTGGTAGGTCCCGGCGGTTGTGGCCGACGAGGTGGAGACCGTCATCGTGGAGCTGCTGCCGGAGGTGACCGTCGCCGGGCTGAAGGAGACGTTCACCCCGGCCGGGGCGCCGGAGGCGGTCAGCGAGACCTGCTGGGCGCTGCCGGAGACGGTGCTGGTGTTGACGGTGGCGCGCGCCGAGGAGCCCGCGTTGACGTCACCGGAGGTGGGGCTGAGCACCAGTGAGAAGTCGGTCTGCTCCCCGGTGCAGGCCGGGTCGCCGGTCTGCGCGGGCACGCTGATCGCGTCCCAGGCGGCCTTGGTGGAGTTGAACAGGGAGCAACTGGCGTCGAGGTTCTTCGCCGTGGTGAGGGTGGCGGTGCGGTAGCGCTTGTACGTCATGCCGCTGGTCTTGAGCAGCATGGCTCCGTAGAAGACCTTGCCCGCGTTCTGGATGCCGACGCCGGTGACGGTGGAGTTGTTGCAGGTGGGGCTGGAGGGCTTGCCGCCGCCGGGGTTGGAGCCCTCGGCCAGCAGGTAGAACCAGTGGTTGAGCGGGCCGGCCGCCGCGTGCTCCTCGGTCTGCGGGATCGACGAGGAGTAGCAGTTGGGGTTGTTGCCGACCTGGCTGGGGTTGTACATGTTGCGGATCGGGCCGCGGCCCTGGAGGTTGATCACCTCGCCGACGGTGTAGTCAGGGGTGTCGTACGGCGCCGGCTCGTTGGCGTACGCCTCGGTCAGGGTGCCCATGATGTCGCCGGTCGCCTCGCCCAGCCCGCTCTCGTGGTTGGCGCCGCCCGGGGTGAAGGAGTCCAGGCCGTGGCCGAACTCGTGGCCCACCACGTCGATCCCGGCGATCCATTCGTTCGCGCTGTTGTGGCCGATGGTGATGGTGGAGCCGTCCCAGTACGCGTTCAGCTCGTTGAGGCCGACGCGGACCGGCCAGCTGCCGCCGTTGCCGTCGTGCCCGTTGCGGCCGAGCCAGTTCTTGAGCATGTCCGATTCCTTCTGCGCGGCGAACATCGCGTCCACGCAGCCGGTTTCCTTGCTCGTGGGGTTGCCGGTGCCCCAGGTGTCGGTCGCCTTGGTGAACAGTCCGCCGCTGTAGTCCGAACACTGCAGTCCGGGCCGGGTGGTGTCGCGCAGCACGTAGGAAGAGCCCGACCGGGAGGTGTCGATGGTCAGCGGGTTCGGGCCGTTCCACTTGCTGTTGCCGCTGCCCGTGCGTACGTCGTCGTAGGCGTCGACGACCTTTCCGGTGCGCGCGTCGACGAAGACGTGCAGCCGGCTGGGGGCGTTCGCCTTGGTGCGCCCGGTCAGCACGGTCTCCCAGGCGAGGGTGGCGCGGTCGCTCCGGGCCCGCACCACCAGCCGCCGGGAGTCGACCTTCTCGGTCTTCGCGAGCCTGGCCCGGCTGGTGCGGACCGCTTGCGCGGCGCTGACCCGGGCCTTGGTGGAGAGCGAGATCCTGGCCTTGGTGGCGGACTGGACCGAGCGGACCCCGCCGTCGCCGTCGGCGAGGACGACCACGTCCCCGCCCACCACCGGCAGGCCCCGGTAGGTGCGTTCGTAGGCGACGGAGTACAGGCCCTTGACCCAGGGCGTGACCTGCCGCCGGTCGTACTGCTCCTCGGGGCCCTTGGCCAGCGTGTCGAGGCCGCTGCGTGCCGCCTGGTCGGCGGCCGCGACGGCTCTGGCGACCGGGGTCGGTCTCGGCTTGCCCGCCGGGGGCGCGGCGTGGGGCGCGGCCGAGGCGAAGGCGGCCGGCATCACCACCCCTCCCAGCGTCAGGGCCAGGGATATCCCGGCCACCGCCAGCTTTCTCAGCATCGTTGCTCCTTGTGAGAGGTCGTGTGGCTCACCCGGCCCTCCGATAGGCATGCTCATGCCAATCAAAGGGTCGGTGTCCGCGGTACGTCGGTGTCTCCGCCCGCCCCGCGCCGGGTGGCATGCCACGCCACCGGGCTGGCCGAACCCTCACACCGCCCCGCGCCCGGGTCAACGGGCCGCGGTCCCGCCGTCCCGCCCTGGCAAAAACCGGCACAGGCCCGGGGGCGGCGGGACGCGCTCAGATCCCCGGAACCGGCAGCCGCTCCCGGTACTCCCTGACCTCCGGTACGTCACCCCAGCGGGCGAGCAGTCTGCCGTGCAGCCCGCGCAACTCGGCGTTGATCACCAACTCGCGCGAGGACACCGCCTCGTCGAGCACCGGGGCCGCCAGGGCGACCGCCGCGCCAGGGTCGCCCGCGCACGCCCAACTGTCGGCCAGACGCAGGGTGAGCAGCACCCGGGTCTCCCGCATCAGCGGCGGCAGTTGGGCACGCGACCGCGCGGTGGCGTCGACGGCACGCCGCGCCGTCACCCGGTCGCCGGTCACGGCGGCGAGGTCGCGCAGCGCCCCGCCGATCGCCGACTCCACCCTCATCTCGCCCTCGGCGCCGGACAGCCAGGGCGCCTCCAGACGGTCCTGATGGCCGAGGCGGGCGAATCCGCGCCGCGCCAGGGAGATGTGCCGTCGGCACTCGGCGGCGTCGTGGCCGAGCGCGTGCCCGCGGGCCCGGTACAGGTGGGAGAGGGTGACCACCCACCGCCGCCGGGGGTCCACCGCGCCGATGGCCTCGGCGTACGCGAGCGCCGACCCGGCGTCCCGGTCGAGCCGGACCAGGGTGCACACGTCACTGAGCAGGGTCGCCCGGCCCGGGACGTCGTGCACCGCGTCCGCCCAGCTCAGGCCGTGGCCGAACCAGGCCATGCCGATGCTGCTCTGCCCGCGCTGCATCCGCAACCGCCCGGCGACCTGGGCGTACTGCGCGGCCAGCCGGAGCTGTCCGTACGGCAGCCGGCCGGCGGAGTTCACCGCCCCCGCCCACCGCACCAGTGCCCGTAACAGCCGCTCCACCGTGGCCAGACCGTCGGACGCGCCCCGGTGCAGCGCGCCGCGGATCAGACAGGCCAGGACAGCGGTGAGCGTGTGCAGCAGCTCCGGCTCGCTGCCCGTGAGGCCGTCGAACCCGCCCTGCGGCGCGGTCAGCCCGTCCAGCAGGTGCGGTGCCCCCGCGAGGTCGGGCACCGCACAGCCCACCGTGCCGTGCAGCGGGCACGCCAGTCCCTCGGCGGGCAGCTCCGACGGCCACAGCACGGGCTCCAGCACGTCCTGGCCGGCGGGGGCTTCCCCGCCGCCCGGCACCGGGGCGAACAGCCAGGGGTCCGCCGGCGGCCGCTGCGGGCGGTACGGCGTCCCGCCCGGAGCGGCGACGACCGCGGCCAGCTCGCCGCCGGTCCCCAGGACGGAGTCGAGCCGGCCCGCGAGCCCGGCCGGCGGTTCGCGCAGCCCCGCTTCGAGCCTGCTGATGAGACTGTGGTGGTACCCCACCTTCAGTCCGAGCTGCGTCTGGGTCAGTCCGGCCTGTCTGCGCCAGGCCCGCAGCCGCCGCCCGAACTCCGCCCAGCACTCCACCGGCTGTGCCGTCTCCACGGACCTGCCCCTCCTGACGAAGGCGCCCCGCCGCCGACAGCGTGACGCCGGGTGCTCCATGTCTGCGCGGGTCGTTCGTCCGGGCCGGGCGGGCCGGCCCGCGCGCCCCGGGTGTGGTGGGCCGCGACCCGGGGAGCGCCGCGTGTCCGGGCTCAGGCCGGGCGGACTCGCGGGTCGGCCCGGACTCCCCACTCACCGGCGCCGGGCTTGTCACCGGTCACGCTCCACTCGGTACGCCAGGCGTGGCCGCCGCAGAAGACGGCGTCGCCGCTGTCGGTGTCCCTGCCCTCGCTCGTACCGCCGACGCCGACGTCCGCACAGGAGGAGGCGCCGGCGGTGTCCGGGACGCTCCGGACCGCGGCGAGTACCTTCTGGCGGCCGGTGCGGCCGCCGAGGGCCACCTGCCGGCGGAGGTCCGCGGCCAGCCGCGTGGTGCTGCCGGCGAACTCGGTGATCTTCCGGCCCCCGGTGAAGGACTGCCGGTTACCGGTGGCGTGCCGTGCCGTGTGGTGCCGGGTGAACGTCGCCGTCGAGCCGACTGGTGCCACCTGCCGGAGCTTGCCGTCGTCGTCGAGTCCGGCGTACGCGGCGTACCCGCCGCCGCAACCGGGCACCCCCTCGGGCCCCTCGACGCTCTGTACACGATCGGGCCGTGGGCGACGACGCCCTCGGCGCACTGCTGCTGCCGGCTCGTGGGCATCGTCACCCAGCCGTGGGCGCCGGCCGGGCCGGCCGGGAGGCTGACGGCGAGCAAGGGGGGACGACCGGTGCGCCGATGACGACAGCCACTCGTCTTTTCGCGCTCATGCCATGCCACGTCCTTCTCTGTACATCGAAACCGCCGCCACGGGCTCGGGGGTCGGGGAGCGCTGGTCCGGACCTGTACTGCTAGGTCTAGACCATAGCTGTGAACCGGGCACGGTCAAGAGCCCGGACGAGGCGAACCGACGCCCTGTGGAAGCACGGTGACGACCGGGACGAGTGCGTCGTCCAGGGGTCCGAGGGCGGGGCCTTGAGAAGGAGGAGGCGCCCCTCGCGCTCATGGTCGTGGTCGGCAAAGGCCCACCGGCGGGCGCCCGGGAACCCGCCCCGGGGAAGCAAAGAAGGGTGCGGTTCCTTTCGAGTGACGGCCTCGATCAAGTTGTGAGGTCATAGTCCCGCTGGTGAGTGGGGCAGGCGTCATGCCGGAAAACCATGCGTCGGGGAACCGTGCCGCGTCGGGGAACTGGGCGGGTGAGCGGACGCCGAGCTGGACGGCCGCCTCCGCGGTGCGCTGCTCGGTGACCTCCTGCAACGGGACGCGCTTTCCCTCCAGGCGGGGCCGGCAGGGGCTCACCAGCCGATGGCCAGGGCGACGAGCGCGGCGGGCACGGCCTGGATCTCGATCCACAGCCGGAGCCGGTTGTCCAGGTGCGGCCGGTAGAAAGCGATCAACGCGACCCCGAGGAGCGTCCAGAGCAGGAACGGGGCAGGCAGGATCTGCAGCCCCACCACACCGCCGACACATGCGATCGCGATCGCGAGCAGCCGGGCCCTGCCCGGCCCGATCAGCACAGGAATGCTGGCCGTCCCGTCAGCACGGTCGGCGTCCACGTCCCGCAGGTCATTCAGGACGTGCTCCGCCCCCGCGAGGAAACCGGCTGCCGCGGCCAGCCACCACAGGAGGGGCGAACCCAGCGCGTCCAGCGCGACGGCCTGGGGCAGGAAGCTGACAAAGAAGAAGGAGACCACCACATAGGGCGCCTTCACGCCGGGCAACTGCCGCAGGGCAACCCGGTTTCCGCGCCATGGAATCCACACCTTGCCATATGGCCAGAGCATCGCCACCTGCACCAAGGCCCAGGCACCGGTCGGCCGCACCGCCACCAGCGCCAGGACAGTCAGCAGTGAACAGCCCGACAGCCACGTCATGACGCGCCGGTGCCGGGCCATCCACCCGGAGCGGCCCTCCCGCACCCGTTCGGGCCCCCGGGGCAGCCGGTCGTAGGTGTAGGTGCACATCACAGTGAAGAACGCGACAGCCGCAAGAACAGGGTCAGGACGGTGCCCCAGAGCCAGCGCAGCCATGATCACCGTGCCCGCTGCGCTGAGCGCCATGGGCGCATTAGTCCACGCGAAGAACGTCGTCCAGTCCGGTGCCACTGCCGCTACCGCTGCCTTGGCCTGCCCCGGTGCTGGGCCCGGCACGAAAGGAGCCGGAGCCTGCGCAGTTGCCTGGGAGCGGTGTGCACCGTTCACCACTGATGATCCCTTCAAGAGTGTCGGCGGGCCTGCTGGATCAGAGGACCTGCGGACCTGGACACGCGGGCTCATGGCACGCCGCCCGCGTCCGCTGTACCGCGCGGCCCCAGCGGGCGGCCCTGCGGCGGCCGCGGCGGGCGTGGGCCGGACCGGGGCGATGGCCAGGGCGGCGGTGGTGAGGGCGTTGCGGACGAAGCGCACGAAGGGGGTTCCTTTCACAGGTCGCGGAACATGCCGTGACCTGCGTAACGGACCGGGGGGCGGGACACGCCCGGGAACAGCGCTCGTCTCACCCGCATGAGCGGACCGGCCGGGGGGCCGGTTCGCTGGCATCTGCTGGCAGTTTCATCTTCCGGTCCGTGTCTGCTTGCCTGGTGCACCCTCTACCGTCGTGTGCAATGTCCGGCGAGCTGAGGGTGATGATGAGCGCGCGGCAGGTCCCACCGGCCCAACTCACCGCCAAGAAGGAAGGAATCAGGTGCCGTAGGACAGTGCCGGGCAGGACCTGCGGCGGGAGCTCCATCGCGAGGGACTCAAACGCGTCGAACTCCCGGCCCCACTCGGCCAGGACCGTCTCGGCGGGTTCCGCGGTGACCGCCTGCCACCTTCCACA
Source organism: Streptomyces sp. NPDC000134 (assembly GCF_042899225.1). Taxonomy (NCBI): domain Bacteria; kingdom Bacillati; phylum Actinomycetota; class Actinomycetes; order Kitasatosporales; family Streptomycetaceae; genus Streptomyces; species Streptomyces sp. NPDC000134. Next base: position 18,222 of record NZ_JBIAZN010000032.1, read on the forward strand.
CAGTTGGCGCAGGGCGAGCGGAACGACGCAGCCCCTGCTGGAGGCGACCCCTCGAACAGATCCAGATTCACACTGAGGTACTACCTCCCCGGACGGATGACAAAGCGTCGAAGGTGATGCGTGGTGCGACGCTGAACGTCAAGACTTGGTGCGTCGCCACGGAGGCCACAGTAGGCGAACTGCGAGCCAGGCCTCCCGATGCGATGCAGGTCAGTGCTGGAAAGCAGAAAGCGCCGAATCATTGACGTCACATCCCCACCACACGCGGCACAGGCCGGGGGCCGGGGCCCGGCCGTGATCGCGCGAGCAGTCTCGGTGGGCGTCGACCGGTCACCGTTCATGACCGAGGCGCCGCAAGACGCCGCGGGACCTTGCCCGGACGCGGCCACCACGCCTGTCTTCGGGCCCTCGGCCGGGCGGGAACGGCGGTCCGGCTGCCGCACCGTCGCCACCATGACCCGGCATGTGCACCGGCGGCCCGCCCGTCACCGGTTCCGGGCCCTGCCCGGGGCCCGGCCATCACCATCCACCCGCGCAGGAGGGCTCTTGTGAGGGTCGCCGACGACCTGTCAGTTCTCGGAACAGCCGTTGCGCTCCCCTCTCGGCGGCAGTCGGTGTCGGAGGCCATGCGCGAAGGATGGGCGGAACCGGACCACCCCATGGCGTCCGAGGACTTCTCGGTACCGGTCTGTGCGGACGAGGAGCACCTCGAACGCTTGTGTTTCCAGGCGGCAGGTGACGCTTTGGCCATGGCTCATGTGCCGGCGAAGAGCGTGGACATCCTGGTCCACGTCCGTACGATCGACGGCGGCCAGGGGTCGAGGCACGCCCCGCGCCTGGCGCGCTTGCTCGGGTGCGATCAGGCGGTGGCTCTCGGTGTGCGGCAGCTCTCCAACGGCGGCGCCATGGCCCTGCACCTGGCCACCGCTTACCTCCAGACGGATTCCGACGCCTCCGTGGCCCTGGTGGTGACCGGGGACACTCTGGCCGGGGAGCACAGACGCCGTTGGGAATCGCGCGCTGTCGGGGGCGTCCTGGGAGACGGTGCCACAGCCGTCGTGGTCGGCCGGGAGGGCGGTCACTGGCGGCTGTGTGCCCTGGCCTCCCACTCCCTCCCCCGCGCGGAGGAGGCCTACCCTCCTGATCCCGGTGTACGTGGCGAGCAGGACACTCTCGGGTCCCTGACCCTCGCGACCCTGATGCTGTCGGCGAAACTCTGCAGGCGCAGCGTCTCCGACTCCGCGGCCCGAGCTCTGGCGGAGGCCGGAGTACCCGGGCAGTCCGTCCGCACCGTTCTCGGACCACGGCTTTTCCCACAGGTCACCCGTCTGCTGATGCCCGCGACGCTCTCCCAGGAAGCGTCCGTCGAACACACGGAACTCACCTTGGAGACGGGTCACCTGTTCGCCGGGGACACGGCTGCCAACCTGCACCACCTCAACCGGTCACGCGTTGCCGCGGAGCGCGGGCACGCCCTGGTGGTGAGCCTCGGTGTGGCCGCCGCCTCCACCTCGGTGGTCCTGAGCGGCCCGTCCGTGCGGCCGGTACGCCACCCGCACGATGCCCCGCGGTCGGCGGCTCCGATCCCCGGAGCCCTGGTCCCACCGTCCGGGGTGGCTCGCCAGGCCGCACCGCCGGTTTCCGGCTCACCCGACAGGAGCACCCGTTGACCACGTCAGCCGTCACCCTGCCCGGTCTCCTCCAGCGCCTGGTCGACAGCGATGCCTCGGTGCACTTCCCGGAGCTCGACACGGTCACGCCCCACGCCGGTCTTCCCGCCGCCGCCGAGGCCACCGCTCAGGCGCTGCTGGCCGCCGGCGTCCGTGAAGGGGACATCGTGGCAGTCATGATGCCGACCGTCCCGGCCTTTCTTCCCGCCCTGTTCGGTGTGTCCTTGGCCGGCGCCGCCGTCACCGTCCCGGCCCTGCCGCCGGTTCCCGTCGCCTCGGCGAAGACGCTGGAGAAGCTGGCCGGACACCTCGACCTCGCAGGCGTGCGGCACGTGGTGACCGAGCCCGGGGCCTTGCCACTGGTCGAACGCCTGCTGAAGACCCGGCCTGATGTCACCGCGCATGTCCTGCCGACGGACGGGACGCCTCCCCCCACGCGACGGCGCGTGCCCCTGCCCGCCGACGATGGCGGTCGTACCGCTCTCGTGCAGTTCACCTCCGGAAGCACCGCGGCCCCCAAAGGCGTGCGGCTCACCCACCAGGCCCTGACCAGCGGAGTGGACGCCATCAACGTGCGCATCCGCGCACACACCGGTGACCGTCTGGTCCAGTGGGTGCCGCTCTTCCACGACATGGGGCTGATCGCACTGCTGTGCTCCCTCCACGCCCGGTGTGACGCTCACCTGTTCTCCCCTTATGGCTTCCTCCGCCGCCCCGAGCGTTTCCTGCGCCACCTGCACGACGTCCGGGGCACCATCACCACCGGCCCCGACTTCTCGTACGGCCGCCTGGCCGCCGCCGCGTCCTCGGCCTTCGGACCCGGTCGACGCGACCCGACGGCGCTCTCCTCGTGGCGACTCGCGCTCAACGGCGCCGAGACGATCCGCACCACGACACTCGACGCCTTCTCCGGAGCCTTCGCACCCCTGGGAGTCAGCGACACTGCGATGACGCCTTGTTACGGCATGGCCGAAGCCACCCTGGCGATCACCCTCGCCTCCCTCGGCGAGCCACCCCGTAGTGTCACCGTCGACCGGGGAAGTCTCACACCCGGGGCAGAGGTCCGGCTGCTGCCGCCCGGGGCCGAGGGCGCGCGGTTGGTGAGTGTCGGTGTCCCCGTACCGGGCATGGAGATGGAACTGCGTGACAGGCAGGGGAGCCCGGCGGCGGAGGGGCACGTCGGCGAGATCCATATCCGGGCAGCAGCCGTCACCAGCGGTTATCTGGGAGGGCCGACACGCACCGCGCACGAGTGGCTTCCCACCGGCGATCACGGCTTCGTCATCGACGGCGAACTCTTCGTGGCCGGCCGGGCCAAGGACATGATCACCGTACGAGGCCGCAACTTCTTCGCCGAGGATGTGGAGAGCGTCGCCCGGCGTGTGCCGGGCATCCACGGCGGCCACTGCGTGGCGGTCTCCGATCTTCTGGAGGAACGCATCACGGTGCTTGCCGAATGCGCACGCGGCGCGGAGAACGAGGAACGGCAGAGACTCGTGAAGGACATCCGCAGCGCCGTCTCCGATCACCTGGGGCTGGGGGACGTGGCCGTGGAACTGGTCGCCCCCCACGCCCTTCCCCGTACCAGCAGCGGCAAATGGCAACGTACTGCGATCCGTCAGCACGTCGAGGAACTGCGACAGCGGCCTCTGGCCCTGTCACCCGCACGGGAGGAAGGACGATGACGCGTCCCGCATCGCAGACCACGATCGAAGAGGTCACCGCCGCGGTGCGGTGCGCCCTGGCACGAGCCATGGAATGTCCTCCCGATGAGGTGGATCTCGATTGCCGTATGACGGAACTGCCCGGCATGGACTCGCTGCGGCTGGTCGAGTGCGTGCTGTCGGCCGAGGAGCAGTGGCGGATCACCCTGGGCGAGGACGCGCTCTACGACGTACGCACCGGCCGTGATTTCTGCGCCCTCGTCCTGGCCACGCTGCACGAGAACGGGTGAGCACATGACACCCACGGTTCCGATCGCCTTCGATCCGGGCCCCAGCGAGGTCACCGCGGAGGCCGCCTACGACAGCCTCCGCCGCCTCGGCCCCGTCGTGCCGGTGCAACTGCCGGACGGCCTGGACGCCTGGGTGGTCACCGAGTACCGGCTCGGTCGCAGCGTCCTGCGGGACCCGTTCTTCGTCAAGGACCTCCATCGCGTCCCGCGCCCGTCGTCCCGTGCGCCGGCGGTACCTCGCCACGCGGACGACATGCTGACCGTCGAGGGACGTCACATGCTCAACACCGACGGCGCCGACCACCGGCGTCTGCGTACCACGGTGGCCGATCGGTTCAAGAAGACGGCCGTGGCCACGCGGGAGGCGGAGATCACCGGCATCGCACGGGAACTGCTCGGCTCCATGGCCCGGTCCGCCGTCCCTGACCTGGTCAGGGACTACGCCCACCCGCTGCCGGAACGGGTGCTGGGCCATGTCCTCGGCGTCCCCGCCGACATCATGCACGAGGCCGCGACCCGCCTGCGGTTCCTCGGAGGTGGCCAGAATCCGGGCAGCCCGCCCGCGCGGCGGGCCTACAACGACCTCGTCGACGTCGTCCGCTCGGTCACCGACGTCCCTCGGTTCCCCGGAACCCCGACGGTGATCGGCGACCTGCAGGCGGCGTGTCATGACCGGCGGATGTCACGACGGGAAATGCTGTCGCAGGTGCTCCTGCTCATGGCGGCCGGCATCACGTCGACCGGTACGGCCATCACCGCGGGGACCATCTCGCTCACCCGGCAGGCATCGGCCCTGCACGCGTTGCTCGACGCGCGGCAGGCCGAACTCGTCGTCGAGGAACTGGTGCGCCTGCACCCCCCTTTCCCGTTCTCCCCCTGGCGGTTCGCCCCGCACAAGACCTCCCTGGCGGGCCGCACCGTACCCGCGGGCGCCCTGGTGCTGGTCCTGCTGGCGACAGCCAACCACGATCCCGCCGAGTTCGCGGAGCCGGCGATGATCCGCGTCGACCGCCCTCGCCCCACCTCTCACCTCAGTTTCGGCAACGGTCCGCATTACTGCATCGGCGTCCACCTGGCCAGGGCACAGGTGCGGATCGCTCTGCAGAGTCTCTTCCGGGCCTACCCGGCCCTGCGGCCCGCCATCGAGCACACGGACGTCCGCTGGACGGCGAGTCTCATCGACCGCACCCCTGTCTCCCTGCCGGTCGCCCTCCATCCTCCCTGCGAGACCCCATGACCAGCAGTTCAGCGCACGAGTGCCCGGTGGTGCCCCTGTCCCGCGCGGCGTGGACGGCGGTCGACGACCGAACGCTCTGTCACCTGCGGGAGGACCGGCCGGTCCACCGGGTGCGTCTGCCCGAGGGCCCCGAGGTGTGGCTGGTGACGCGGTATGCCGAGGCCCAGCAGGTGTTCCTCGATCACCGCCTGGTCAAGGATGTCCGCGCGCTGCCCGAGCCGCGCGGTGCCTTCGGCGGGCGCCGGTGTCCCGACGACGTCTACGCGTTGTCCGGCCGGCACTTGGTCAACAGCGACGGCGCCGACCACCGGCGTCTGCGCTCGGCCGTCGCCTCCCGTCTGTCCGTCCGCTCGGCCGGACACTGGCGCCCGCACGTGGAAGACGCCGTCCGTCGCTGCCTGGGCATACTCGCCGCCGCGGAGGAGCCCGACCTCGTACGGGACTACACGCGCCCGGTCCCGGCCGCAGTGGTGTGCGCCGTGCTCGGATTCGCCCCCGAGCATGTCCCGGACATCACTCGGCTGTCCCACGCGATCGTCAGCGGCGCCCCCACCGAAGCGGTGACACGGGCCATCGGTTCCCTCACCGACATCATCCTCCAGCAGGTGGCCGTAACGCGCTCGCAACCGGACGACGGCCTGATCTCCGTCCTGCTCGAACAGGCCACCCGTGGCACCTGGACGACGCGCGAGGTGGTCGGCACGACCTTCTCCATCCTCATCGGAGGGCTGACCCCCAGTTCCACCCTCCTGGCCTGCACCGCGGCCCTCGCGCTGGAAGACCCCCGCAGGAGAAGGGCGCTGCTCGATCCGGTACGCGCCGGCGAGTTCGTCGAGGAGGTCCTGCGTCACACGCCGCCGGGCTCCGCCTCCACCTGGAGGTTCGCGGCCGAGGACCTGACCCTGGGCGGGGCGGACATCTCGGCCGGAGACATCGTGCTGGTCTCCTTTCCCGCCGCCAACCGGGACCCGCGGACCTTCGTACGCCCCGGCTTCCTCTCCACGGAACGAGAGCACAATCCCCATCTCACCTTCGGTTTCGGCGCCCACTACTGCGTCGGTGCGCCCTTGGCCCGGCTGACGGCCTCGATCGCACTGCCGGCCCTGTTCCGCCGTTTCCCGGCGCTCTCTCCGGCGGTCCCGTACGCGACGTTGCGATGGCACAGCGCGGTGGTGGAAAGGAGCCTGGCATCGGTCCCCGTCCGGCTGACGGCGACCTGATCGACCGTTAGCTCAGTGAGCGACGTCCGCGCGGGCCGGGCGCGCTTCGCTCGGGTGTCCAGGGCCGACCGCAGGGAGGAGGCGTTTTGGCCTACCGCTTCACGCCCCTCCGAATGCTGTGAAGGCCCAGCCCGAGGCAGTCAGGGCGGCATCGGTCGCGAGGGCGGCCCTGGCGTCCCGTAGTGCCTCGGCGAGCGACAGGCCGGTCGCCAGGCCCTTGTGAAGAGCCATGGGCAGTGCGGCTTCCGCGGTGTCGGTGACAGGGCCTTGGGTCGTCACAACGCCTGCCGTGCCCAGCGGCAGTAGGGCGGCGACCAGGGCGAGCAGTCCATCCGCTTCACTTCTGCGTGCGGTGGAGTCATGGGAGAAGATGATCCGGTAGGGGCTGCGGCTCAGGCGTTGAAGGTCATGGAGAAGGAGCGGTCCGTCGGCCATGCGAACCGAGGAGAACAGTGGGCTGTCGGAGCGGAACTGGCCGTGCGCGGTGATGTGTGCCAGTGCGGCCCCGTCGAGTGCCTCAAGGACCTGCTGCACACCGGCCTCCCTCTGCGACTCCAGGACGACCGCGTCCTGGTGCTGATGGGCCAGTCGGCGCCCCTCCACGCCCACGCCCGCTAAGCCCGGCCCGCGCACCAGCACGACCCGGCGGCCGGCCGGTGGTTCGATCTGTCGGGCGCCCAGCCAGGCACCGGCGGACGGCGCGACGCTGAGGACCCTGTCCCGCAGCGAGGGCAGCAGCGACCAAGGCACGGAGTGCATCTGGACGGGAGGCACCACCACCAGGTGACCGTTGCCCAGGTGCTGCGCGGCCGGGCCGAGCAGCAGTTGTTCCAGGCGCTGTCCTGCGGCTTTCGCCAAGGGCAGTCGTCCCTCGGCCCCCGGATGCATCAGTCGCCGCAGCAGGGCTTGGGTGTGCTCGACTTCCGACACGGCCTGAGCGAGCGGTCCTGCCTGGACGTGGCGTATCTGGCCCTGCCCGCACAGAAGCAGGTGGATGCGTCCGTCAATCACGAGGAATTCCACCAGACAGGTGGTGTCGCCCAGTTCCGCCAGCAGCCTGTCGGGGGTGAAACGGGAGCCGTTGCCGAGCGTGACCGCTCGAAGCTCGCGAACGCGGGCGGCGATCTTACTCTCCAACCGCTGCTGTTCTCGCTCCAGGGCGGGAACGCGACGTCCTTCCATGCGGGCCGCCACCGCCCGAGCCGTGATCTCCCGGAAGGCGGTCAACGCACTCTGCAGCAGAGGATCGGCCGACGGGCGGATCGGTGGTGCGAAGAACGCCGTAGCCCTCTGGCGCTCACTCCACATCAAAAGCCGTCGCGGGCCGCCCGAGAGGGCGCTCATCCGCTGGGCGAGTGCGGCCAGTTCTTCTCCGTGCGAAACGGCCGAGCGAGGAAACCCCCGTGCCCCTTGTGTCGCTCGGTGGTCGTCGAGGGCGTCCAGACCTCGTCGGCACGCGTCCAGTACGGCTTGGTGCCGCCCAGCGGCTCGGGCTCGCAGCGCCTGTGCGGTCCACCCCGTCATCCGGGTCAGGGCGGACGCGTCGTTCCTGCTCCGGGCTGCGCGGGCCAGATGCCTCTCGGCCTCAGCATTCCGCCCCAGGGCGAGCGTGATGCGTGCCGCGAGCAGGAACGCGTCCGGCGCGGCCGGTGCGCCAAGGCCAGCCAGGCGGTCCGCGACGGCCGCCACGTCGGCCGCTAACCGGCTCGTGACGTGCCCCGCCATGAAGTGTGCGTCGGTCAGTACCAGGCGGGCGTGCGCTTCCCACCAGGGGCGGCTCTGACGGGCGAACAGTTCCACGGCCGTCGTGGCCCGTGCCATGGTGGTGAGCGGGTCGTTCAGGAGTCTGGCCGCCCGAGCAGCGGCTAGCAGCAGTTCAGCTTTTCTCGTGGGCTGCATCCGGGTGTCGTGGGTAGCGATCGCTGCGTCGGCTTCAGCGAGTGCCTCGGGGGCCAGCCCGGCGGCCATCAGGACCTCGCAGCGGCGGATGCTGAGCATGAAGACCGGTATGCCGAGCCGGGCGTAGTGGTCCTCAGCTTCGTCGAGCAGCCGCAGCGCGCCCGGGATGTCACCCGACCGGAAGGCGGCGAGCCCCCGGCTCTCGACGGCGTCCGCCTTGTCATGAGGTTTCCCGGTGGCGTCCCACAGTGCCACGGCGGCGGCGAGGTCGGCGTCGGCTCGGTCGACCGCCCCCGTGGCCAGCAGGATGGTGGCGCGCAGAGTCAGTGCCCGCGCGGTCCAGATCACGTCATCGGCCTGCCGTAGCACCGGTATCGCCCGGCGAATGTCATCCAGAGCAGCGGTGTGACGGCCCAGAACCCATCCGACGTAGGCCCGCCGGTAGAGCACACGCGCTCGGACGTGGCCTGAAGCGCACTGGACTCCTTGGTCGAGGGCAGCTAGGCCCTGCTGGGTACAGCCGTCGTGGATGAGGGCCACGCCGAGCGTGGCGAGGACGTCCGCCTCCCGCTCCGGCGTGTCGGAGCGTGCGGCCAGATCCCGAGCCCGCCGCAGATGCTTCAGGGCGAGCCGCAGGTCGCCGAAGTCCCGTTGCCAGATGCCGAGGACCTGGTGGGCGACGGATGCCTGGAGGGGTGTCGGATCGGCGTCGAGTACGCGCTCCGCTTTCGGCAACGCCTCCTCCGGTGCAGCGAACACCATCGGCAGGAGGTCGAGAATCGGGTCACGGTTCGCTGTCACCAGCGGCCACCGCCCTCGCTGAGGGCCATGTCAGAGGTGGTCAGTCCGGCGGTGAGAGCGTCGAGAGCGAGGGCCACCAAGCCGTTTTCGAAGGCCACGAGCACGAAGCCGTCGGAACCGGCCTTTACGGCGGTGACCTGTGAGGGGAGACGGAAGGTCGCACTGCGGGTTCGGGCGGTCAAGTCCCACAGCACCAGGCGACCAGAGAGGTGGCCAGTGACCACGTGCGGTCGCTCCGGCGGGCCGGCGACGCTGAGAGCGGTCACAGCATCTCCCCGGTGGTCGACAAGTTCTCCGCTGTGGTCTCCCGTGAGCAGGTCCCACAAGTGCACGACGCCCTCTTCTCCGGCCGCGACGACATAGGGGTGGCCCTGCACGCGCGTGATCGCCACCGCGTTGACCCAGCCGACGCGGCCGACGAGGTCATGGACCACGGTCTTGGCCGTCAGATCCCAGATCTGCACACGACCGTTGTCCGCGCCTGTCACAACGTGGGGGCGGCCCAGCACGCGCGTCACCGCGATCGCGTCGACCCAGCCGCCATGGCCGACGAGCTCATCGGTCTGTGCGGCATCGGTCAGGTCCCAAACACCGAAGCCGCCGTAGCCGCCGACGAGAAGATGAGTGCGACCGTGGGATTCCACAGCGGTCAGAGCCGTGACGGACCCCAAGCGGCCCTGCAGTTCACGGGCCGGCGATGCGGTCAGCGGTTCCCATAGCCGTAAGGCCCCGTAGCTGCCTGTGACAATGTGCGGACGGCCCTCTATGTCCACCGCTACCAGGGACTGCACTTCCGCAGCCGTCCGTGCCCGTCCCCCGCGACCCTCCGGGCCCAGCATCTTTCCGCTGTGCATGTCCCGGACTTCGATGTCACCCAGGTCGGTGCCAATGACGGCGTACAGGTGGCCTTGTACAGTGCAGGTGGCCAGGGCGGTCGGAGGCGAAGCGGTGGGTGAAGCCCAGTGCACCGACCAGTCGGCAGAGCGCTCGAGTGTCGCACGGAGAGGGCTGTTGTCGCGCAGCGCCGCAGTCGTGGCGAGAAGTTGGCGGCGGACGTCGAGTGGTTGATCTGCCCGTTCGGCGAACGCGTCGGTATAAGCCCCCGCGTTCGCCTCGGCCTGCGGGCGCAGGGTGCCGGTGACCTCTGGCAGTAGCGGCAGCAGGACGGAGGGGTCGGCGAACACTAGGTAGTCGCCGTCTTCGAGAACCTCGTCCAGACTGCCGGCGTCGGCGGCGTGCTGTGGCAGGTGGCGCTGGATGTACGGCGGGGAGAGATGCCACAAGGGCCGCTGCTGCACGTCGCGCCGGACCGACGCCAGGATGCCTCGGTAGAGGCGCTGTCGGTCCTGGGTGCTCGCCGAGTCGCGCCACCAGTCGGCCACGCCCTGGTGGAAGATGCGGTAGAGCGTGGTGCCGTCCGCGTCGACGCTGCGGCTCAGGTACAGGCGCGCTTCGTTGTCGAGGAGACGGTACAGAGTCTCCAGGGGCAGGGTGCGGTCTTGGCCTGTGAAGTCCCTGGCAACGACGTCGGCCAGGACTAGTTCCGGCATGCCCTGTCCCTGCGCGAAGGCCAGGGCTGTCAGTACGCTCCGCAGGAGTGGCTGCTCGCCGTGGCGCAGCAGGTCCATTTCCAGCAGTTCGGGCAGGCTCCTGGGCACCGCGTGGCCGATGCGTGTGGCGTCCTCGACCGCAGGGCTGTGCTGGGTGCCGGACAGCATGAAGCTCACATAGATTCCTGCGGTCAGGAACTCCCCCAGCCGCAGGTGGGGAGGTAGAGGGCTGCAGTGATCGTTGCTGTCATCGGCCAGCCGCTGTGCAATCGCGTCCGCAAGGGCGTTGCGGGCCTGGCGCATGGGACCGGCGGTGTACGGTCCGGCAGCGGACAGCAGGCGTTTCACATAGAGGGAGATGTCGTCGCGGAGCGCCTCCGGAACCGTGGCGTCGAGATCAAGAAGCTTGTATCCGGTCCGTGCACCGGTCAAGGCGCTGACCCGGGTGTCGTCCCGGGTGGCGATCAGCAGCCGGACAAGTTCTTGGTGTCTGCGGGCCAGCGGATGGAGCAGTTGCTCAGTGATCGCCTCCGGGTCGTTGGACTCGTCCAGAGCGTCGATGATGATCGTGACAGGGCGGCCCGAACGCCGGTGTTTCTCCTGGAGCAGGGCGAAGAAGGGTCCCGTCGATTCCACGGCAGTAGCCGAATCCGCGGAGGGGGGCCCGATGCGGCGGACCTGCTCGGACAGGGCCCGCACCAGGCCCTGCAGGGACAGTCGGCGAGCGTGAATGACCGCGAGTCGCTCGTTCGTCCCTGGTACCGCATCGCCGAGCCCTTGCCAGAGCGGCTTGGTGTACTCCCGCAGGTCTGGATGGGCGGCGCAGACCAGCATCCCGAGCAGCGCTGACTTCCCGGCCCCCGGCCTGCCGGTGATCACACGCAGCGACGGTCCGGCGCGCTCGTCGTCCAGCCAGGAGGCCAGCCGGCTCAGGTCTTCGGCACGTCCGCTGAAGTACCCTTCGCGCCAGTCCCTTTGGACGGGCTCCGCACCACCGGCCCGGCGCATGAAGTGCAGGGGGTCCGCCCCGACGTCGGCGAGGCGGGCGATGTCCGGCGGTAGCCGCTCCTCCGGGCCGGCCTCGACGAAGCCGGGATTGGGAAAGAACGGCAGCTCGGAGAGGTCGGCATGGCTAGGGATCAGGCTCGTCAGGATGGTCTGCGGCAGGCCCCCCTCCTGAGCCGTGAGCGTACGTACGGTCGACTCGACGTCCCGCCATACGGTACTGGCCGGGATGTAGCGGACCGAGGGGTCGATGCGCAGGACACCCTTGGCGTAGCGATCGAGAACCTGGGCCAGCGCACGGCTGAGTCGGTAGCCGAACGCCTTGTCCCGCGGTCCTGTCGCCGCGAGCACCCATGCGCGGCGGCGGGTAACGTCCATCCGGGCGTGCCAGGCGGTGACGGCGGCCTCTCCGGCGTAGCAGACGTCGAGGACGAAGAGGGTGACAGGACGATGGCGGTCAGGATGGTCCTCGATCCATTGAATCCAGCCGCTGACAGGATGCCGGAGGCGCATCGCCTCGTGGTCGAGGAGGTACAGCTTCTCGCTGCTGCCGTCGGCCAGTTCGCCGTGTCCAACGAAATGCATGATCAAGACCGCGATGTCAGGGGCGGTCATGAGGCTCTCGATCACATGCTCGAAGTCCGTGTGCTTGGGCTGTACCGGGAACACCTCGTAGGCGAACTCGGACAGGGCCGCAGCGACGCGCCGGGCGTGGTCGGGGGCGTTGTCCAGCGGATCGAGGCCCAGTCTGGGGGAGGAACCGTCCGCAGAGCGACTGAGCGGAATTCCGTGAGCGAGCACGACCCGCCTCCCGGGACTGCCCCCGTCCCCCGCAGTACCCGCCGTCCCGGCCAGTTCCCCCATGTGCATGCCCAGTTCCCGCTGTGTTGTTCCGGCTCCCGGCACCGACCATAGACGCGTCACGCTCGCCTGCACACGCAATCGCCGAGAATCCGCGTGGTAGGCGTGCCGGTTGGCCCATGATGCATGCGAGGCACCGGCGAGGAGAGAGGTTGTCAGGCTGTGGAGGACCGATCGTCCATGCCCCGCGGGACCGCGGGTGACCTCACCGTCGTCGCGGTCCACGGGGTCGGGAACAGTTTCGGGGCGGACGTGACGCCCGAGCGGAAGGAAGAACTGCGGGCGGTCAGGGCCGCGGCGTGGGCGGGCCATCTGGCGGAGGGACTGGGTATCACCGCCGAACGCATCGATCTCGACTTCGCCTACTACGCCGACCGGTTGCTCCCCCGGATCGCGGAGCAGGGCGGTGGTTCCCCGGATGGCATCGACGATCCGCTGGAACAGGAGATGCTGACGGCGTGGTCCACCCGGCTCGGAGTGCCCATGGAGGTAGTTCAGGGGCATCTGACCGCTCCGTTGCGTCAGATCACCAGTTGGGTAGCCGCCCGATTCGATCTGGCCGAGGGTCCGCTCAGCGTCTTCATCCGCGTGCTGTTCCGTGAGGTGGCCGCGTACCTCAGGGAACCGGACTCATCGGTACGACTCGCGGCACGAGAAGAGGTCGCCGAGCGTATCGCGCGAAAGCGGCCCGACGTCGTGATCGCGCACTCACTCGGTTCTGTCGTCGCGTACGAAGCCCTGCACGCCCATCCGGAACTGCGGCCGGACCTTTTCCTCACACTCGGCTCACCGCTCGCCCTTCCCCAGGTCGTGTTCCACCGGCTGCATCCCACCCCGCAGGGTGAACCGCCCAACGTCTTCGGCCTGCGCCCACCGAGTGCGGGACGCTGGGTGAACATCGCTGACCCCGGCGATCCCGTGTCCGTGCCCCCGCAGTTGAGTCGCCACTTCAAGGGCATAGCTCTCGATCACACGGCAGCCATCGCACCCTTCGATTTCCACCAGGCCAGAAACTATCTTCGATCTGCCGCCACCGCAGCCACGATCGGCCCGTACCTCGGTGTCTGAGGCTTCTACCCGGCGTGGGAGCGATGCATTCGAGGGCATCTCCAGCCTCGTGCAGCGAGGCATGCAGTGACACTTTTCCGCTCGCGGGTGGAGTACTGGCCCGCGCGCCGAAGCGGAAGATCCGCGCGGCCATGAGGAGTCGGCGTCGACGCCGTCGGGTGAGGTCAGGGACTGAAGCGTGGTCAGCCAGTTGGACCTTCATCTGCTCGGTGGATTCCGGCGACGTGGTGGCCGCCGGTTCCGAAGCGGCGGGCGGTGGCCAAGCCGAGGCCGGGGCCGGCGCCGATCAGGGCGAAGGTGGTCATGGTGGTGCTCCGCGTTCAGTCGGTGGCCGGGGTGGCGGTGTACTCGGCGTCGGTGACGGGGTCGAGCCAGTGCACGACGGCTTGGTCGTCGTCGCCCTCGTTGATGGCCAGGTGGACCATGAGCCGGTTCGGGGCGGCGCCGTGCCAGTGCTCCTCGTCGGCCTCGAACAGGACGCGGTCGCCGGGCCGGATGACCTCGACTGGTCCGCCGCGGCGCTGGCACAGGCCGACGCCCTCGGTGACGAAGACGGTCTGGCCCAGCGGGTGGCGGTGCCAGTGGGTGCGGGCGCCGGGCATGAAGTGCACCAGGGAGGCGGTGACCCGGGAAGGGGCGGGGGCCGCGGCGACCGGGTCGATGTGGACGTCGCCGGTGAACCAGGCGGCCGGCCCCTTGACGGTGTCGATCGAGCTGCGGGTGATCTGCACGAGTTGCTTCCTCACGGGTTGCGGGGTTCGGGGCAGCCAGGGGTCAGGGCTTGAGGAGGGTCTTGACAGCGCGGCGCTCGTCCATCGCGCGGTAGCCCTCGGCGACCTGGTCCAGGGGGAGGGTGAGGTCGAAGACCCTGCCCGGGTCGATCCGGCCCGCAAGGACGCGGTCGATCAGGTCGGGCAGGTAGCGGCGCACGGGGGCGGGGCCGCCACGCAGGCCGACGTGGGAGAAGAACAGCTCCTGCCCGTCGATCGCGACCTTGTGGGGGACACCGACGAAGCCGACATTGCCGCCGGGCCGGGCGGAGTGCAGGGCCTGGCTCATGGCCTCGCCGGTGCCGACGCACTCCAGAACGGAGTCCGCGCCGATCCCGCCGGTCAGCTCCTTGATCCTCTGCACGCCCTCGTCACCGCGCTCCGTGACGATGTCGGTGGCGCCGAACGCGCAGGCGAGATTCTGCCGGGACTCGTGCCGGGACATGGCGATGATCCGCTCCGCGCCCATCTCCTTCGCCGCGATCACCGCGCACAGGCCGACCGCGCCGTCACCGACGACCACGGCGGTCGAGCCCGGCTTCACCTCGGCGGCGTCGGCGGCCCACCAGCCGGTGCCCATGACGTCGGAGACGGCCAGCAGGCCGGGCCACAGCTCCTCGCCGGGGGTCCCGTCGGTGGCGACGAGGGTGCCCTGGGCGTTGGGGATGCGGACGTAGTCGGCCTGGCAGGTGGACATGAACTCGCGGTGCAGGCAGTTGGACTGGAAGCCGTTCCGACAGTTCGGGCAGGTGTTGTCGGAGGTGGCGAAGGAGCCGACGACGAACTGGCCCGGCTTCACCGCGGTGACCTCGGAGCCGACCTCCTCGACGAAGCCGACGTACTCGTGGCCCATCGGGTGCGGGTCGCCGATCGGCTCGGCGCCGCGGTAGGGCCACAGGTCGGAGCCGCACACGCAGGTGACGGCCGTGCGGATGATCGCGTCGGTGGGGTGGAGCAGCTTCGGGTCGTCCAGGGACTCGAAGCGGACGTCGCGGGGGGCGTGGATGACTGCACCGTGCATGGATGATCTTCCTTCGTTGCCGAGGCGTGCGCTCCCGGAGGCCGGGGTCGTCGCCGAGTGCAGGGCCGGGTGCACCGTCCCGTCGTGATGACCGGGCGAAAAGCACCACGTCATCCAGGTAACCCGCTCTTCGCGCGGACAGCGAGACACCATCAAGGGGTGTACTGCCAGTACATCCCTATGGACGCGGGCAGGACGTACCGTCGAAGGCGTGGACAACCGAGCAGAGGTCCGCGAGTTCCTGACCTCGCGGCGAGCCAGGATCACTCCCGAGCAGGCCGGCCTGCCCTCCGGGAGCCGGCGCCGGGTGCCCGGCCTGCGCCGCAGCGAGGTCGCCGCCTTGGCCGACGTGAGCGTGGAGTACTACGCGAAACTGGAGCGCGGCAACCTCGCCGGCGTCTCCCCGGCCGTCCTCGAAGCCCTCGCCCGCGCCCTCCGACTCGACGACGCCGAACGCGCCCACCTGCTCAACCTCGCCCACACCGCCGACGGCTCCGATGCCCTCACCCGCCCGAGGCGCCGCACCGCGCAGTGGAAGGCGCACCGCAGCCTGCAATGGGTCCTGGATGCCGTCACCGCCGGCCCCGCTTTCGTCCGCAACGGCCGCCTGGACCTCCTGGCCGCCAACCAGCTCGCCCGCGTCTTCTACGACGACGTCTACGCGGCGGCCGGCAACCACGCGAACCTGGCCCGCTTCCAGTTCCTCGACCCCGCCTCCCGGCGTTTCTACCCCGACTGGGAGCAGGCCGCCGACGTCGCGGTGGCCATTCTGCGGACCGAAGCCGGCCGCAACCCCCATGACAAGGACCTGCACGACCTCGTCGGCGAGCTGTCCACCCGCAGCGACGACTTCCGCACCCGCTGGGGCGCCCACAACGTCCGCCACCACGGCACCGGCACCAAGCGCTTCCACCACCACACCGTCGGCGACCTGACCCTCGCCTACGAGGGCCTGGAGTTGGCCGCCGCCCCCGGCCTCACCCTCACCATCTACACCGCCGAGCCCGGTTCGGCCTCCGAGGAGGGCCTGCGGCTGCTCGCCTCCTGGGCCGCCACCCAGAACAACGCCTCGCCGGCGGAGCAGGGTGTCGACTGACCACCACCGGGTTCTCCGAGAGCGCGGCCGGGGGTCTGTCGAACGAGCGGTGTGACCAGAACGATCGGGTTACTGGCGGGCGGCCTTCGAAATGAAGAAGTACTTCATGACCGTCTGCTCGTCCGGGTAGTGCGCGCGGGCCCTGACCGCCCGGTGGATGCGGGCGTTCACCGACTCGATCGCGTTGGTGGTGCAGAGCTTCCGGCGGATCTCGGTGTCGAACTGCGAGGCCACCAAGATCAATGAGCATACGCACCACTGCGCCACAGCGCCGGTCTGGAGGGGGCGTCACTCGTCGAGCAGATCGGGGTGTTCGTGGGTGATGTCCTCCCACAGGAGTTCGAAGCTGAAGCGGGCGAGATCGGGGGCACCGAAGCCTTCGGCCGCGGCGAGGGCCTGTTCGTGGGTGAGGGGTCGAGGGGTTCCGGCCGCCGACGCGAGGAGCTGGACCTGGGCGCAGGTCTCGTAGGTGAAGAACCAGTGCACGGCCTCTTCGAGCGATTCACCGACGGTGACGAGACCATGGTGCTTGAGGAGGAGGACCCGGTGGTCGCCGAGCTTGTGGGCCATGTCGCGGCCCTGGGCCAGGGTGATGGAAGGGCCTTCGTAGTCCTCGTAGAGGGCTTGTTGCTGATAGAAGGCGGCTGATTCCTGGTCCAGGGGGATCAGGAGCCTGCCGAGGGAGCTCAGCGCGCGGGAGTGCACGGTGTGGCCGTGGGCAGCGGCGGTGACGTCGGGGCGCAGTTCGTGGATGGGCGAGTGGACGACGAAGGAGCTGGTGTTGAGGAGGTGGTGGCCCTCCACCACGGCCCCGGTGCCATCGACGCAGATCAGGTCGGCGACGCGGAGGCGGTTGAAGGAGACACCGAAGGGGTTGACCCAGAAATGATCGAGGTGTTCGGGGTCACGCACGGAGATATGGCCGGAGATGCCCTCCCCGTATCCGTACTTGCCGAAGAGGCGCAGGGCCGCGGTCAGACGCTGTTTGCGGTGGCGGCGTTCGTCGGCGGGGGAGGCGAAGACGGGTGGGGCGGGGATGGGCAGGCCGGTGTCGCTGTCGGATTCATTGCGTGTCACGAGCGGGGTCCTTCCGCTGGGGGTGGGGCAGGCGCTGGACGAGGACCCGGGAGGCGAAGCGGCGGCGGACCTTGGATGTCTCATTCATGGCGGGAGAGGCCGAGTGGCAACAATCCGGTGGCCGAGTGACATCCGACATAGCGGGCCCGTACGGAACCCGGTGGCAGCACGCTCACCTCGTGCCACAGAGCGACGTCCAGGGGACTCTGCTCTTCGTGGAGCATGGAGAAGAACGAGCGGTATATCCTCAGGTGCGTCTCGTGGAAATGAGTCCACGACAGAAGATGATCGAGCGAGACGAACCAGGCCACGGTGCATGCTCTGTCCAGCGGGCGTCCATCCATATCCTGTTCGGCTATTTCTCGCGTGCAGATGCAACCGGTTTCCGGATGCTCTTGGAGATAGGTGACACCTCTCTTTTTGACCGGCTGAACCTTTTGCAGGAAATGTTCACGGAAAGCGCTGCTTCCTGACCAGTCCTGGGCAGTACGAATCAGGCAGATACCGCCTTCTACGGCCACATCCACGGTGCTGCCGTGAACTTCGATCGCGGCACTACGGGTTGGCGGAGCAGACGATTTTCGCATACGGTCGCGAGCGGACCCCCAGTAGTCGTGCAGCTCTGTCGGTTGCTGGTGGAGGATTTCCGCCAGGCCGCCTGTGGGATACTGCTCCTGCCGGTGGGTGTGCAGGGTCTCGGTGGCTTCAACAGGGATCAGCGCCTCTTCGCGCCACCAGCCGGCGCCCGGTACCGGAGCCGAGCCCATCCCCTCCGCGAGCCATGAGCGATGGCGGGTCGGCTTGAGCCAGTAGGCGAACCATATGGTGTTCGTCAGCCCCGAAGAGTCCGTGAATGAGCCCCGATTCACCACGTCCGGACCGCTGGGGGACCGAAACCTCGCGCGCATTTCGGCCACTGCCGTCTCGTGGACCGCACCAGCGGCGGACTGCACTCCGTACTGACCCAATCACATAGGCCGTACATCCGGACGGGAAGACTCCGGTGAACGCGGGAAAGCGAGGAGTGTGCTGGGCAGGGGCAGAGGAATGCTTCGCCATGGCCACATCCTTGGTGCGCGACTCCTCAGATCTTTGGCCAAGAGTGGGAGGGTTCCGAGCGGATGAAGCACGCCCTCGCTCCATTGTAACGTGCTTTCACGATCAGGCACTTTCTGGGTCGGTGCCGCCGGTTTTACAGATCTGCTCCGATCGCGCCTTACCAGGTGCGGTAATAGTCTGAGTCCGGTCGAGGTGTGCCCGTCGGCCCGGACTCCGACTCGCGGTGCGGGCGACCGGTCCAGTCGGAGATCGATAGGCGGAGGTGCGCTGATGATTGCTCTCGTGAATCCCATCTCGAGCGGCGTTTTCCTGTCGGCCGCCATCAGGGAACGCGGCGAGGAGTGTGCGCTCGTCTACGACGGACACTTCGCAGCGGCGGCTGAGGACGGCGGCCCCGGTCGGCGTGTGGTCCACCGGGACGTGCACAGCACCGCCCGTGTGCTGCGCGGCTGCGTGTCCGGCACGTCGTTCCCGGGAGCGAGGCCGGCGTCGACCTCGCCCATCGCCTCGCCGAGCACTTGGACCTTCCGCGCAATGACGACGCGACGGCCCCGGCGCGGTGTGACAAGGCGCGGATGGTGAACGCCCTGCACGACGCCGGCCTCCCGGTGCCCCGACAGGCCCTGGTCACCGCCGTCGACGACCTGCCGGGTGCCCTCGATCACGTGGGACTGCCGGTCGTCGCCAAGCCCCCTGCCAGCTCCGGGAGCGACGGGTGCAGGATCTGCCATACGGAACAGGAGGCCGCCGAGCATTTCACGGCGATCCACCGTCGCCCCAACCTGCTCGGTGCGGTCAACGAGGCGGTGCTCGTGCAGGAGTACCTTCCCGGTACCCAGTACCTCGTCTCCACAGTGAGCATGGACGGACAGCACCATCTTTACGAGCTGTCGCGCAGCCGGGTCGACGAACACGGCGGCACGCCGACGCGGCGCCACACGATCAGCCGCCGCCGCCCGGGGCCCGAGGAACGCGGCATCATCGCCTACGTATGGGCGTGCCTGGACGCCCTCGGCATCCGGAGCGGCGCGGCCAACACGGACGTACGCCTCACGGAGGATGGGCCCCGGATCATCGAGGTGAACGCCCGGGTCCTCGGGCCGACTCTTGACCCCGATCCCTACTTCATCGCCTTCGGATCGAGCCAGCAGCATCTCCTGGTCGACAGCATGCTCGCGCCCGCCGACTTCCGGCGGCGCCTGCGCGCGGGGTACACCCCGCCGAACGTGATGGGGAAGGCGTTCCCGCGCAGCTTCGGTTCCGGTGTTCTGCGCGGTATCCCGGGGCTGGAAGCCGTCCGCCGCCTGCCGGGTTTTCACAGCGTCACGTCCCTGCCCGAGATCGGGAGCACGGTCGAGGACCACGCTCTCACCACGGGTGCCACCGGCATCGTGTACTTCGTCCACGAGGACGAGCCCGTGGTCGAGAAGTCCCTCGCCGTCCTGATGGGCATGGAGGACGCGGGCGCCCTTTTCGACATCGCCGCGGTGTGACCCGGAGGCACCGGTTGTGCTCCGCGATGTGGCCGTGGTGGGAGCCGGAGCGACCGGTACGTCGGCGGTGGTCAACCTGGTCCGGTCCGGTGTCGCCCGGCGCATCGACGTCTTCGAACCGGGCGCGGTCGGTCACGGGGACGCCTTCTCCGCGACGGACCCGGCGCTCCTGTGCAACACGTCGGCCGACAGCATGTCGCTGGTCACCGAATGTCCCGATGACTTCGTCGACTATCTGCACGGACTCGGTATGCCCGTCGCGCCGCAGGACTGCGTACCGCGGTACCTGTTCGCGCAATACTGCCGGGACCGGTACCTGGCCGTACGCTCGGAAGCCTCGGCACGCGGCGTACGGCTCCGTCACCACCAGGACAAGGTGGTTTCCGTAGCGGGCGCGGGACCGGGCTACACCCTGCTCACCGAGAGCGGAGCCGAATGTCCGGCAGACGTCGTGATGCTCTGCATGGGAGTGGACGCGTGGACCCCACCGGTCGTCAGGCCGTTCCGACATCACCCGGGGGTGGTACCGGCCTCGGCCCTGGGTTCGGCGGCAGCCCTGCCCCACGACGCACGTGTCCTGGTCCTGGGCAGTCGGCTGTCCGCGGTCGACGCGGTGATCCTGCTCGGCCGTTCCAACTGCCGTGTCCAGATGGCTTCGCCGTCGGGCACCCTGCCCTCCGTGAGGACCCGGATGCACCCCTCGGACAGGGAGTCGCCCGCAGCCCTGGCGGGACACCCCTGGGTGGGGACGACGGAGGCGGCACAAGCCGACCGGTTCGTCGCCGGCCTGGTCCGTTGCCTGGCTGGTCATGGCCGCCCCCACCTGCGGGACCAACTGTCCCTGGCGGACGACCCGGTGGAACGCCTGCGCGCGGAGATCGTCATCGTGGAGGAAGGACACAACTTTTGGCAGGACCTGACCGTCGAGTTCATCGCGCTGACCAATGACTGGTTGCTCCGACAACCGTCGGCGGCGTGGAAGGATTTCTGGACCGTCGTGGAGGGCGTTCTCGACCGGTACATCTCGGCCATGCCGGTGGACAGCGCGAAGAAGCTCCTGTCACTGGCGGACGCCGGACGCCTCGAGGTGCGCGGGCGCCGGCCCGCCGAGCTGTTCCGGACGGGCGACCGGTGGACCATGACGTGGCAGGACGGCTCATATGATCACTTCGACACCGTCGTCTATGCCACCGGTTACCGTCCACCCGCCATCCGGTGTTCGGGCGGCGGACTCCGCCTGGGAGAACACCGAAGGGGAACGCCGCCCGCGGTGACAGCCGATCTGCGTGTGGACCTCGGACGGGATGCGGACGAGCGCGTGTTCGCGGTGGGACAGTGCTCCGCGAGCCAGGTACCGCTCGTGCACGGGGTCGTCGCCGTCGCCCCTCAGATCTCCCATGTCATGCGCCAGTTGCGGGCTCTTCCTCGCCACCCGCCGCCTCCCCGGTGACACCTTGGACCGCTCCACCTCACCTGACGGGCTCGCGCACGGTGGGCGGTGAGGCGTGGAGGATGTCGGCGGGGCTGGATGTCCGCATCTGCCGTTCCGATGACAGGTCCGCGATCTACGAAGCCGCCGAGCAGGGTGCGGTCGGTGATCTGCAAGGAGGGGGCGGTCGTGGTCTCGATGAAACTGCGCCCGGCGAGGCAGCCGCTGGTGACGGTGCCGTGAATTCGCTGGTGAAGACGGTGCCGGCGAGGTTGGACACACGTGGTGTCGGAGGAGGGGTGGGCGCCGCCGGTGATGCTCGCGACGGCACCCGTGCCCCGGCAGAGGCCGGTCGACGCGCCATGTGACACCTACGACTTGGCCGACGGGTTGGCCGGCGATCCGGTCGTGCTTGCCGAGTCCGGTACCCCCGCGTAGTCGGGTAGTTCGACGCCGTTGATCGCGCGCCCGACCAGCTCCGTGAACCCCGCGCCGGCGAAATCGGGGCGCGGCTCGGTATCCGGCCCCGGTAGGTCGCGGCTGCGGGCGTTCAACCGGCCGATCTCCTGGTTGGCCTCGACGAACGGGCGCATCCGCGCCTCGTAGCGGGTGAACCCGGCGTGGGGGTCCCATTCGGCAGCGGCCAGTTCTCCAGCGAGCAGATAGGCGCCGACCAGTGCCAGCCCGGTGCCCTGCCCGGACATCGGCGACGAGCTGAACGCCGCGTCCCCGAGCAGCCCCACCCGTCCACTCGACCAACGGTCCATCACCACCTGGGCGACCTGGTCGAAGTAGAAGTCCGGGGTGTCGTCCAGGTGCGCGAGCATGTCCGGGACCAGCCAGCCCAGGCCCGTCATCCGCTCCCGCAGCAGTTTCTTCTGGGCCGCGACGTCACGGTGGTCGACGTCGGGGTCGGCCGAGGCGAAGGAGAACATGGCCATCGCCCGGGTCGCGTCCTGGATGGGCCGCAGGAGGGCGGAGCGCCCGGTCTCCTGGTCCTGGTACTCCAGCAGCCAGCGGTCCAGCCCGAACTCGTTGGGCAGACTGTAGAAGGCCAGCACATGCCCGAGGTGGCGGAGGAACCGCTCGTGCGGCCCGAAGACCATCGCGCGCAGCTCCGAGTGCAGCCCGTCTGCCCCGACCACCACGTCGAAGCGCCGCTGCTTGCCGCCTGCGAAGACCACGTCGACGCCGTCCGCGTCCTGGGCGAGTTGCGCGATCCGGTCGCCGAAGACGTACTCGACGCCGTCGCGGGTGTCGTCATGGAGCACCCGGGACAGGTCCGCGCGCAGGATTTCGATGTCCGCGATGAACCCGTCGCCACCGTCGTCGTCGGCGCGGAAGGTCTCCAGCACCTGCCCGTCCGCGTCCACGGTGTGCGCTCCGGCGGTGTCGGTGCACGCCGCGCGCACCGCCGTGTCCAGCCCCATGCGTCGGATGACCTCCTTGGCGACCCCGCGTGCGTCCACCGCCTGCCCGCCGGGCCGCTGCTCGGGAGCCCGTTCCACCACGGTCACCTCGGCCCCCCGGCGGCGCAGCCAGTGGGCCAGCGCGGGTCCCGCGATGCTCGCCCCCGCCACCAACACGCTGGGACCGCTCACCCGCGTCCCCCGCCCGTCCGTCCGGAACGCGTTCCCCTGGTCCGAGTCGTCGACGCTCATCACAACCTCCATCTGCTTCTCCCGCACCGGAACACCCCCGGCGCGGGCCCACCGCTGTCGGTGTATCCAGCCGTATCGACCGCGAATCCGCACGCAACTCATCGGTCACGCAGACATCGACGGGAACGCCGACTTCCGATGAGACGCGCATCAACCCGAACCGGTGCAATCAGGCGCACCAGCCTGTCCGCCAGGCCGCCGCCTGAGATCTCGCGAATCGCCTCAAGGGCTCGGCCGGTCCATCGGTCCGGACGGTTTCGGACGCGTCGGCGTGGACGACATCACCAGGTGCGCAGCTCTGACAGAACGGCACCGGCGGTGATTGCGTCGGCTACCTGTTCGAGGGTCAGTCCGTCGGTGTCGATGCGCATATCACCGATCCCGGCAGCTTCCAGGCCGGCGGCCGATGCCACCGCTTGATCGGCCACGCGGAGCAGGCGCGCGATGGACTGCCCGCGCAACGGGTCGCCGGGCTGGACCCAACTGCTCCCCTGTCCACGGGACATGATGCGCTGCGTCAGGTGCTGCCGTCCGGCGTGCAACCGGCACAGCGTGAGCTGGGTGGCAGGCAGCGCCTCGGCGTACGACTTGACCGTGGCCTCGTCCTCGACCGGACCGGACATGATCAGACACTGGGCCCCGGCCGCTCGGTAAGTCCGCCATACGGCGGCCGTATTGCGGGCCTTGACCCGGTGGTTGGCGGGATCATCCGGAGCCGGGCGGCAGAAGCCGAGCTGGTCGAGATCGAGATACGCGGCGGTGACGCCGGCGGCCAGGACCCTCCGGTAGACCTCGAAGCCGACCGTCGACTTGCCGACGCCGGTCGCGCCGCACAGCCACAGAATCGGAGGGCCGGTGGAAGGCTCCAACTGCGCCGAGGCCGTGCTCCTGCCCGCAGCGGTGACCGCCGACGGCTCGGGCACGTCGGACGACCGGCCAGGAGCCGAGGCCGGCCATCCGCCGGTTCGCTCCCTCACAAGCCGCGCCACCTCGTTCACCGGCAATCCGCTGCTGTCGACGCAGGCATCGGCGAAGGTGCTCGCGTCCAGGGCGTCAGCTTCCCGCAGCACCTCGTCGACCAACTCGGCAGGACCTCCGCGACCAGTGAACCGCTGCCGAAGCACCTCCCGGTCGGCACGCAGGCGACAGACCGTCACCGCGGCCCGCGGAATCCGGTCGACGTGCGCTCCGCGGGCGGGATCGACCACGCCCGATACGATGAGACACCGGGCGCCGGCCGCCCGGAACCCGGCCACCACCGCATCAACGTTGCGTGCCTTCATGCAGTGCCGGCCCGGGTCCCACGCAGGCTCGGGGTAGCAGATCCCCAACTGGTCGATGTCGACGAAACCGCTCTTGTGCCCGGCCCGTTCGAGGTGGGTGTACATCGCCCAGGCGACTGTGGTCTTACCGACTCCTGGCGGACCGCAGAGCCACAGCACGGGGAACGCAGCGCCCCTCACCGGTCTGCCGCCAGATCCGGTCGACGCGCCGTGAGTTGCGGAAGTACGGGTTCGGTGACAGGAACCATGGCCTCGAATCCTCTCCATCATGTACGTGCTTGTCGACGGGTTTTCGCGTGGCTGGCGGAAGAAGTCGGCGCCGATGTTGCCCGTGACGCCTCCGGCCGGTGGCGCCCTCCCGCGCGCCGGCACCGCGCCCGCCCCGACCTCTCCCCCACCGACGCTGCCCTCCGGACGACGCCGTCGCACGATGTCGGCACACGCGGAGGCCCCGACCGACGCGAAACCGGCTGAGCTGGCCCGCGTCCCCGGCCGCACCGGGGATGTCGACGATCCGACCACGGCGAAATCGCATAGTGAACTGCGCGAACATCAAGACGGGGTGTCGGGTCGCGCAACAGTAGGCGTAACCTCCAGCGCAGCCCTTGTCGTAACCCCGTGCTCGTAACCCCGTGCTCCCGGTCGACCGGGGCGCGCCAGGTCACGCGGCTCGGGCGGCTCCGCGCACACGGCACCGGGCTGTGGCCACGAGGTTCGACAAGCTCGCGGTCCGCTACGAGGCGACCGTCCTCGTCGCGGCCATCAACGAGTGGCTGTGACCAAGCGACTCAAGACGGGGAGCACGCCTCGTAGGTCGCCGCCGTCCACCGTGACGGTCGCCGCCGTCCGGGCGCCCGCCGAGGCATTGAACGCCACGCTCAGCCCGACGGAAGCGAACAAGGGCAGGTCGGAGCGGCCGTCACCGACGGCCGCGCACGAGCGTGGAGCCAACCCCAGCTCCCGGGCCTGCGAGAGGGCGCATTCTCTTTTGTCATACTCGTCGAAATGACGGGCGACCCGGCCCGTGAACCGGCCGTCGGTGGCCTCCAACCGAGGTCCGCTGAATGCGTGGAAGCCGAAGCGGTCGGTGAGGTAGCTGCCGACCGGTGACCAGGCGAGAGTGGCCAGCACGGGAACCAACCCGTTTCGCCGGCACCAGGCCACGGTCTCCGTGATGCCCGAAACCAAGGGGAGCCCATCGAGCCAGCCGGAGACTCGTTCTTCGGGCACACCCGCCCAGCCCTTGGCGTCCAGCTCGGAGACCTGTCGATTGTCCAGGTCGCCGGAGGCGTAGGCGTCCTCGGCCTTGGCCAACTCGTCCCGATGGCCGAGGAAGCCGGCCAGGAAGACCGACGAACTGGTGCCTGGGACGAGGGTGCCGTCGACATCGAAGAACACGGCGCCCACATGATCGTATGAGAACACCGGCCAAGGATGTCACCGCCACGCGTGACATCCAGATCCGGGGGGGGCGCCCCCTGTGCTTCCGATACACGCCCTGTGCGTGCGGTTGCTGGGACTTCGGCACGGCCACGCTGGGCGATCGAGGAAGCCTTCCAGGAACGAAGAGCGAACAGGCCGCCGAGGAGGAGCCCCGGGACGACCGCGGACGTCGTACCGCGGCGTGCAGGGTCCGAGGGTCCCCCGCGTCGTCCGGCGGAGGTGGACAGGAGTGAGCAGCACCGGGCAGTGATCGGCCTGGAGAGTGAGCAGTGCGGGGTGGGACGGTGGGCCCGTTCTGCGTCACTACCACTTTCGGAGACCGTGCCTTGCCTGGTACAGGGAAACGCGTACGCAAAAGACCCCGCCGCTCCTTCCTGCGTGCGGTCGCGCTCGGCGGGCCCGTGGCCAAGGACGGGCGATTCTCCAGCGTGCTGCTCAAGATGGCCGAGGCCATCAGGAAGGCCGGTGCCTGGTTCGCGTCGTGGTGGCAACCGGGCGGAGCGGCCGCGACGATCATCGCCGACCGGTTCCAGTGGTTCGGACTGGGCGACCGCGAGGCAGCCGTCGGGATCGCCGAGCGGGTGGTCGGCCGCCTCGGGACCGAGGAACCGTTCCCCTTGCGCGCTCAGCCCCACGGCCGGGGCCGGCGGGGCCGGTCGGGCGCGGGCGGCCGGGTAGAAGGCGGAGGCGCTCTCGGAGAGCGGGGCGTGGTGCTCGACGAGGACCGTGCGCTCTCGCGCGAAGACTGGTCCGGCTCACTCGCTGTCGAGCAGTTCGATGGCTCCTGTCGGACAGGTTGCCTCGGCCTCCCGCACCGCGGCGGCGTGCTCCACGTCGGGCTCCCGAGTGAGCACGGCCACGATTCCGTCGTCCTCCCGCTGGTCGAACACCTCCGGTGCCAGCAGCACGCAGCGTCCGGCCCCGCAGCAGAGGCTCTCGTCCACGGTTACTTTCACGACGCCGTCCTTCCCCGGGTCACCAGGCGACCGGGAGTTCGGTGAGAGTTGTTACGAGCAGTCCTTCGGTGTTCTGCAACTCCTCGACCGCGACTGCCAGCTCCAGTCCGGGCAGGCGACGCAACATCACGTCGAGGACCACCTGGAGTTCCGTGCGGGCCAGCGCCTGCCCCAGGCAGGAGTGCGGACCCGCCCCGAAAGCGATGTGGGGGTTCGGACTGCGGTCGAGCACCATCTCCCCGGGCCGGTCGAACGCCCTCTCGTCACGGTTGGCGGACGACATGTTCAGCATCACCGTTGTACCGGCCGGCAGCACCGTGTCGCCGAGCGTGACCGCCTCGCTGAGGTAGCGGGGCACTCCAAAACCGAGATTGGCGTCGAAGCGCAGTGCCTCCTCGACCGCCGTGCGGATCAGCGACCGGTCCGCGAGCAGCGCCTCCCAGCGGCTCCGGTCCGCCAGCAGCATCGCCGTCATCTTGGTGATCTGTCCCGCCGTGGTCTCGTGGCCGGCGACGAGTAGGCCCTTAGCGGTCTGGAGGAGTTCACCGCCCGGCATCCGGTAGCCGGCCGCGCCGGTCTGCGTGATCAGGTTGCTCAGCAGGTCGTCCCTGGGAGCCCGGCGCTTCGCCTCGATGTGGGCGAGCATGTAGGCGTCGAACTCCGCGTCGGCCGCTGCGACCTCCTCATGGGAGAACCGTGTGAAGGTGAAGGTGACGCTGGACCAGTGGGAGAACCTCTCCCGGTCCTCCTGCGGCACGCCCAGCATGTCGCAGATGACCCACACCGGCAGCGGGAACGCCAAGTGCTCCCTGAGGTCGGCCGGCGCTCCCCGCTCGAGCATGCCGTCGATCAGCCGCTCTGCCATCGCCTCGATCCCGAGCCGCAGCGCGCTCATGCGCTTGACGGTGAACCAGCGTCCGACCATCCGCCGCCATTGCTCGTGGGCCTCGCCGACAGCCATGCTGCTGGACTCGGTACGGCGGCTGAAGACGTCGCTGCCGTCCTTGGTGAGGCGGACCGCCCCGTCGGCGGTCAGCGCACTCGAGAACCGGGGGTCCGCCATCACCGTGCGTACGTCGTTGTAACGGGTCAGCAGCACCATCTCGCCGCCGTCCATGGAGATCTTGGCGTACGGGCACCTCTCCCGCAGCTCGGCGAAC
Source organism: Streptomyces sp. NPDC000134 (assembly GCF_042899225.1). Classification (NCBI taxonomy): domain Bacteria; kingdom Bacillati; phylum Actinomycetota; class Actinomycetes; order Kitasatosporales; family Streptomycetaceae; genus Streptomyces; species Streptomyces sp. NPDC000134. The sequence goes on from NZ_JBIAZN010000032.1 coordinate 45,935, forward strand.
TGGGCCGAGGGCTCAAGGGCCGACTCCATCGCGAACGGGTAACTCATCGGCGCATCGTCGTCGACCATCGTCGTGGGCCTTTCCAGAGGCAGGCGGACGGGTGGCGTAGGAGGCCCACCGTAGGAGCGGCTCAGGCGGTCCGCCAGACGGCTTTCCGGCCTCCCGCCCGCGAAGTGGTCGGTCCCCCACCGGCTCGGCTGTCCGACGGGCCCGCGACCAGCTCTCCCACCCCCGGCGGACCCGTTCCCGGGGTCGGTCACGGAGCCCGCGAACTTGGCCCGATCCGGCCCACGGTGGCCGCGGATCAGTCCTGCCCCCTCCTCGACAGCCGGTCCGTCCGCAGACGTCCCGCGCGAAGAGCGGCGGACGGCGTGCTGTCACGTTGCCGCTTGCGTGGAAAGTGGGGCGAGATGCCGATGGGGTCCTGACCCGGACGCCCCGCCGGACACGGTGGCTTCGCCTTCGGCCGGTCGGACCCACGCCCGTGGCGTCCTGGAACAGCGCGCACACAGGCGCACACCACCGCACACGGGTGTGCGCCGCAAGACGGGTGTGCGCGAGGCGTGGGTAGGAGGGTGCGCAAACGGGGGGCGAATGCCCCCCTCCTGACGTGCTATGGGCGAACCAGGACTGCTCCCCGAGTCCGTACCTACGAAAGGCGGCGGAAACAATCGTCGCCAATCAACCTCTCGTACGACGAGAACTCTCGAAGGAGCAGTTGTGATGCGAAGTACCGCTCCCACGCAGAGGAGCAGCAGAAAAACGATCAGGCGGCTGAGCCTCGGCGCCGCCGCCCTGGCCTGCGCCGCCGGGCTGTCCATCGCGCCCGCCTCGGCCGCACCCTCGGCCCCGACCGGCGCCCAGGCCACCGGGACGTTCTTCTACACCAACCTCGGGACGCCCCAGCAGCTCCACAATCCGGTGAACGGCATCTGCTATCCGATCCCGGCAGGCGGCTCGCCCAACAACCAGACGAACGCCCGCGCCGTCGTCTACGTGGGCCCCAGTTGCGCGCTCTTCGGCAACCCGATCGAACCGGGTGACACCGGCAACAGCGTCCTTTTCCTGTCGGTCCGATTCGAGCCCGTATAAGAGGGCATCTCATCTGACTGGGTGACTGTCGGCCGTGGCGGGGATCGTTGAGCGGCTGGTGCCGGACGAGTTGTGCGAACTGTTCCAGCGCGTGGTGCCGGAGGCACCCTCGCGGCCTCAGGGCTGCGGCCGACGCCGGCACGGCGACCGTGAAGTGCTGGCCGCGATCGTCTTCGTGACCATGACCGGCTGCACGTGAGCCCACCAGGAATCACACGAGCTCAAGCCCGCGTCAGCGCGAGGACCACGTTGTGGCCGCCGGAACCGAAGGAATGGCTGACGGCGGTGCGCAGTTCCTGCCCGCGGGGCTGTCCGGTGACGCAGTCGAGGTCGAACCCGGGGGCGGCGGCGTGGAGGTTGGCGATCGGGGGCACGGTGCGGTGCTGGAGGGTCAGGGCGGTCAGGGCCGCCTCGATGGCCCCCGCGGCTCCGCAACTGTGGCCGAGCACGCCCTTCGGGGCCGTGATGCTGGGGCGGTGCGGCAGCACACGGGCGATCATGGCTGCTTCGCCCGCGTCGTTGAGCGGGGTGGAGGTGCCGTGGGCGTTGACGTGGTCGATGTCCGGCGGGGCCAGCCCCGCCTCGGTCAGGGCGATGCGCAGGGCTGCCTCCGCGCCGCGGGCGTCCGGCGCCGGTGCGGTGGGGTGGTGGGCGTCCGAGGTGCTGCCGCAGCCCGCGAGCCGGGCGCGGACGCGGGCGCCGCGTGCGGCGGCGTCCGCGGCGCGTTCCAGGACCAGGACGTCGGCCCCCTCCGCGAGGACGAACCCGTCCCGGTCCGCGGCGAACGGCCGGGATGCCTCACGGACCGCGTCGGAACGCCGGGACAGGGCGCCGAGACGCCAGAATGCCGTGATCGAAAGCGGGCTGATGGCGGATTCCGTACCGCCGGCCACGACGATGTCGCACTGCCCGGAGAGCAGCAGATCCCGGGCCACCGCGATCGCTGTGGCGCCGGAGGCGCACGCGGTGGCCGGCGCGAGGCTGGGGCCGCGCGCCCCCAGGTCGATGGAGACCTCGCCGGTCGGCATGTTCGGGATGATCTGGGAGATGGTGAGCGCGGAGATCATGTCGGGTCCCAGCTCCCGCAGTCGTCTGGCCTGCTCCTCGCGTACCGAGTCCGCGCCGAGGCCACAGCCGATGACGACGGCGATCCGGTCGCCGTCCCAGGACGCCGGATCGAGGCCGGCGTCGTCGACTGCCTCACGGGCCGCGAGCACGGCCAGCTTCGCGGTCCGGGACATGCGCCAGGCGGCGCGTCCGATGCTCCGGTCCACGGTCTCGGGCGCGGACGGGACCCTGCAGGAGAAGTCGACGGGCAGTCCGGTCAGTGCCGGGTCGGGTGTCGCGGTGCTCACGCCGCGGCAGACCGAGTCCCATGTGGTGTCGACGTCCGCTCCGCCGGGAGTGCACAGGCCGAGTCCGGTGATGGCGACTGGCGCTGTCACGAGGGGGTCCACCGTTTCGGCGGTTCGGGCCTGCGGGGCGTCCAGGCGCTCGATGATGTCGGCGACGGTGGTGTCGGGTGTGGCTTGCTCCGTGGTGATCCGCACCCCGAACTCCTCGTGGATGACGAGGGACAGTTCCGCCAGGGCGAGGGAGTCCAGGTCCAGTTGCTGCAAAGTGCTGCACGGTTCGATCTGTTCCTCCGGGATGCGGAAAGTGCTGGTCAGGAGGGAACAGAGGCGCTGGTAGGTGTCCGGCACGGTGGCTCCTATCCTCGTTGCCGTCCGGGAGAAGTCAGGGCGCTCCGGGAGAGTTCGGCGAGCCCGGCGTCGAGGCCGACCGGCGGTTCGAAACCGAGTTCGCGGCGTGCCGCGCCGATGTCGAAGTGGTGCGGCTGGAGGAGTTCCTCGACCAGGAAGCGGCTCAGGACATGGGTGCGGGAACTGCCCGTCAGCCGCAGGGCGATGTCGCCGAGGGTGCTCGCGGCCCGCGCGAGTCGGGGCGGTACGGCGCACCACCTGGCACTGACTCCGACGGCCCGCAACAGGTGCTGGGCGATCTCGCGCAGGGGACGCGGGTCGCCCTGGCTGATGAAGTAGGCACGGCCGCCGGCCGCCGGTGACTGCCGGAGGCGGCCCAGCGCGAGGAGGTGCGCGTGGGCCGCGGTGCGGAGATGGGTGGTGTCGATGAGGTTGGTTCCGTCGCCGGGCATCAGCAGACGGCCGGCGCGGACCGCACGCGTGAGGGAGGGGACGAAGTGGGGGTCACCCGGGCCCCAGATGATGTGCGGGCGCAGGGAGACGGTGGTCAGGTCGGCGCTGTGGGCGGCCAGGACGAGGGCCTCGGCGCGGGCCTTCGTGGCCGGGTAGGCGGCCAGGTGACGGGGCGGGTAGGGCAGGTCCTCGCTGACGCCTTCCAGGCCGCCGGGCCGGAAGACGACGCTGGCGGTCGACGTGTACAGCAGCGTGCGAATCCGGTGGGCACGGCACTGTGTGATGACGTGGCGGGTGCCGGTGACGTTGGTGGCCCAGTAGGGCCCCGGTGAACCGCTGACCCCGGCCAGGGCGGCGTTGTGGATGACGGCGTCGCACCCGGCGACCGCGCGGGAGACCGCGTCGGGATCGGTGAGGTCGCCCAGGTGCTGCCGTACGCCCATCTGTTCCAGAGCGGCGCTGGGACGGCGGCACAGGGAGGACGTGGTGGTGCCGCACGCGGTGAGTTGGCGGCAGATCTCCCCGCCCAGGAAGCCGCTTCCCCCGGTGACCAGTACCTTCACGGTGTCCTCCCGCGCAGGCGCTTGGCGGCCCAGCCGGCCAGCCGCAACCGGTCGATCTTGGAGTTGTGCCGGGGGTCGGTGGGAAAGCCCGGATGCAGCATCAGCGCGCCGACGCGGTGTCCTTCCGGGTGGTCGCGCAGGACGGCGCGGACCGCTGCCAGTACCGCGCTCCCTCGTGCGGAGGGCGCGGCCTCGACGCACAGCACGGGCAACTGGCACAGGGCCGGTCCGACGCCGACCAGGGCGGTGCGGCGGACTCCGGGTGCGGCGTCCGCCGCGATCTCGACGTCCTCGGTGGTCAGGGTGAAGCCGGGGCCGGTGACGAGGTGGACCTTGCGGCCGAGGTACCACAGCCGTCCCTGGTCGTCGAGTCGGCCGAGGTCTCCGGTGCGGTGCAGCACTCCGAGGCCGGTGGCGCTCTTGGTGGCCGCGTCGGCGTCGGGGCGCGCGTGGTAGGCGGGGCTGACGGTGGGGCCGCGGACGGCGATCTCCCCGAGGCCGGTGCGGTCGGCCTCCAGAATCCGCGCGTGGATGCCGGGCAGGGGCTTGCCCAGGCAGGTCCCGGCGTGACCGTCGGGTGGCCGGCGGAGGGACTCCCGCAGGTCGTGGTCGTTGATCGCGGAGACGGGCAGGCATTCGGTGGCGCCGTAGACGCTGAGGATCTCGGCGTCGTCCGGGACGGCCCGGCGCAGGGCGTCGGCGAGGCGGGTGCGCAGCGGGGCGCCGAAGGAGAGGATGCGCCGGACCGAGGGCAGGGCGACTCCGTGCCGGGCCCAGTGACCGGCGAGCAGGCCGAGGACGGCGGGCGAGGCGAGAATGGTGGTGACTGCGTGCTTCAGGACCGGCTCGACGAGTTCCTCCGGGGGTGTGCGGGCCGGGGCCAGGTGGTTCACGGCCGGGACGACGGTGGCCGGGCCGAGAAGCGGGCCGAGGATCGCGATCGGCAGGAATCCGGCGAGGAGGACGTCGTCGGGCCGGGGGGACAGCAGCGTCGTGAGGGCGTCGAGCTGTCCGGCCAGGGTGGCGTGGCGGTACTCCGCGCCTCGGGGGCGGCCGGTGGAGCCGGAGGTGAAGGCGATCACGGCGAGGTCGTCGGCATCGGGTTCCCGCGGTGGCGGCCAGGGGCCATGGGCGGCCGGTGTCCCGGTCACCAGGCGTTTACCCGAGGGCATCCATGTCGCGCCGGTGACCAGGGCTGTCCGTACGCGCGGGCGGCCCCAGCCCAGGAGCCTGCGCCCGAGGTGGGCCAGGGTTTGCCGATGAAGAGGTCCGGGGCGACGTCTTGCAGGCAGCGGCCCACCGCGGCGCGCGGCTCGATCAGGACGGGGACGGCACCGAGGGTGATCAGCGCGTAGGTGACGACCGAGAGGTCGTGGGCGTCGCGGGTCATGACGACGGCCTTGTGGCCGGTCCGGACACCGGCGTCGCGCAGGACGTGCGCGACGGTGTGACTGGCACCGAGCAGGTCACGTCTGCTGGTCGTCCGGGCGCTCCCCTCGCGGTGCCGGATGAGCGCGGTGGCGTCGGGCTCATCGGCCAGACGCGCGAGGATGTCGAGCACGGTCATGGGCATGGGGGTCCTCGCAGGAAGTCGCGGACGCGGGCGCCGAATTCGTCGGCGGCGTCCTCCATCACGAAGTGGCCCGCGTCGGGGAATCGGTGGATGACGGCGTGCGGGTAGCGGCGTGCCCATTCCGCCAGCACGAGCGGAGTGAATACGGGATCACGCATGCCCCAGCCGATCAGCAGGGGCACCGATTCCGGGCCGGTTCCGGGCCGGGTGGGTTCGAGGAGCTTCCAGGCCGGGTCCGTGGTGTCGCGGGGGATGGCACGCACCGCGTCGGTGACGGCCCGGCGTTCGGCCCGGCGGGCGAAGGGTCTGAGGAACGCGCGCCGCTCCGCCGCGGGCAGCCGGTGGTGGACACCGATGCGAACGGCGGCGCGGGCGAAGCCGTTGGTGAGATGCACGGCGTCGGCCACGAGCGTGCTGTCGCGGATGCAGCGCAGCGAGAACGGCAGCCGGAAACCGGCCGGCCAGGGGAAGGCGACCGTGTTGCAGACGACGAGACGCGCCATCACGCCCGGCTGCCGCAGGGACCAAGCGATGCCGAGCGGGCCGCCCCAGTCGTGCACGACGAACGTCCAGCCCCGCTCCGGCAGTCCCCGGTCACCGACCAGGTGCCGGTGGAGGGCGTCCAGGTGGTCCAGTCGCGTCCGATAGAGGGCGGCGGGTGCGGAGGCCGCCCGCAGGTGCCGGGACAGGCCGAAGCCCGGCAGGTCCGGGACCAGGCACCGGACGTGCGGGGAGAGCTGTGCGACGAGTTTGCGCCAGACGTAGCTCCATGACGGGTTGCCGTGCGGGAACAGCACCGGATCACCGGCGCCGGCATCGAGATAGTGCTGCCCGGTCGCCGGTACCCGCCGCCAGTGGCACGGGGCCGGGTAGCCCGGCATCGTCCGGTCCAGGACCGCGGACCGTCGCACCGTGACACGGCAGGCCCGGGGAGTCACCACCGGACGAGAGCCATGCCGAAGCTGAAACCGCTGGCCAGGCCGATCATCGACACGACGTCCCCCTCTGCGACCCGACCGGTCTCCCGGGCCTTGACCAATTGCAGGGGGAGGGAGGCGGCCGCGCAGTTGCCGTGCCCGGCCACCGCGGGCATGCACCGCTCCTCGGGTAGGGACAGCGTGTTGATCGTGTCGCGGTACTGCGGCATGGCGGTCTGGTGGAAGGCCACGAAAACACCGGCGCGTGCGGCGGCGAGCAGCTCTCCCGCGGCCTCCAGGATTTCGGGGAGCGCGTCGAACGCACCCTGGCGCAGGTCCCCGTTCACGCGCAGGGTGGCATGGTCGTCGTGTACTGAGCGCCCGTGCAGGGTGCCGCCGCCTGCCACGGTGCAGGACTCCCAGGCGGCGGAGTTGCTGATGAAACGCATGTCCAGGATGCCTCGGCCGTCCGCCACGGGAGCGGCGGTGAGGACCATGGCCGCGCCGGCGTCGGAGGCCGTGTATCCGGGCAGGGCGCGCAACAGCGCCTGTCGGTCGGGCACGTTCCAGCGGGTGACCATGGACCCCACCTCGCCGCAGGCGATGAGGATCGTGCGGTAGCGGCCGGCCGCCATGAAGGACGCGGCCACTTCCATGGCGTTGAGGAAGCTGTTGCAGGCGTTCTTGACGTCGAACACAGGGCAGCAGGCGCCCAGTTTGACCGCCACCAGATGGGAGGTGGCGGGTTCGATCATGTCCGTAGCGGTGGCCGCGAACAGCAGCAGATCGATGTCCTTGATCCTTATGCCCGCTTCGTCGAGTGCCGCGCACGCGGCCGCCGCCGCGAGGTCCGAGGCGTTCTCCCCGTCCTCGCGCACATGTACACCACGCACCCCGGTGAGGTCTTCCAGAAAGCCGGGCGGCGGGGCGTAGTCACCACTGGCGGCGATTTTGAGGCGGCTCTCGTCCAGAGTCCGGTAACGGGACGGCAGATGAACCGCGACGGCCGTGACATGAGCACGAAGGGCTTCGGACACCGACCCACCGTATTCATGTCGTGCCCATGCCCGAACCAGGAAGTCGCGTCTCTCCACTCGAATGAGTGAGCCGAGCTGACTCTCGCTCTCCTCACCTTCCCGATCCGCCTCGATCCGCGCCAGGTCGGGCAATCCGCGCGGAACCCCGGGTGCTCGCCGCCAGATCGGCCAGCCCCGCGATGAGCAGCACCGCTTGCTGATTTACCCCCCTCGGGACGTGCCTTTTCCCGCGTCATGCCCTGCCCCCACCCGCCAAGAACATTCCACAGTTCCCGTCGGACTTCTGGTGCTGCGCTGGAGTGCGGCCGGCCCGTAACATGGGTAAGTCGTCCTGCGGTGTGCGACCGGCCGGGGGATGCTCCCGGGAAGTCCGGTCGCCGGGCAGGGAGGACACGTGTACGGGAACGATCCGCACGTCCATGTCGAGTCGGATGTGGTCCGCCGCGATGCCGCCGTCCGCGGCGTGGTGGCGTCCACCTTCGGTCTGGCTGGTGACCTGCCGAGCCTCGTCACTACCGGATGCGGGCTGCGGGTGCCGTACGCGATGACCTCGCCGAGCCCGGACAACGTCACCTGCCTCGCCTGCCGGGAGCACGCCCGGCGCGGGCACCTGCGCTTCGCGGACGAGGTCGAGCGCCTCGGCGGCATGCCGGGATCGACCATCAGCCCTGCCCAGGCGAAGTCGGCCGCAGACAGGCATCGCGAGCTCGCGGCGAGGTTCGCGGACGCGGAGGGCTGAAGCCCGTACGGTCCCGTCGGCTACCCGGGCCTGACTGTCCTGGACGACTGCCCGTACGAACGAACACCGCCGCTCCACACCTAAGTCCTTCAACCGGCTTGCCTGACCAGCGAAACACCGACTACCCGGCCTTCGGTCCCGACTCCGAACCCTGGACACGGGCTGTACGACTGATATCGGCGTGGTCGGCGTGGTCGACGTTGTCGAGGGTCGCAACGCGGCCGGCCCACCCCGGGAGCACCACCGTCTTTGGCCGATTCCGGCAGTCACCCAGCTCCTGCCGTGGGAGTAGCGTCGAGCCCCCAGCGGTGGGCCGCCGGGATGCCGTATCCGCGGCGCAGTCCAAGGGCACCGATCGACAAGGAGAACCACATGTCGTGGGTTACCAGCAGCCTTCGGGCGCTCAGCGGTGAGATGCGTGCACGGTGGCACGGGTATTTCGTCGGTTACGGGAAGCAGGACTGACGCTGGGCAGCCGGGCCAGGTACAGCCCCGGCCGACAAGGAGGGAAGCCGCGATGGCATGGATCATCAGCAGCCTTCGGGCGCTCAGCGGTGAGGCGCGTGCGCGCCGCAACCAGTACGGCGACAGGTACGGGCGCAACGCCTGACGTCCTCTCCGCGAAGGGACGGGACGAGTGGCCGGGCCGCCACGCGTCCCGTCCTCCGTCAGACGGGCGGACGACCCATGCTCCTTGACAGGAAGAGCCTGTGGCCGCAACTGCGGCGGTGGGAGAAGCAGGCCGCGGAGCGCGACGGTCCGTTCAGGCTCCGCTTCGGCACCCTCTTCGTGGCCGATGCCGACTCGGCCCGGGACGTCCTGGTCGACTCGGCCGACGACTACCTGTCCCAGTCCGGCTTCTTCCGCCTCGGACCGCGGTCCCTGCCCCAGGCGGTCCGGGGCGCAGCCTCCCGCGAGTTGCTCGAAGTCCTGGCCCGGCACGACCTCGCGTCGTCGTTCGACCTCGACTCCGCCCTCGGCGAGGTGTGTGACGGCCGCGGCCGTCTGCGGCACCAGGGCTGGGGTGTCGAGCTGGTCCGGCGGTACTTCGCCCCCGTCATCGCGCACCGGCGCCATACCGAGATCAACGCGCTCGTCGACGCCTATGTCACGTCGAGCGTCGTCGCCGACGACATCGTCGGCCATGTACTGAGGCGCTCGCACCGTACGGTACCCGCCATCCGGGCCGGGCTCGCCGAACAGCTCGGCCGACTGCCGGCCCGGGAGAGCGGCGCGCAGGACCTGGTCGACCTGGTGCTGGGCCTGCCCGGAGAACTGACCCCGGCCGATCGCGCGCAGTTGCTGCAACGCCTCGTCCTGTCCACGGTCGGCTTCACCGGTGTGACCCTCGAATGGACGGTGCTGCTCGGCATCAGGCACGGCTACGACACCCCGGCGGTGCGGCAGGAGCAGGTCCATCGACTGGTCAGGGAGGCGCTGCGGCTGTATCCGACTGCCTGGCGCCTGGTCAGAGTGGCTGCCGCCGACCACGACATGGCAGGCTCCCGGGTCCGCGCGGGCGAGCACGTCCTGATCGGTACGCACGCGATCCACCGGTCGGCGGCCGTATGGGACAGGCCCCTGGACTTTTGCCCCTCGCGCTGGGAGCGACCGACCGACGCCCAGCGGCGCTCCTACCTCCCCTTCGGCAAAGGCGAGGGCATGTGCCCAGCGAACGGCTTCGCGCTCAAGGCCCTCGAACACCTCGGCCATCTCATCCTCCAGGGCTACCGGGGACACGTGCGGCTGCGCGCCCGCAAACCTCACGTCCGCACGCTCCTGGCCCCACCCGCCGGCTGGACCCGCCTCACCCCCGCCCCCACTTCCGCTCGGTCCCCCGGCGGCGCGGCTGTTGAGGGGCCGACCGAGCCGTCGACCGGTCGGACTTGCCGACCATGCACATCGATCGGCGGGCGACAGAGAACGCGTAGTCGATGATCCGGGACACGCCGTGATGGGTGTTGATCTCGACGTCCATGGTCGTTTCGAACGGCGTTCGCGGCCGCAGCACTCCACCCGTTCCGGCGTACAGACCCGCAGCTTCGCCGGCCGGTGGTTCTCGTACAGGTCCAGCTCGAAGCGCAGCCGCAGCAGCACACTGCGTACGTAGTCGGTGTGGTCGACTCGGGCATCACCGACGGCGCCCAGCAGGACGGCGTCGCCGGCCCGGATGCGGTCGAGGTCCGCGTCGCTCAGTCCCACTCCGTCCGCCGGATACCTCTCGGCGTCGACATGGTCGAGCAGACCGAAGTTCAGGCCCGGTCGAGCAGCCCTGTCCCGGCCGCGTCGATGCGGGGCAACCAGCTCGGCCGGGTGGTTTCGTAGCCGGAGATCGCCTCGTGGTGGTGGAGGGTCACCGCGATGTCGTCGTAGCCGTTGAGCAGCAGCCAACGGGCACGTCGTTCCACCTCGAAGGGATGACTGTGCCCGTCGGCCCGTAGCTCGCATGCCTCCAGGTCGACGGTGATCTCGAACGCCGGGTCCGCCTCGACCCGGGCGGCGAGACCCTCGATCGACCGAGCCGGCAACTCCACGGCCAGGACGCCGTTCTTGAGAGCGTTGCGGCGGAAGATGTCACCGAAACTGCTTGCCACGACGGCGCGGAAGCCCCAGTCGCGCAGGGCCCACACCGCATGCTCACGGGAACTACCGGTGCCGAAGTTGTGGGCGGCGACCAGGACGGTCGCGTCCTGGCGCAGCGGGTCGTTCAACGGGAAGCCGGCATCCGCGCGCCACGTGGCGAACAGCGCGTCCTCGAAGCCGCTCTTGGTGAGCCGCTTGCAGAACTCGGCGGGAATGATCTGGTCGGTGTCCACATCGCCGCGGCGCAGCGACATGGCCCGGCCCGTGTGCAGAGCCAGTGGTTTCATCGGTGACGGTGCTCCAGCTTCGGTGGGGGATGGTGCCAGGCGGGTCATGCCGGGGTCGGTGGCGTCGGGGTGCCGCCCGGCCGCGGCAGGACACTGGTCACAGAAGGTTGCTCGGCGCGGCGAGCCGGCCGGTCACGGCGGTGGCGGCCGCGACCGCGGGCGAGACCAGGTGGGTACGCGCCTGAGCGCCCTGTCGCCCCTCGTAGTTGCGGTTCGATGTGGACGCGCAGCGTTTGGCCCCGATCAGCCGGTCGGTGTTCATGCCGAGACACATCGAGCAGCCGGAGAGCCGCCACTGTGCGCCCGAAGCGGTGAACACCTCGTGCAGGCCCTCCTCCTCCGCCTGTCGGCGGACCGCCATCGAGCCCGGGACGACCAGCATGTCCACGCTGTCGGCGATCCTCCGGCCGCGCAGGACGTCGGCCACCGCGCGCAGGTCCTCGATCCTGCCGTTGGTGCATGAGCCGACGAACACCGTGTCGATCTCGATGGCGTCCATACGCGTGCCCGGCACCAGCCCCATGTAGACGAGGGCCCGTCGGGCTGCGGCTCGCTGCTCCGGGTCGGCGAAGGCAGCGGGCTCGGGCACCTGGTCGCCGAGCGGGACGGCCTGGCCGGGGTTGGTGCCCCAGGTGACATAGGGCGTCAGCTCGCCGACGTCCAACCGCACCGTGTGGTCGAACCGGGTGCCGGGGTCGGTGGCGAGCGTCTTCCAGTAGGCGACGGCCTCGTCCCAGGCCTCGCCCCTGGGGGCGGCGGGCAGACCGGCCAGGTAGTCGAAGGTGATCTGATCCGGGGCGATCAGACCGGCCCGCGCGCCCGCCTCGATGCTCATATTGCACATGGTCATCCGGCCTTCCATCGACATCCGGGCCAGCGGAGCCCCGGAGTACTCGATGACATGGCCGTTGGCGCCGTTGGCGCCGATCCTGGCGATGAGGGCGAGGATCAGGTCCTTGGCGCTGACGTCGGGCGGCAGGGTGCCGGTGAACTCGACCGACATGGTCATCGGCCGGGTCAACTGCATCGTCTGCGTGGCGAGGACATGTTCCACGTCGCTGGTGCCGACGCCGAACGCGAGCGCCCCGAACGCGCCGTGGGTGGAGGTGTGGCTGTCGCCGCACACCACCGACATCCCGGGCTGTATGAAGCCGTACTGCGGTCCGACGACGTGCACGATGCCCTGTTCGCGGTCGCCGAGACGGAAGAGCCTGATCCCGGCCTCCGCGCAGTTCTCGCGCAGTTTCTCGATCTGCCTGCGACTCATCCCGTCAGTGATCACCAGCGAGTCGGTGGGGACGTTGTGATCCTCCACAGCCAGCGTCAGGTCGGGCCGGCGAACGGAACGTCCGGAGATCCTGAGCCCGTCGAAGGCCTGCGGCGAACTGGCCTCATGGATGAGATGAAGATCGATGTAGAGCAGATCCGGCTCGTCGGGCCCGGAGTGCACGACCTTGCTGTCCCACACCTTGTCGATCAGAGTCCTCCCGAGCGTTGATACGCGACGTGGTTGATCGGTTCCGGGCATGAGCGGTCCTCTTCCGGTTAGGGGCCCCGAAGCGCGGGCCGGGCAAGGGGCCGGTTCGGTCAGCGCGGTCGGTGCGGCGACGTGATCGCGTCCGGGTGAAGGCAGCGTCCGCCCGCGGCCGGCACCGTCCGCTCCTTGCGGTCACCGCTGTAGAAGCGCCTGAGGCCCTCTCGCCCGCGCGTCCGCGGCGGCGGCGATGCGCTGTTCGGCTGTTCGGTCGGCGGCGGTGCCCGGCAGCATGCCCTCGGCCTCGGCGTGCTCCAGGAGCGCCAGGGTGGTATCGAAGATGCGTTCCACCTTCGCCGCGCTCTGGCGGGGTGTGAGCCCGCGCAGGTCTCCGGCGGCCTGGATCACGCCACCGGCGTTGGCGACATAGTCCGGGACGTAGAGGATTCCGCGATCCGCCAGTTGCTTCTCCATCGCGGGACGGGCCAGTTGGTTGTTGGCCGCACCGCAGACCACTTCGGCGGTCAGCACCGGCACGACCGCCTCGTCCAGCACCCCGCCCAGGGCACAGGGGGCGTAGATGTCCAGACCGCTTGCGAACCGGATGAGCGCTTCGTTGTCCTCCACGACGGTGACCTGCGGGAACTTCTCCGCTGTGCGGCGCACAGGAGCCTGACGGACGTCGGTGACCACCGCGCGGGCGCCCTCGGCGAGGAGAAGCTCCACCAGTAGGTGGCCGACCTTGCCCAGCCCCGCGACACCGACTGTCCGGCCCCGCAGGCTGGACGTGCCCCAGCGGTGACGGGCGGCCGCCCTCATTCCCTGGAGCACTCCGGTGGCCGTGGCGGCCGAAGAGTCTCTCGCACCACCGATGTGCGACGAACGACTCACGGTCCACGGACACACTCGGGCTATCACATCCATGTCCGCCGCGTAGGTACCGGCATCACAAGCGGTCGTGTACCGGCCGCCCAGGGACGCCACGAGGCGGCCGTAGGCCAACAGCAGGGGTTCCGTCTTGTCCTGTTCCGGGTCCCCGATGATGACGGCCTTGCCGCCGCCGAAGTCCAGTCCGGCCAGGGCGTTCTTGTAGGACATGCCCCGTGACAGGTTCAACGCGTCCCTGACGGCTTCCCCGTCGCTGGTGTACGTCTGGAAGCGGGTGCCCCCCAGGGCCGGGCCCAGCGCGGTGGAGTGGAGGGCGACGACGGCCCGCGGACCCGAGACGGAGTCCTGCATGAGGAGGACCTGCTCGTGCTCGACCGCGGTGGAGTCGAAGGCCGTGAACGCGGCGTCGTGATCGAACGTGGTCATACTGCTTCTCCTCGCGTCGGACACATGGCCTGTGCCGTGTGGGTGTGGCCGGCCATCCGGTGTGACGGCCGGGACTTCACCGGTGTGCCGGCGTCCCGAGTCACCGGGACAGGACGTAGCGACCGGGTGCCGGAGCTCCGGCGGGGTGGCGGGCGCTGCCCGTCGTCCGGCCGCGGACGGGCGGACCCGACCGGGGAACGAGCCACCGTGACCATGACTGCCACCAGGACTCGTGGTGTGTCGAAGAGCCGGCCCACCAGTTCCGGGGATCTGCGGGAAGCCCGACCCGGCCGGTGCGGTATTCGGCTCTGGGGCGTGGCGGGCTGATGATGCTTCCCGCGTGTCCGGAGGGGACGAGGTGGAACGCGACCTCACCGCCGAGCAGCCGGGCGCTCCTGTACACCGTTTCCCAGGAGATGATGTGGTCGCGTGATCCGGCCACCACGAAGGCGTCCTGGGTGACCGTGGAGAGATCGATGGTCCTGTCCTTGATCGTCATCAGGCCACGAGCCAGTGTGTTCTCCGCTGTGATGCGCAACATCTGCTCGAAAAGCGGTCCGGGTACGTCTATTCCGTCCTCGCTCCACGTCAGGATGTCGAAGGGACGGGGCCTCTCCCCCATGAGCCAACCGAGGGCAAGGGGCTGCCATATGGTGTCCGGGGACCGCAGCAGATCGAAGAGGAAGCTGATTCTCTCACCGTCGACCAGCCCTTTGCGATTCGAGAGCATACGCGTCAGGAGGCTTGTCTCCATGGGCGGCGGCTTCTCGTCTCCGGTTTCCTTCGTGAAATCCATGGCGGACATGAGGAGGGTCAGCGATGCCACCCTTGCCTTGCCTTCCGCCGTGAACCAGGCCGCCGTGGCCGCAGCGAGCATGCCGCCGGCGCACGCCCCCACCAGGTGGACCCGTGGCGATCCCGTGATCTCCTGGACGACATCCATGGCGCGCACGGGAGCGCGCAGGAAGTAGTCGTCCAGGCCAAAGCCGGCCTGGTCGGGCCCGGGGTCGCGAAAACTGACGGTGAACACAGTGAAGCCCTCGCGTACCGCCCACTCGGTGATACTGCGGCCCGGGGCCAGGTCGAAGATGTAGAACTTGTTCACCCACGCGGGGACGAGCAGCAGAGGGACCTGGTGCACTTCTGCGGTCTGCGGCTCGTACTGGAGTACTTCCATCAGGTCGTTGCGGTACACGACCCGGCCGGGAGTGGCAGCGAGGTCCCGGCCGACGCGATGGGTGCCGGGCAGTGTCTTGGCCGGGCGTCCCCGGCGGTGCACCAGGTCGTCCATGAAGTTGTCCGCTCCCCGCACCAGGCTCATGCCACGGGTTTCCGCGGCTCGGCGGAGCGCGGCCGGGTTGCCCGGCAGGAAGTTCGTAGGAGCCATGGCGTCGGTGAGGATCTGGGCGAGGAACTGCACCTGCCGACGACGCCACGCCGGCAGGAACGGCGCCTCGGCCGCGGTCAGCGTCAAGTGGCGCCACTTCTCGTAGGCCCGACGCAGGCATCGGTAGCCTGGATCGGAGCTCCAGGCGGGATCGGAGAAGCGCTGGTCGTCGGAGCGGAGGGCCCGCTCGGTTGCCTGGCCCGATCGCAGGAACCACGCCGGGCAGGCGTACCGCGCTATCCGCGCACGCCAGGTACTGCGATCCGAGTCCTCGTCCTCGTATGCGTAGGGTTCGCTGCCACACGGGCTCACTGGTTCTGTCTCCTTGCCAGGTCGGCGGGTCGGCGCTCGCACCGGCCCTCGCTCGCGGGAGCGGGTACGGGTACGGGTCCGAGGTGTGGCGGTCCGAGGGCGGGAGCGGAGGCGAGACCTTCGGGCACCGCGCTCCCGGACCGTCCTTTCCGGAAGGGTCCGGTGCGGTAGTTCACGGACTCGCTCAGGCCACCCACCGTGCCTTGTCGGGCCGGTGCAGGGCCAGGCGTTTGAGTGCTGGAGGAACGTCGTACTTGCTGGTGAACGCTTCGATCAGGACGAGGCGGTCGGTGGTGGCCGCGGCCTCCGACAGCGCGCGGTCCAAAGAGGCAGGTGTTCGGGCGCTCAGCACCAACGGGTCGGGCACGCCGAGGGCGGCCGGGAGCCTGGACCAGCGCCACTGCGCGATCTCGTTGTACTCGGCCCGGAGGCCGTGGGTGATTCGTTCGACGGTGTAGCCGTCGTTGTCGACCAGCACCACAATGGGCTTGAGGTGGTGGCGGCCGATGGTGCCCAGCTCCTGGAGGGTGAGCTGCGCCGCGCCGTCACCGATGAGCAGCAGCCCTCGCCGGGAGGGATCGGCGAGCTGGGCGCCCAGCAGCGCGGGCAGGGCGTAGCCGATGGAGGCCCAGAGCGGTTGTCCGACGAAGCGGGCCCCACGAGGGAAGCGACGGGCGACGATGCCGAGAAGGCACGTGCCGTTGTCGGCGACGACCGTGTAGTCGGGTTGTACGGCGGCACCCACCGCCTTCCACAGATAGGACTGGGTCAGTGGCAGGAACTTCGGCGGGCACAGCTCGTGCGCGAGGGCAGTGGCGGACTCCTTGACCTTGGTCGAGGTATGGGAAGCGAGCTGCGTCAAGGGAGCCAGTGCACCGCATGAAGGACCGACCGTCGGCGCGGGGGCAGGGGGGCGGCCGCCGACCAGTTCGGTGAGGACGGCCAGCGCCTTGGCCAGCGGCACGCCGGGGAAGGCTACGCCGTCCACCTTCGCGACCGTGATCCCGAGGTCGATGCCTTCCTCCGGGTCGAAGCCATGGGTGAACTTGCCCGTGGTCATGTCGGCGAGCAGCACTCCCGCGCGGATCAGCAGGTCGGCGTTGTCGATGGCGGCGCGAACCGGCGCCTTGCTCATGGCTCCGCCGTACAGGCCCAGGAAGTGGGGGGAGGATTCGTCGACGACGGTCTTTCCTGTCGCCAGGACCGCGTGCGGGAAGGAACTGGCCATCAGCAGGACGGCTAGCTCCTCGCGGGCTTTGAACCGGTCCACCAGGAAGTCGGCCAGGACCGCGGTCCTGTGCGCGGCGACGAGGCGGTCCCGGGCGGCGGAACGGAAGGCGTCGAGGCTGTCCTCGTCGACGACCGGCTCCTCGGCGGCAGCCAAGGACACGAGCGGCGACGCGGGAGCCAGGGCGACGTCGCGAGGCAGCCGGACGTACCCCGGCCGGCTCTCACGCACGCACGCGGCCAGCACTCGCTCGATCTCGGACACGGCGTTGTCGGGTCGCAGCACGGCGTCGGCGCACACCACTTGGCGTTGTGCGCGGGCGAATCGGTCGAAGTCTCCGTCTCCCATGCTGTGGTGGACCACGGAACCGGCTCGTTCGGTGGCTTGAGTTGACCCTTCGGGCCAGCCCGGTGTTGGAGGAACCCGCCTCTTCCATCACGATACGCAGCCGTTCGTTGGCCTTCCGAACAGCGCGTGGTTGCACAGCCATGGCCTCATGCTCCCTCTGCACGTTCGTCACAGAGAGCCTGCACCGCTTCAGCGGGCTCCCACGCGAAGGAGAAGTCTTCGACTTCGGCGTGAAGAGCAAAGGGCAGCGGATGGAGATGGTGCGAACGACTCAGGTCGTTCTGCGATGAATCGCCCAGCAGGATGCAGACTCCCATGTCCGATGGGTTCATCGTTTCTCACAGAATCCGGCCCGGCGAGGGCCGGCCCGACATGCTCGCCTGCTCGAAAAGGCTCGATGGTGGATATCAAGCGCATTCCTGTCCATTACTTGTCCCGTGTGGTCGGCGATGGGCGATGTGGATGATGCTGCGCTGTTTTCACAGGGCGCACATGAGGAACGTGATGCCGGGATGGGCGGGCGGGAGCGCCTCTCCGATGGCGAACCTGACTCGGATTCCATGCAGACCCTCGACCCCGGGTGTCGTTTTCATTTCCGGATTCGCTCGCATGCGGCGGTGCCTGTTCGATTGTGACTCATCATTGAGCGCCTTGTCACGCGTCTGCGGCGAACGGCCGATTACCTGCGTGAATGCATGACTCAAGTAGTTCCGCAGCCCGTGCGGCCGTCATAGAGCCCTTTCCAACCTGGTCGCGGGGCAGGTCAGTTGGGGTGACAGACAGGTGAAGCCCCTGGTAGATGGGTTTTCGACCAAGAAATCCGTCTCC
>NZ_JBIAZN010000033.1:0-45803 GCF_042899225.1 Streptomyces sp. NPDC000134
AGACGGATTTCTTGGTCGAAAACCCATCTACCAGGGGCTTCACCTGTCTGTCACCCCAACTGACCTGCCCCGCGACCAGGTTGGAAAGGGCTCACTGCCGGCCTTCCGTACGTCCGTCGCCGCCCCGGCCGGAACATGGACCACGGACCCGCCCGCCGGCCCCCGGAAGTCCAGCGAGGGCTCGCCGAAGAACAGCAGGCGCCCGTCGGCGGGCAGCCCGCTGCCCCCCGGCAGCAGCGCGCAGTCGACGGCGGCGACGAGAGGGCACTCCGGCACGGGCACGCCCTCGGGCAACCCGGGCGACCCGCCCAACCGCACCACCACCGGCCCGTCCCCGCCCTCCGCGAAGAACGTCCCGGGCACCAGCGCCCGTACCCACGCCTCCACCTCACCCTCGGGCAGCCCCCGAGCCCCCGCCTCGCCCCGGAACCGCCGCACCCGCTCCGCGTTCCACTCGTTCCAGTCGTCGACCATGGGGGCACCCTAGGCGGTTCCGCCGCCGTGCCCGGGGGCGTCGGGCCGTTTCAGCTCAGCGGGCAGGCAAGATCATGATGTCGGTTCGGGCAGCACACCAGGTTCAGAGAGACGATGTTGCCTGACCGGTTGTAGTAGACCCAGCTCACGTCGACACCCACCGGCAGAACATCGAGCGCGTACTCGCGCTTCGTCTCCAGGCCCGCGTACGCTTGGCGGCCGTCCTCCCGCTCCATCGGCGGGTTGTCGAGGAAGTGCTTGGTCGCCCAGTCGAGCGCCGCTGACGCGTCCACCCAGGTCCGCTCAGGGGAAGCCTGATTCCGCTTGAGCAGCCAGTGCCCCGACATCATCGGTGGCAGGTTTGAGGCCGGGAACTCGGCCATCACATCGCGGTACCGCTGAAGGATGCGGACGGCCCCCTTGTCTTCGTCGGAGACCGGAGGCGCGGGAGGGTCAGGATGCGGAGGGCGCCGGTCGCCTTCTCGGTGGTACGTGTCGGGCGATCCGGTCCACGGGCCGTAGCCGTGGATATGTCCTGACCAGCTCATGTGCGCCTTTCCGGGGATCGGGGCGGGCCGCCCCTCGGAGGAGGAGAGACGGCCAGCCGAGGGCTGTGCTCGGGAGGTGTAGCAGGGTCAGACGGTCAGGCCCCGCTGCCTCACCCAGCCGAGGGCGAAGTCATCCAGTTCGGAGCCCGTGTAGCGCAGTTCCTTGCCGGCGCCCTCGGGCTTGGAGTCGCGGACGATGAAGGAGTCGGCCGTGCCGGGGACTGCGGCGAAGTCGACGCAGCCCTCGGTGCAGGGGCCGCCGCAGAAGTTCGTCGTCTCGACGCCGTCCGTCGGCAGGGTGTAGAGGTTGCTGTCCATCGGGGTAGTCCTCTCTGGTGTCACTGCGATGCGGAGATGCGGTCTCCGCGCCGTGGTGCGCTTGCCGACCCACCCCGGCCCGGCCTTCCTGTTCCTGGCCGGGGCGGGCGCTTGGCTCCGCCCCGAGGGGGTGCGAGCCGAGGGGAGTCGACCGGGGAGTCACCCTCGGGGGCGGAAGATCAATTGGTGAGCTGTCGGCAGACGGCCGTGAGGAACGCCGCGGCCGCGATCACCAGTCCCTGGAAGACCCGCTGCCACTGTCCAAGCGGGCGTCTGTGTCTTCCGCGCGGTCGGCGAGGATGCCGACCACCAGGGCGGACATGAGTCCGAGCAGGGCGAGCACGTAGGCCACCTGTTGCGAGCTGGGGCTCACCGCGCACCATCCGTCGCGCTCCTCTGGGTGTGGATCCACAAGAAGCGCCGTGTCAGCCCCGCGACCTCGCGCATGTAGAAGAAGGCGGCAAAGATCGGCGTGTCCGCCCTGGGGCGCTTCTTCAGATCCAGCAGCTCGTACGCCTTGTCGAACATCTGCCGGACCAACGCGTCCGTGTCCGCGCCCAGATCCTTTAGCATCAGCAGGTTCAGATAGCCGACCACGGTCGACGTCTTGAGCTCGATATCCGCGCGGATCGAACTGTCCAGCCTCATGGTCAGGACGGACTCGGTGCTGTCCTGGATCAGCTCCGCATCGATCGGTTCATCACCGTCCGCGGCGTCGGTTACTTCGCATCTGCTCGTGTCGGTCTTCACGGCGTTTCCCTCACTGGCTGACGGCAGTTTCACCGGATGGAGACCAGCGTTCCGCGCGAGCGGCGTGCGGACCACGGCGTTCGTGGGTCAGTGTTGGGACATCTCCGGGACATGGGACAGGCGGCATGGTTGGGTGCGGCAAGAACCGGGGAAAGGGGGCTGCATGAGCATCGCCGACAGGCGCAGGGCTCTGGGCTTCACCCAGGAGGGGTTCGCCGAAGCGGCAGGCGTCGACCGGCGCACCGTGGGCCGATGGGAGACGGGCAGATGCAAGCCTCAGCCTTCCCAGCGGCCCAAGGTGGCTGAACTGCTACAGATGGACCTTGAAGAACTCGACGCCTTGTTCACCCCGGCCGAGGTGCCGCCGAAGCCCGCATGGTCAGCGTCGAACGCCCATCACTGCCCGGGGGACTCAGACGAGATGATCCGACGCGAGTTCCTGCGCCTCATAGGAGTCTCAGGCGCGCTCGCCGCCGTGCCCGCGGGCGAGGCTGACGCCCTGGACGGCGGCGTCATCGACTACGGGCGCATGAACGGCTATCTGTGGCAGGTCTACCAGTTCGCTCGGG
Organism: Streptomyces sp. NPDC000134; assembly: GCF_042899225.1. Taxonomy (NCBI): domain Bacteria; kingdom Bacillati; phylum Actinomycetota; class Actinomycetes; order Kitasatosporales; family Streptomycetaceae; genus Streptomyces; species Streptomyces sp. NPDC000134. The sequence goes on from NZ_JBIAZN010000033.1 coordinate 2,660, forward strand.
CCAAACACACTGTGTACCCCGTCGTGCGGTCGCAGCTCACTGCCTTGAACGACGCGCTACGCGACCGGCGGGCCGCTCCGGGCTCGCTTTGCGTCGCGGCCGGCGACCTGTTCCAACTGGCGGGTGAGCTGGCCTTCGACTCCAACCGGCACGACGATGCCGCCGCCTTCTACTCGTTGGCGGCCAGTGCGAGCAAGGAGGTCCGCGCTTACGACCTGTGGGCGTGCGCCCTGATCCGCAGCGCGTACGTAGACCTCTCGGAACACCGCTACAAACAGGCCGCTGAGACTCTGGAGGCTGCGCGGTGCGTCGCCCTGCGCGGGGACAGCAGCCTGGTGACGGAGCACTGGGCCGCAGCCGTGCAGGCGGAGGCGTTCGCCTGGCTTGGCGACTTCGATGCCTGCGAGGAGGCCCTGGACGAGGCGGAGAAGGTCACCGACCTCGGCGGGCAGGTCCTGAACGGCGGCTGGTTACGCTTCGACGGCTCGCGCCTGGCGGAGGGGCGAGGCGCCCGGTACTTGCAGCTCAACCGCCTTGGCCTGGCCGAGACGGCCCTGCAGGACGCACTGAAACTCGCTCCCCTGGCGGCCGGCCGTTCCTTCCGACGCCGGAGCGCGGTGCTTGTCGACCTGGCCGTGATCGGCGCGAGGCGGAAGGACCCGGAGCAGGTCATGCAGTACGGACTCGAAGCGATGCGTTTGGCGCAAGCCTCCGGGTCCGGCTACGTCGCCCGTAGACTCCAAAGCCTGGCTGCCGAGCTGGGCACCTGCGGACGCGACCGGCGTATTGCCGAGTTGAGGGCCGAGATCAACGCCATGACGGCATGACGAGAGGAGATGGCATGGCCGACGAGGGCGCACGGGTCTTCCGCGAAGCGTGGATCGCCGGAGTGCGGAGGCACTTCCCCGGCGAGCCGAAGCCGAGTTACGTGACCCCGTGGGAGGAGACGCCCGAGTGGGAACGCGAGGCCGCGGGGGCCGTGTACGCACAGGTCCGCCAGTTCCTCGAACTGAGCGGCGGCCACGCGTCCCGCCTCTCGCGTGAGCAGAAGGGCCGGTTCGTCGCGACAAGCTGGACGGCACAGATGTACAAGCACTTCGAGGACCCCAAGCCAGGGTACGTGGCCGACTGGCCCGACCTGCCGGACTGGCAGAAGGAGACCGACTCGGACATCTTCGAGGCGGTCGCAGAAAGCCTTCGGTAGGCATGTGCGGCACGTAACTTCCCGAAGCGCCTGGTCAGTTGGCCAGGGCCTTCCAGTCATGTGTTCAAGGGCGTTGAGTGAAAGCGAGGCTCCGCCAATGCGGCGCCTCGGTCCCCGGAGTCAGTAGTCCACGGGGGCCTTACCGGACTACTGCGACAAAACTAGACCGAGCAGCGGCGGTCGCCAACGCCGTTCGCTCAGGCGATGATCATCCGATCCCCGTTCGGTCGGGCAGCCGTGCCTTGTGCCGACCTACTTCGTGTAGGTGGCCGGTTGAGTCACTGCCCGAGTCTCCCGGTATGAATGCGCGGAACCTCTTCCGTCCAGAGACTCATGGGATAACATCCATGCAGGCAGCGGGGGATGAGATGGGGGCAACGGTGCGCAGGATCTCCGAGGTAAAGATTAGCGGCTTGTTCGGTTACGTTAATCATGACGTAGAGTTCACCGAGGGATCTCCTACCACTATCATTTCAGGCCCCAACGGTATCGGTAAAACACATTTTTTGCGTTTGCTTCACGCGCTCATTTCGCTCGATCTCGACACTCTTTCCTCGGTTGAGTTCGAAGCCATCGAAGTTCGCTTCACCGACAAGTTCACCCTCAAGGCCTCGCCGCATCACGAAGAAGGCGAGGTGGCAGGATTTCGACTGTCTGTCAAGAGGCCACTGGCCCGTAAATGGCAGGAAATCATTATCCCCTATTCGGGGCGTGTCGAGGGAACAGAGGGACCAGAATGGGCCGTGAGGCTTCCTGATGGAAGTTGGTTCGATACCCGCCTGGATCGACTAATGTCACGCGATGTGGCACGACGTTGGGGTCTGAGAACCAAAGCCTCCCCTCAGTCCTTGGTACGCAGCAACGCGTCAATGGTGGAGGTGTACGAGGACGCACGATCGATCCTTGTCGACACTCAACGCCTTGATGCAGTCCCGATCTATCCAGGAAAAATTCACCGTCCGGCGGCAGCCGGCAATACTGGTACGACCGTCACTAGGATCCGGCTCTATATCGACCAGGTCGCGGCACAGATGGAAGAAGCACGCCGCCGTTCCCTCAACGAGTCCTTGGATGCCGATCAGTCGTTCGCCGCTCGTGTCCTGCAGAAGGCCCGGACAACGATCAATGAGAAAGACCTAAAAGAGAGGTACCAGAGAATCGCTGACCAGCATGCTGAACTGCATGCGAGCGGTTTGAGTGTCCGCCCTGTTGATGTCCGCTTCCCTGAAGAGAAAACCACACCGACAGAGCGAAGAATTCTTAATGTCTTTCTGGATGACTGGGAGCGCAAGCTTCAACCCCTGCTACCCATCCATGAGAAGCTAAAATCCCTGCGACGGATCGTTGAGACCAAGTTCATTGGTAAGGAAATTTTCTTGAGCCCCAAGGGGCAAATCAGGTTTCGCTCTAAAATCAACGGCCGTCCTGTTGCAGTTCACGCCCTTTCCTCGGGCGAACAACACCTCCTTGCGGTATTTAGCATGCTGCTATTCTCCGCTCGTAGTGGATCTCTCGTTCTGATTGACGAGCCCGAGATCTCAATGCACGCCGCATGGAAGCACTCGTTCTTGGACGACATTAGCGAAGTCGCTAGGTTGGCGCACCTCCAGATTGTCCTCGCAACTCATTCAAGCGCGATCATCAACGGTAATTGGGACCTAGTTCGAGAAATTGCGACCCCCAGCCTCCCTGAGGCAAATCTTGATGAAGTAGACGCTGATGAGGACTTGGATAGCGAGGTTTAGTGTGACCACTTCTCCTTCGCTTAGAGAACTCGATCGACTGGAAGATCGGATTCGACTGCATCGGCAGCGCGACAAGCGCCCCGTGGTGATCGTGGAAGGTCCGAGCGATGTACGGATCCTTCAACGGGCATTCCAAGGAAAAGACATAGCCTATTTCCCCGCAAGCACTCGCAGCGTAGCTCTAGAAGCGGCCGAGAAGTTGGAGGCGTGGACGCAGGAGAATTTCGCTTGCGTAGTTGACCGTGACTTCGATGACGTCGTCGACGATGCGGAGCAAAGACTTCGAACAGTCCACCCCTATGAGAACGCCGATATGGAGGCCATGCTGGTCCTCTCAAGGGCTGGTCTTGATCTGCTGCTCGAAATTGGGAGTTGCGATAAGATCGAGAATCTCGGCGGGGCGCAGAAGGTAGCCTCTCAGTTGATAGGAATTTTGGGACCCATAACCCGTCTGCGTCGAGCAAACGCAGAGAATGGTTGGGGACTGGCTTTTGATGCCGTCGACTTGTCCAGTAAGATTGACAAGAAAACGATGACACTCAAAATTCGATCCTTCTGCAATGCGCTACTCGATAATTCGCGGAACAGGTCCGAACTGCCGGCACATGACTGGCCAGAGTTGCCCTCTTTGGCGGCACTCACGGATTACGCGGAAGGTCGGCAACATGTGACGCGTGAACCAGTGTGCCCGAGAGGGTCAGAGCCGTATTTTCGTGGAAGGGACTTCCTGCTCGTTCTCGGAGTGGCGCTGTGCGGCTACTGCGGTACAAAACGAGCTCAGAGTGTGACGCTGGACAACCTTGAAGGGGCCCTACGCCTCGCTGGAGCGCACGAACTCCGCGTCAATCAATGGGGGCTGGACCTGCTTCGCCTTATAGGCGCTTCCTGAAACGGCCTCGTGTGGCGGGTGCCCTCAAGCAGCACATCAAGGCGTGTTGTCCGGTGGAAGGCCCCATGCCTGTGGCTTCAGGCGGACGGTCCGTCTGTCACGAAGTGGCTGGTGTTCACGCGTCTCGACGGCGCGGGCCCCATTCGGTGTACGGACTTCAACGATCGAGTGGAAGCTTGCTCTCGTGGCCGTTGAGGTCATCACTCCGCCGAAGCCGAGAGAGAAGTCACCAGGTCGCCCGTCAACACGGCATGCGCGCCCTCAGGCACTTCTACGCGTCCGTCCTGCTAGACGCTGACGAGAACGTCAATCACTGAGCTTCTTCAGCGTTGCCGCTCCAGGGTGAGGACAGCCTTGGCGATTGACGTCATGCGGTTCGGGCTGCATCGGGACCTGCGGAAGATGTGCCAGGACTTCAGGCGGGCGACGCCGCGTTCGACGGGTGCCCTCGCCGAAGCCAGGGCCCGGTTGACGGTCTTCTCGGTGAGGGTGAGTTCCTGTAGGGGCCTGCGTTTGATGCCCGTGGTCACCCAGGGGCCACCGCCCTGGTAGGCGAGATCGGCCAGGATGGGGACGCCCTGGCGCTCACAGATGCGGATGATCCTGTGGGTGCGGGCCGCGGTCAGGTCGTGAGTGCGACCCGGCAACGCGGGTGAGAGCCACAGCAGCCGGCCGTCCGGATCGGTGACCACCTGCACGTTCACTCCGTGCCGGCGGTGCTTGTGGGAGTAGTCCGCGCGTGAGTCGCCGACCCGGTCGCACTCGGCCAGGGTGCCGTCCAGCAGGGCGAAGTCGGGGTCGGCCTCGCGCAAGACTTTCAACAGCCCCGGCGCACGCGCGGCGAGCAGGTGGATGACCGCGCTGGTGTAGGCGTGGGCGGTGGACTCGCTGATCCCGAACCCGGCAGCGATCTTCGCCAAGGTGGTGTGCTCACGCAGGTACACCAGTGCCACCATCGCTCGCTGAGACGGGCGGAGCTTGCAGCGCCGGTCACCCTCGCGGGTGACGACGAGCATGGTCACCCATTCCACAAGCGCATGCGGCAGGTCGAGTGCGGCAGGATAGATGACCAACGAGGCCCCCGAGCAGCGTGGTTGAGACGTCAGACATCTCGATCAACAGCTCGGGGGCCTCGCTCGTTGCGGCCCGCGGACCGTCACCTGATCGGTGGCCACCTCGAAGAAGCTCACTGAGCGCCTACCTTGGCCACAGAGATCGGGGGGCGCGCTACGGGTCCAGGTGCACCTCATGCCGAGCAGCGCCGCATAGGTCCGGAAGGCCGTGGATAGATTGTACGAGAGCGCCGATCCGGCGCTGGAGGCCCAGGGGCGGTTAGTCGTTTCGGAGCCGACGGTCAGCGACCGACGGCCCCGACCGCCGAACGAACGGGAAAGCTTTCTGACCTGCCCCTACAGCACCGGCAGGTTCTTCCGCAGCTCGAAGGCCGTCACCTCCGACCGGTACTCCTCCCACTCCTGCTTCTTGTTGCGCAGGAAGAAGTCGAAGACGTGTTCGCCGAGGGTTTCGGCGACGAGGTCGCTGCGTTCCATCAGGGTCAGGGCCTCGCCCAGGTTCTGCGGGAGGGGCTCGATGCCCAGCGCGCGGCGCTCGGCGTCGGAGAGGGCCCAGACGTCGTCCTCGGCGCCCGGCGGGAGTTCGTAGCCCTCCTCGATGCCCTTGAGGCCGGCGGCGAGCAGGACGGCGTAGGTCAGGTACGGGTTGGCGCCGGCGTCGATGGAGCGGACCTCGACGCGGGCCGAGCCCGTCTTGCCGGGCTTGTACATGGGGACGCGGACCAGCGCCGAGCGGTTGTTGTGGCCCCAGCAGATGTACGAGGGGGCCTCGCCGCCCGCGCCCGCGGTGCGCTCGGTGCCGCCCCAGATGCGCTTGTACGAGTTGACCCACTGGTTGGTGACCGCGCTGATCTCCGCCGCGTGCCGCAGCAGGCCCGCGATGAAGGAGCGGCCGACCTTGGAGAGCTGGTACTCGGCGCCGGACTCGTAGAACGCGTTGCGGTCGCCCTCGAAGAGGGAGAGGTGCGAGTGCATGCCCGAGCCGGGGTACTCCGAGAACGGCTTCGGCATGAAGGTGGCCTGGAGGCCCTGCTCCAGCGCGACCTGCTTCATGACCAGGCGGAACGTCATGATGTTGTCGGCCGTGGAGAGCGCGTCGGCGTACCGCAGGTCGATCTCCTGCTGGCCGGGGGCGCCCTCGTGGTGGGAGAACTCCACCGAGATGCCCATCGACTCCAGCATCGTGATCGCCTGGCGGCGGAAGTCCATGCCGATGTTCTGCGGGGTGTGGTCGAAGTACCCGGAGTTGTCGGCGGGCGTGGGGACCGAGCCGTCGACCGGCTTCTCCTTCAGCAGGAAGAACTCGATCTCCGGGTGGGTGTAGAAGGTGAAGCCCAGGTCGGAGGTGCGGGCCAGGGCGCGCTTGAGGACGTAGCGCGGGTCCGCGAACGACGGCGAGCCGTCCGGCATCAGGATGTCGCAGAACATCCGGGCCGTGCCGGGGGCCTCCGCGCGCCAGGGCAGCACCTGGAACGTGGACGGGTCCGGCTTGGCGATCATGTCGGACTCGTAGACCCGGGCGAAGCCCTCGATCGCGCTGCCGTCGAAGCCGATGCCCTCGTCGAAGGCCTGCTCCAGCTCGGCCGGGGCCACGGCCACGGACTTGAGGAAGCCCAGCACGTCCGTGAACCACAGGCGTACGAACCGGATGTCGCGCTCCTCCAAGGTCCGGAGCACGAACTCCTGCTGCTTGTCCATCTTCCGCTTCCCCATCCTTGCTGGTCAGGCCGCCTGTCTCCGGTGCCGCAGGAGGCGGTCGGGCACCTGAGCATCCCACCACACGACCGTTTCGTGCGCGTTGCCGACCATGATCGGCCGGGCGGCCCGGGACTGAACGGCTCAGGTGCGGCGGGTTTCCGCTCTCCCCGCAGCGTAGAGGCCGTGTGTTCGATCGGGCCATTCCTGGGCTGCGGCCGCAACAGATCCGGCGCACTCCCTACGAACGGGCCCCCCTTCCGCCTTACGATCAGCGCACTTACCGCCGCCTTCCCAGAAGGGCACTACCCCATGGGCACCGCCAAGAAGAGCAGCAGCCAGGCCCGGCAGGCGCGCATAGCCGAGATGCGGCGCGCGGAGGAGGCGCGGCAGCGCCGCAACCGCCTCCTCACCATCGGCGTGAGCGTGGTCGTCGTGGCCGGTCTCGTCGTCGGCGGCGTGCTGCTGGTGCGGTCGCAGACCGGCGACTCGGACGACACCGCCTCCGACGGCAAGGCCGCCGGCAAGTTCGTCACCGGCGAGGACGGCGTACGCACCTGGAAGGGCACCCTCTCCCGCAACCACGTCACCAAGGACGTGTCCTACCCGATGAAGCCCCCGGTCGGCGGCGACCACGACCAGGTCTGGATGAACTGCGACGGCGACGTCTACGACAAGGCCCTCAACGACAAGAACGCCGTGCACGCCCTCGAACACGGCGCGGTCTGGGTGACGTACACCGGCAAGGCCCCGAAGGCCGACGTCGACGCGCTGGCGGCGAAGGTGGAGAAGACGCCGTACTCGCTGATGAGCCCCTACGAGGGCCAGCGGGACCCGATCATGCTGAGCGCCTGGGGGCACCAGCGGACGGTGACCGGGGCCGACGATCCGGCGGTCGACGCGTTCTTCGAGAAGTACGTGCAGGGCAAGCAGACGCCCGAGCCGGGCGCCGCGTGCACCGGGGGACTGGCGAAGTGAGGCGACGGGTCCGCCGCGCCGCCGCCGGGGCCGTCGCGGCGGCGCTCCTCGCGGCGGGCGCCGTCGCCTTCGCCGTCACCCGGGACGACGGTACGGACCCGGCGCCGGCGGCGGACTCGGCGGACGCCGGGTTCGCCCGGGACATGGCCGTCCACCACCAGCAGGGCGTCGAACTGGCCTACCTCGTGCGCGACCGCACCGACGACGAGGAGGTGCGGCGGCTCGCCTACGACATCGCGCAGACGCAGGCCAACCAGCGAGGCATGCTGCTCGGCTGGCTCGACCTGTGGGAGCTGCCCAAGGTGTCCTCCGACCCGCCGATGACCTGGATGGGCATGGGCGACATGCCGTCCGCGGGGCCCGGGTCGCTGATGCCGGGCATGGCCACCGACGCCGAGCTGGCGAAGCTGGGCACCCTGGACGGCAGGCGGGCGGAGGTCTACTTCCTGCGGCTGATGACCGAACACCACAAGGGCGGCGCGCACATGGCCGAGGGCTGCGTGGAACGCTGCGCGGTCAAGGCCGAGAAGCGGCTCGCGGACAGCATGGTCGAGTCCCAGCGGTCGGAGATCGCGCTCATGGCCGACCTGCTGCGCGAGCGCGGCGCGAAGCCCCCCGCCTGACCTGCGGCGCCCCCCGCGTCCCTCCATCGCGTCGGTCTGACGATTACACTGGTTCCGTGCCTCAACTACGACTCGCCCTGAACCAGATCGACTCCACCGTCGGTGACCTCGCGTCGAACACCGAGTCGATCGTCCGCTGGACCCGGCACTCCGCCGAGCAGGGAGCGCACCTCGTGGCGTTCCCGGAGATGGTGCTGACCGGGTACCCCGTCGAGGACCTGGCCCTGAGGTCGTCCTTCGTCGAGGCATCCCGCGCCGCCCTGCGCGCGCTGGCCGCCCGCCTCGCCGAGGAGGGGCTCGGCGAGCTGCCGGTCGTCGTCGGCTACCTCGACCGCAGCGAGACCGCGCGGCCGAAGTACGGCCAGCCCGCGGGCTCCCCGCAGAACGCGGGCGCGGTGCTGCACCGGGGCGAGGTCGTGCTGACCTACGCCAAGCACCACCTGCCCAACTACGGCGTCTTCGACGAGTTCCGCTACTTCGTGCCCGGCGACACCATGCCGGTGCTGCGGGTGCACGGCGTCGATGTCGCGCTGGCCATCTGCGAGGACCTCTGGCAGGACGGCGGCCGGGTCCCCGCCGCCCGCTCCGCGCGGGCCGGGCTGCTGCTGTCCATCAACGCCTCGCCGTACGAGCGCAACAAGGACGACACGCGGCTGGAACTGGTGCGCAAGCGGGCCCAGGAGGCCGGCTGCACCACCGCCTACCTCGCCATGACGGGCGGCCAGGACGAACTGGTCTTCGACGGCGACTCCATCGTCGTCGACCGGGACGGGGAGGTCGTCGCGCGGGCGCCGCAGTTCTCCGAGGGCTGCTTCGTCCTCGACCTCGACCTGCCGGCCGCGGCGCCCGACGCGCCGGACGGGACCGTCGACGACGGGCTGCGCATCGAGCGGGTCGTGCTCTCCGAGGAACCCCTGCCGGGTTACGGACCCGAGCTGACCGGCGCGTACGCCGACCGGCTCGACGACGACGAGGAGGTCTACTCGGCGCTCGTCGTGGGCCTGCGCGCCTACGTCGCCAAGAACGGCTTCCGGTCCGTGCTGATCGGCCTCTCCGGCGGCATCGACTCCGCCCTGGTCGCCGCCATCGCCTGCGACGCGGTCGGCGCGGAGAACGTCTATGGCGTCTCCATGCCGTCGAAGTACTCCTCCGAGCACTCCAAGGACGACGCCGCCGAGCTGGCCCGGCGCACCGGGCTGCACTACCGCACCGTCGCCATCGAGCCGATGTTCGACGCGTACATGGGGTCGCTGGGCCTGACCGGCCTGGCCGAGGAGAACCTCCAGTCCCGGCTGCGCGGCACCCTGCTGATGGCGATCTCCAACCAGGAGGGCCACATCGTCCTCGCCCCCGGCAACAAGTCGGAGCTGGCGGTCGGCTACTCCACGCTGTACGGCGACTCGGTGGGCGCGTACGGGCCGATCAAGGACCTGTACAAGACGTCCGTGTTCCGCCTGGCCGAGTGGCGCAACCGGGCGGCCGCCGAACGCGGGCAGACCCCGCCGATCCCGGAGAACTCCCTCACCAAGCCGCCCAGCGCCGAGCTGCGGCCGGGGCAGGTCGACACGGACTCGCTGCCGGACTACCCCGTGCTCGACGCGATCCTGGAGCTGTACGTCGACCGCGACCGGGGCGCGGACGAGATCGTCGCGGCCGGGTACGACCCGGAGCTGGTGGCACGCACGCTGCGGATGGTGGACACGGCGGAGTACAAGCGCCGGCAGTACCCGCCGGGCACCAAGATCTCGCCCAAGGGGTTCGGCAAGGACCGGCGGCTGCCGATCACCAATGGGTGGCGGGAGAAGGCGTAGGGGAGGGTACGTCCCCCGGGGGCGGGGGCGTCTTCGGGCGCGGGCGCGTCTTGCCGGTGCCGGCCGGCGTCGGCGCGCGCCCGCTCGTCGGTGCCCGTGACCCCCGGTCCGGTTAGGCTCTGGCCACGACGACCTTGATCCGACGGGAGGCCGGAGATGACCGCGCCGGGACGCAGGAGCAGCACCTTCACGCGGCTGCTGCGGCACGGGTTCACCGACCCCTCGGCCGCCGAACGCCTGCTGGACAGCCCCGAACTGGTGCCCGTCCGCAACGACCCCGTCCTCCTCGAAGCGCTCGGCGCCACCGCCGACCCGGACGGCGCCCTGCACGGCCTGGTCCGCCTGCTGGAGGCCCAGCCCGGCCCCACCGCCCGCCGGGAACTGCTCGACACGCTGATCGCCGCCAAGCCGCTGCGCGACCGGCTGCTCGGCGTGCTCGGCGCCTCCGAGGCGCTCGCCGACCACCTCGCCCGGCACGCCGGGGACTGGCGGGCCCTGGTCACCTACGAACCCCGCGACCTGCACCCCGGCGTCACCGAGTTCGAACGCGGCCTCGCCGGGGCCGACGACCCCGTCGCCCTGCGCGTCGCCTACCGGCGCTGCCTGCTCTCCATCGCCGCCCGCGACGTGTGCGGCACCATAGACGTCGCCCAGACCGCCGCCGAACTCGCCGACCTCGCCACCGCCACCCTCCGCGCCGCCCTCCGGATCGCCGTCGCCGCCGCGCCCGAGGACGCCGCGCTCTGCCGGCTCGCGGTGATCGCCATGGGCAAGTGCGGCGGCCACGAACTCAACTACGTCTCCGACGTCGACGTCATCTTCGTCGGCGAACCCGCCGAGGGCGCCGACGAGACCCGGGCCGTGCGGGCCGCCACCCGGCTCGCCTCCCACCTGATGCGGATCTGCTCCGAGACCACCGTCGAGGGCTCCATCTGGCCCGTCGACGCCAACCTGCGCCCCGAGGGCCGCAACGGCCCGCTGGTGCGGACGCTGAGCAGCCATGTGGCGTACTACCAGCGCTGGGCCAAGACCTGGGAGTTCCAGGCCCTGCTCAAGGCCCGGCCCGTGGCCGGCGACGCCGCCCTCGGCGCGGAGTACGTCGCCGCGCTCCAGCCCCTGGTCTGGGGGGCCGCCGAACGCGAGAACTTCATCGCCGACGTCCAGAAGATGCGCCGCCGGGTCGTCGAGAACATCCCCGCCGCCGAGGTCGACCGGCAGCTCAAGCTCGGCCCCGGCGGACTGCGGGACGTCGAGTTCGCCGTCCAGCTCCTGCAACTGGTGCACGGCCGGGCCGACGCCTCGCTGCGCAGCGGGACCACCCTCGACGCGCTGCGGGCCCTGTCCGCCGGCGGATACGTCGGCCGGACCGACGCCACCCAGCTCGACGAGGCGTACCGGTTCCTGCGCTCCCTGGAGCACCGCATCCAGTTGCACCGGCTGCGCCGCACCCACCTCGTGCCCGAGGACGAGGCCGACCTGCGGCGCATCGGACGCTCCCTCGGACTGCGCACCGACCCGGTCGCCGGGCTGCTGCGCGACTGGCGGCGGCACGCCTCCGTCGTCCGGCGCCTGCACGAGAAGCTGTTCTACCGGCCGCTGCTCGACGCGGTCGCGGCGCTCGCCCCCGGCGAGGCCCGGCTCAGCGCCGAGGCGGCGCGCGAGCGGCTGGTCGCGCTCGGGTACGACGATCCGGCCGCCGCGCTGCGGCACCTGGAGGCGCTGGCGTCCGGGGTGACCCGGAAGGCGGCCATCCAGCGGACGCTGCTGCCGGTGCTGCTGGGCTGGTTCGCGGACTCCGCCGACCCGGACGCCGGCCTGCTCAACTTCCGCAAGGTGTCCGACGCGCTCGGCAAGACCCCCTGGTACCTGCGGCTGCTGCGGGACGAGGGCGCCGCCGCGGAGAACCTCGCCCGGGTGCTGTCCGCCGGGCGGCTCGCCCCCGACCTGCTGATGCGGGCGCCCGAGGCGGTGGCCCTGCTCGGCGACGGCGACGGCGGGACGGGCCGGGGACTGGCGCCCCGCTCGCGGGCCGCGCTGGAACAGGAGATCCTCGCGGCGGTCCGCCGCGCCGACGGCGCGACGCAGGCCGTGACGGCGGCGCGCGGGGTACGGCGGCGGGAGCTGTTCCGCACCGCCGCGGCCGACATCGTCGGGTCGTACGGCACGGAGGCGCATTCCGCCGAGGCCGACCAGGGGGCGCTGGTGGACCGGGTCGGGTCGGCGGTCTCCGACCTGACGGCGGCCACCCTGGCGGGGACGCTCCGGGCGGTGGTGCGGGAAGGGTGGGGCGACGAGCTGCCGACCCGGTTCGCGATCATCGGGATGGGGCGGTTCGGGGGGCACGAGCTGGGCTACGGGTCCGACGCGGACGTGCTGTTCGTGCACGAGCCCCGGGACGGGGCGGCCGAGCGGGAGGCCGGGGAGGCGGCGAACCGGGTCGTCTCCGAGATGCGGCGGCTGCTCCAGGTGCCCAGCGCGGACCCGCCGCTGATCATCGACGCGGATCTGCGGCCGGAGGGGAAGTCGGGGCCGCTGGTGCGCACGCTGAAGTCGTACGAGGCGTACTACCGCCGGTGGTCGCTGGTGTGGGAGTCGCACGCACTGCTGCGCGCCGAGTTCGTGGCGGGCGACGAGGAACTGGGACGGCGGTTCATCGAGCTGATCGATCCGCTGCGGTACCCGGCGCGGGGGCTCGGGGACGACGCGGTGCGCGACATCCGGCGGCTGAAGGCCCGGATGGAGACGGAACGGCTGCCGCGCGGGACGGACCCCAAGCTGAACGCGAAGCTGGGCCCCGGGGGGCTGTCGGACGTGGAGTGGACCGTGCAGTTGGCGCAGTTGCGGCACGGGCACGAGGTGCCGGGGCTGCGGACGACACGGACCCGGTCCGCGCTGGCGGCGGCCGGTGCGGCGGGGCTGATCCCGCCGGAGGACGCGGCGGTCCTCGACGAGGCGTGGGTGCTGGCCACCCGGGTGCGCAACGCGGTGATGCTGGTGCGGGGGCGGGCGGGGGACACGTTCCCGTCCGACAGCCGGGAGCTGGCGGCGGTGGGGCGGTACCTGGGGTACGGGCACGGTCACGCGGGGGACATGCTGGACGCGTACCGGCGGACGGCGCGGCGGGCCCGGGGTGTGGTGGACGAGCTGTTCTACGCCTGAGACGCCGGACGCCGGACGCCGGACGCCGGACGCGGGACGCGGGACGCCGGACGCGGGACGCGCAGCGCCCCCGGTCAGCTTCCCCGTGGCTGACGGGGCAGCGCGTACGGAGTCCTGCCGTACCAGGCGGACGCGACCAGGTAGCCGAAGGCGAGGCACAGCGCCCCGCCCACCGCGTCGAGCCAGAAGTGGTTGGCCGTGGCGACGATCACGATCAGCGTGGCCGTCGGGTAGAGCAGGCCCAGGACGCGGACCCAGGGGACCTTCGCCAGGGTGAAGACGGTCAGGCCGCACCACAGGGACCAGCCGATGTGCATCGACGGCATCGCGGCGTACTGGTTCGACATGTTCTTCAGGTCGCCGGAGGCCATCGACCCCCACGTCTGGTGGACCATGACGGTGTCGATGAAGTCGCCGCCGCTCATCAGCCGGGGCGGCGCGAGCGGATACAGGTAGTAGCCGAGGAGCGCCACCGCCGTGGTGGCGAAGAGGACGAGGCGGGTCGCCGCGTAGCGGCCGGGATGGCCGCGGTAGAGCCACACCAGGACGCCGAGGGTGACGACGAAGTGCAGGGTGGCGTAGTAGTAGTTCATGCCGACGATCAGCCAAGTCACGGAGTTCACCGCGTGGTTGACCGACTGCTCGACCGCGATGCCGAGACGGTGCTCCAGCTCCCAGATCCAGTCCGCGTTGCGCAGCGCCTCGGCGCGCTGCTCCGGTACCGCGTTGCGGACGAGCGAGTACGTCCAGTAACTCACCGCGATCAGAAGGATCTCGAACCAGAGCCGGGGCCGGCGCGGGGTGCGCAGCCGGCGCAGCGGGCCGGGTTCCCGAGCGGCCGTGACGGAGCCCGGGAGGGCCGCTTCCCGGCCTTCCGTCGTCGTCACGGTCGTGTCACCCATGGGCACAGAGTCTGCCAGAAAAGCTTACTGTCACCGATCATCCCTCCGTCGGGTTCTGGACGCATGTTCTACGCCGACGGGAGGTCCTCCGGGCTCCTTCCGCAGGAGGACTTCAGACGCGGGTTCCCGGAGCGGACGCCGTCGAACCACGGACCACCAGCTCCGGCATGAACACGAACTCGCTGTGCGGAGCGGGGGTGCCGCCGATCTCCTCCAGCAGGGTGCGGACGGCGGCCTGGCCCATCGCCGGGACCGGCTTGCGGACCGTGGTCAGGGGCGGGTCGGTGAAGGCGATCAGCGGGGAGTCGTCGAAGCCGACGACGGAGATGTCCTTGGGGACGTCCAGGCCGTGCTGCCGGGCCGCCCGTATCGCGCCGAGCGCCATCATGTCGCTGGCGCACACCACCGCCGTGCACTCCCGGGCGATCAGCGCGGTGGCCGCGGCCTGCCCGCCCTCCAGGGTGTAGAGGGAGTGCCGCACCAGGTCGGTCTCGACGGTCTGGGCCGGCAGGCCGAGCTGGTCCTGCATGGTGCGCACGAAGCCCTCGATCTTGCGCTGCACCGGGACGAACCGTTTCGGTCCCAGCGCCAGGCCGATCCGGGTGTGGCCGAGGGAGACGAGGTGGGTGACCGCCAGCGCCATCGCGGCCCGGTCGTCGGGGGAGATGAACGGGGCCTGCACCTTGGGCGAGAAGCCGTCGACCAGCACGAAGGGCACGCCCTGCGCGCGCAGTCGCTCGTAGCGCTCGGTGTCGGCGGTGGTGTCCGCGTGCAGCCCGGAGACGTAGATGATGCCGGCCACCCCGCGGTCGACCAGCATCTCGGTCAGCTCGTCCTCGGTGGAGCCGCCCGGCGTCTGGGTGGCGAGCACCGGGGTGTAGCCCTGTCTGGTCAGCGCCTGGCCGATGACCTGGGCCAGCGCCGGGAATATGGGGTTCTCCAGCTCCGGGGTGATCAGACCCACCAGGCCCTCGCTGCGCTGCCGCAGCCGCACGGGGCGTTCGTAGCCGAGGACGTCCAGGGCGGCGAGTACGGACTGGCGGGTGGTGGCGGCGACGCCCGGCTTCCCGTTGAGGACGCGGCTGACGGTCGCTTCGCTCACCCCCGCCTGGGCGGCGATATCGGCAAGCCGTGTGGTCACAGGGGTGGACTGTACCGGCCGTCCGCTCCCTTGCCCACCGACCGGACGCCGGGCCCGGCCTTTCGCACGCCCCGGCGCGGGCTGCTGGGTCATCGCGCTCCCTCGAAGAGTTGACGGCAAGATCTTGCAGAGTCTTGCATGTGATCGGACCTTGTAAAGAAGCGTCTCACGGCGGTCGCCGATGCGTCACGTACGGATAACGACCGAGATCTCTTGCACTTTTTTGCTGCAAGGTCTTTCGAAACGCTTTCAGCGCTGTTACGTTCACGTCGCCCGGCGGCCGCAACGGCGCAGTCGGCAAGTCGACAGGAGCGGCGGACGGGACCGCCTCCTGCACACACGGGCTTTTCACCCTCAAGGAGAACTCATGCGGCGTGGCATAGCGGCCACCGCGCTGGTGGCGTCCCTCGCCCTGGCGGCGACGGCCTGCGGCGGGAGCGACAGCGGCGACTCGGCCGACGGTCCGGTCACCATCACCTGGTGGGACACCTCCAACGCCACCAACGAGGCGCCGACGTACAAGGCCCTGGTCAAGGAGTTCGAGGCCGCCAACAAGGACGTCAAGGTCAACTACGTCAACGTCCCCTTCGACCAGGCGCAGAACAAGTTCGACACCGCCGCCGGTTCCAAGGGCGCCCCGGACGTGCTGCGCTCCGAGGTCGGCTGGACCCCCGCCTTCGCCAAGAAGGGCTTCTTCCTGCCGCTGGACGGCACCGAGGCCCTCGCCGACCAGGACAAGTTCCAGCCGAGCCTGATCGAGCAGGCGAAGTACGAGGGCAAGACGTACGGCGTCCCGCTGGTCACCGACACGCTCGCCTTCGTCTACAACAAGGAGCTGTTCGCGAAGGCCGGCGTCGAGGCGCCCAAGACCTGGGACGACCTGAAGAAGGCCGCCGCCACGATCAAGGCCAAGACCGGCGCCGACGGCTACTGGGGCTCCACCGCGGGCTACTACGCGCAGCCGTTCCTCTACGGGGAGGGCACCGACACCGTCGACGCCGGCGCCAAGAAGATCACGGTCGACTCGGCCGCGGCCAAGAAGGCGTACGGCACCTGGCTGAGCCTGTTCGACGGCAAGGGCCTGCACAAGGCCGACACCACCGCCGACGCCTACGCCCACATCCAGGACGCGTTCGTCAGCGGCAAGCTCGCCTCGATCATCCAGGGCCCCTGGGAGATCACCAACTTCTACAAGGGCTCCGCGTTCAAGGACAAGGAGAACCTGGGGATCGCCACCGTCCCGGCCGGCTCGACGGGGAAGGCGGGCGCCCCGACCGGCGGCCACAACCTGTCCGTGTACGCCGGGTCGGACCAGGCGCACCAGAAGGCCGCGCTGAAGTTCGTCAACTTCATGACCTCCGCGAAGTCGCAGGAGAGCGTCGCGCTGAAGAACTCCACGCTGCCCACGCGGGACGACGCCTACACCGACAAGGTCAAGGCCGACCCGGGCATCGCCGGCTACCAGGGCGTGCTCTCCGCCGCCCAGCCGCGCCCGGCCCTGCCGGAGTACAGCTCCCTGTGGACCCCGCTCGACGACGAGCTGCCGAAGATCGCCGGCGGCAAGGAGTCGCTGGACGAGGGGCTGAAGAACGCCGAGACGGCCATCACCAAGCTGGTGCCGGACTTCGGCAAGTGAGCCCGCGTGGCCGTCGGGTCCCCCGGCAGAGGGGGAGGGGACCCGACGGCCGCCGGCCCCTGGGCCGTACCCCTTGATCCGCAGGATTCCGAGAAGGTTGTCGAACCATGACAGTCGCCATCGACCGCGCGACCGGCAAGCGCCGCGGTGACCGCACGCCCCGGCCCGGCCTGGGCCGGCGCCTCATCAACGGCTACCAGAGACACTGGTACGCCTACGCCATGATCGCGCCGGTGGTGATCGTCCTCGGCGTCCTGGTGCTGTACCCCCTGGCGTACGGCTTCTACCTCACGCTCACCGACGCCGACAGCCTCAACTCGGCCCGCACCATCGGCGTCAACGAGATCGAGGCCACCTACAAGTTCGTCGGCCTGGACAACTACGCCGACATCCTGTGGGGCGAGACCGCCTACGACCGGTTCTGGTCCCACTTCATCTGGACGATCGTGTGGACGGCCGCCTGCGTCACCCTGCACTACTGCATCGGCCTGGGCCTGGCCCTGCTGCTCAACCAGAAGCTGCGCGGACGCACCTTCTACCGGCTGATGCTGGTCCTGCCGTGGGCCGTGCCGACCTTCGTCACCGTCTTCGGCTGGCGGTTCATGCTCGCCGACTCCGGCATCATCAACTCCGCCCTGGAGGCGGTGCACCTGCCGACGCCGCAGTGGCTGGAGGACACCTTCTGGCAGCGGTTCGCCGCGATCATGGTGAACACCTGGTGCGGTGTGCCGTTCATGATGGTCTCGCTCCTCGGCGGGCTCCAGTCCATCGACTCCTCGCTGTACGAGGCGGCCGAGATGGACGGCGCCAACGCCTGGCAGCGGTTCCGCCACGTGACGCTGCCCGGCCTGCGGGCGGTCAGCTCCACCGTCGTCCTGCTGGGCATCATCTGGACCTTCAACCAGTTCGCCATCATCTTCCTGCTGTTCGGCAACACCGCCCCGGACGCGCAGATCCTGGTGACCTGGGCCTACCAGCTCGGCTTCGGGCAGCAGCCGCGCGAGTTCGCGCAGTCCGCCGCCTACGGCATCCTGCTGCTGGCCGTGCTGATCGTCTTCACCTCCTTCTACCGCCGCTGGCTGAACCGTGACGAGCAGCAGCTCGCGATCTGAGGCATCCATGACCACCACCACCGTCACCCCCGCGACCGGTCCGGCGGAGTCGGGCGCCGCGTCCCCCGCGCCGGGACCGCGCCGCCGGCGGGGCCGGGGCGCCGCCCTCGCCTCGCACGGTGTGCTCACCGTGGCGAGCCTGATCGCCCTGTTCCCCATCGCCTGGCTGGTCTTCCTCTCCCTCGGCCCGGACAAGGACGACTATCTGCACCCCGGGCGCATCTGGGGCAAGATGACGTTCGAGAACTACTCGTTCGTGCTGAGCGAGACCAACTTCTGGCACTGGCTGCAGAGTTCGCTGGTCGTCTCGCTCGGCACCACCGTCATCGGCGTCATGGTCGCCGCCACCACCGGGTACGCCGTGTCCCGGATGCGGTTCCCCGGCTACCGGAAGCTGATGTGGGTGCTGCTGCTCACGCAGATGTTCCCCATCGCCGTCCTGATCGTGCCGATGTACCAGATCCTGTCCGAGCTGGGGCTCATCGACAGCTTCCTCGGGCTGATCCTGGTCTACTGCTCGACCGCGGTGCCGTACTGCGCCTGGCTGCTCAAGGGGTACTTCGACACCATCCCGTTCGAGATCGACGAGGCGGGCCGGGTCGACGGGCTCTCCCCGTTCGGCACGTTCTTCCGGCTGATCCTGCCGCTGGCCCGGCCGGGCCTGGCGGTCGCCGCCTTCTACAGCTTCATCACGGCCTTCGGCGAGGTCGCCTTCGCGTCCACGTTCATGCTGTCCGACACCAAGTACACCTTCGCCGTCGGACTGCAGAGCTTCGTCAGCGAGCACGACGCGCAGCGCAACCTGATGGCCGCCACCGCGGTGCTGATCGCCATACCCGTGTCCGCCTTCTTCTACCTCGTGCAGAAGAACCTGGTCACCGGCCTCACCGCGGGCGGCACCAAGGGCTGAGGCCCCTCCCGCGGGTGGCGGTCGCGGTGCCCTCCCCCACTCTCGGCTTCGCTCGAGCGGGGGGACCCCCGGACCCCGCAGTACCGCGACCGCCTCCTTCCCCGGCGGCCGACGCCACCCGACCCACGCCTCCATGTACCCGTTACGCATCAAGGACGACATGAGCCAGCAGCACTTCGCAGCCCAGGCCCCGACCTCCCGGACCGACTCGGCCGTCGCCACCGTCGCCAGGCGCCGCGACTGGTGGCGGGACGCGGTGATCTACCAGGTGTACCCGCGCAGCTTCGCCGACAGCAACGGCGACGGCATGGGCGACCTGGAAGGCGTCCGCACCCGCCTGCCGTACCTGCGCGACCTCGGTGTGGACGCCGTGTGGCTCAGCCCCTTCTACGCCTCCCCGCAGGCCGACGCCGGTTACGACGTCGCCGACTACCGGGCCGTCGACCCGATGTTCGGCACCCTGCTCGACGCCGACGCGCTGATCCGCGACGCCCATGAGCTGGGCCTGCGGATCATCGTCGACCTGGTGCCCAACCACTCCTCCGACCAGCACGAGTGGTTCAAGCGGGCCCTCGCCGAGGGCCCCGGTTCCCCGCTGCGGGAGCGCTACCACTTCCGCCCCGGCAAGGGCGCGGACGGCGAACTGCCGCCCAACGACTGGGAGTCCATCTTCGGCGGCCCGGCCTGGACCCGGGTGACGGAACCCGACGGCACGCCCGGCGAGTGGTACCTGCACCTCTTCGCGCCCGAGCAGCCCGACTTCAACTGGGAGCACCCGGCGGTCGGCGACGAGTTCCGCTCGATCCTGCGCTTCTGGCTGGACATGGGCGTCGACGGCTTCCGCATCGACGTCGCCCACGGCATGGTGAAGGCCGAGGGCCTGCCCGACCTCGGTTCGCACGAACAGCTCAAGCTGCTGGGCAACGATGTCATGCCGTTCTTCGACCAGGACGGCGTCCACGACATCTACCGCCAGTGGCGGCTCATCCTGGACGAGTACTCGGGCGAGCGCATCTTCGTCGCCGAGGCGTGGACCCCGACCATCGAGCGCACCGCCCACTACGTCCGGCCCGACGAGCTGCACCAGGCGTTCAACTTCCAGTACCTGGGGACCCACTGGGACGCCGAGGAACTGCGCGGCGTGATCGACCGCACCCTGGAGGCGATGCGCCCGGTCGGCGCCCCGGCCACCTGGGTGCTGTCCAACCACGACGTGACCCGGCACGCCACCCGCTTCGCCAACCCGCCCGGCCTGGGCACCCAGATCCGGCTGGCCGGCGACCGCGAACTGGGCCTGCGCCGGGCCCGCGCGGCCACCCTGCTGATGCTCGCCCTGCCCGGCTCGGCCTACGTCTACCAGGGCGAGGAGCTGGGCCTGCCGGACGTCGTGGACCTCCCGGACGAGGTGCGCCAGGACCCGGCGTACTTCCGCGGCGCCGGCCAGGACGGGTTCCGCGACGGCTGCCGGGTGCCGATCCCGTGGACCCGCACGGGCTCGTCGTACGGCTTCGGCGAGGGCGGCAGTTGGCTGCCGCAGCCCGAGGGCTGGGGCGAGCTGAGCGTCGAGGCGCAGACCGGGGTGCCCGGCTCCACCCTGGAGCTGTACCGCACGGCGCTCGCCGTCCGCCGCGCGCAGCCGGACCTGGGTGCCGGTGACGCGGTGGAGTGGCTGCGCGCCCCCGAGGGCGTCCTCGCCTTCCGGCGCGGGGACTTCGTGTGCGTCGCCAACACCACCGGGGAGTCGGTGTCGGTGCCCGGCCACGGGCGCGTGCTGCTGGCCAGCGGCGAGGTGACCGAGGCGGACGGCGAGGCGAAGGTGCCGGCCGACACGACGGTGTGGTGGACCTCCCGGCCGTAAGGATTTTTTCCTTCAATCTCGTACGGCCCGCTGCCCTTTCGGGCGGCGGGCCTTTACCATCTGCGTCACCGCAAGGTTTCTGAAGGTTTCAGCAAGCGCCTTCAAAGACGAAGGAAACCCCACATGGCACGCAGAATCCTCTCCGGGGCCGCCGCCCTCGCCGTGGCCGCCCTTGTCATGAACCCGTCTAACGCACAGGCGGCTCCCCCCGGCACCAAGGACGTCACCGCCGTCCTGTTCGAGTGGAACTACGGCTCGGTGGCCAGGGAGTGCACCAGCACCCTCGGCCCGGCCGGCTACGGCTCCGTGCAGGTCTCCCCGCCCGCCGAGCACATACAGGGGTCCCAGTGGTGGACCTCGTACCAGCCCGTCAGCTACAAGATCGCCGGCCGGCTCGGCGACCGGACCGCCTTCCGGAACATGGTGAACACCTGCCACGCGGCCGGCGTCAAGGTCGTCGTGGACGCCGTCGTCAACCACATGTCGGCGGGCAGCGGCACCGGCACCGGCGGCTCGTCGTACACGAAGTACACCTACCCCGGGCTGTACTCGTCCTACGACTTCGACGACTGCACCGCGCAGATCAGCAACTACGCCGACCGCGCCAACGTCCAGAACTGCGAACTGGTCGGCCTCGCCGACCTCGACACCGGCGAGAGCTATGTGCGCGGCGCCATCGCCGGGTACCTCAACGACCTGCTCTCCCTCGGCGTCGACGGCTTCCGGATCGACGCGGCCAAGCACATCCCGGCCGCCGACCTCGCCAGCATCAAGTCCCGGCTGAGCAACCCGGGCGTGTACTGGAAGCAGGAGGTCATCTACGGCGCCGGGGAGGCCGTCCAGCCGGGGGAGTACACCGGCACCGGGGACGTCCAGGAGTTCCGGTACGCCTACGACCTCAAGCGGGTCTTCAACAACGAGAACCTCGCCTATCTGAAGAACTACGGCGAGGGCTGGGGCTACCTGGGCAGCGGCTCGGCCGGCGTCTTCGTCGACAACCACGACACCGAGCGCAACGGCTCCACCCTCAGCTACAAGGACAACGCCACCTACACCCTGGCCAACGTCTTCATGCTGGCCTGGCCGTACGGGTCGCCGGACATCAACTCCGGGTACGAGTTCTCCGACCACGACGCCGGGCCGCCCAACGGCGGGGCGGTCAACGCCTGCTGGCAGAACGGCTGGAAGTGCCAGCACGCCTGGCCCGAGATCAAGTCGATGGTCGCCTTCCGCAACGCCGTGCGGGGCGAGGCGGTCACCAACTGGTGGGACAACGGCGGTGACGCCATCGCCTTCGGGCGGGGCGGCAAGGGCTTCGTCGCCATCAACCACGAGAGCGGCTCGCTGACCCGGACCTACCAGACCTCCCTCGCGGCGGGCACCTACTGCGACGTCCAGAGCAACCGGACCGTCACCGTGAACGGCTCCGGCCAGTTCACGGCGACCCTCGGCGGCAACACCGCACTCGCCCTGTACGCGGGCCGGCCGAGCTGCTGAACCGGCCCCCGGCGGCAAGGGTCATGAAATGTCTTTCCGTTACTTTCATGACCCTTGCCGCAAGTCTTGCGTCGGCGTTACCGTCTCGCCGGGGTCGGACCCGCGAACGAGCCGCCAGCAGCAAGGAGTTCCACCGGTGAAACCGAGACGCCCGGCGCCGGGCAGGCGCCGCACCACCCTCGCCCCACGGGTCGCGGCGGTCACCGTCGCCGCCCTCGCGGCGACGCTGGTCCAGCCGCTCACCGCGAGCGCCGCCGCACCGCCGCCGCCTCCGTCGGACGCCCGGCTGGCCGAGGTCCCGGCCCGGCACGAACTGACCCGCGAGCAGTTCTACTTCGTCCTGCCCGACCGCTTCGCCAACGGCGACACCGGCAACGACCGCGGCGGCCTGACCGGCTCCCGCCTCGCCACCGGCTACGACCCCACCGACAAGGGCTTCTACCAGGGCGGGGACCTCAAGGGCCTGACGAAGAAGCTGGACTACATCAAGGACCTGGGCACCACCGCCATCTGGCTGGCGCCGATCTTCAAGAACCGTCCCGTGCAGGGCACCGGGGAGAACGCCTCGGCCGGCTACCACGGCTACTGGATCACCGACTTCACCCAGGTCGACCCGCACTTCGGCACCAACCAGGACCTGACGAACCTGATCGCCAAGGCGCACGCCAAGGGCATGAAGGTCTTCTTCGACGTCATCACCAACCACACCGCCGACGTCGTCGACTACGAGGAGAAGTCCTACGGCTACCTCTCCAAGGGCGCCTTCCCCTACCTGACGAAGGACGGCGAGCCCTTCGACGACGCCGACTACGCCGACGGCACGCGGCGCTTCCCCGCCGTCGACGCCGACTCCTTCCCGTACACCCCGGAGGCCGCCGGCGGGACCAAGGTGCCCGCCTGGCTCAACGACCCGACGGTGTACCACAACCGGGGCGACTCCACCTGGGCCGGCGAGTCCGCCACCTACGGCGACTTCAACGGGCTGGACGACCTGTGGACCGAGCGGCCCGAGGTCGTCCGGGGCATGGAGAAGATCTACCAGCGCTGGGTGCGGGACTTCGACATCGACGGCTTCCGGATCGACACCGTGAAGCACGTGAACATGGAGTTCTGGACCCAGTGGGCCACCGCCCTGGACGCCTACGCGGCCCGGCAGGGACGGGACGACTTCTTCATGTTCGGCGAGGTCTACTCCGCCGACACCGCCGTGACCTCCCCGTACGTCACCCAGGGCCGGCTCGACTCCACCCTCGACTTCCCCTTCCAGGACGCGGCCCGCGCCTACGCCTCCCAGGGCGGCAGCGCGCGCAAACTCGCCCGGGTCTTCGGCGACGACTACAAGTACACGACCGACAAGGCCAACGCCTACGAGCAGGTCACCTTCCTCGGCAACCACGACATGGGCCGGATCGGGACCTTCCTGAAGCAGGACGACCCGGACGCCACCGACGCCGAACTGCTGCGCAAGGCCAAGCTCGCCAACGAGCTGATGTTCCTCAGCCGCGGCAACCCGGTCGTCTACTACGGCGACGAGCAGGGCTTCACCGGCGCGGGCGGCGACAAGGACGCCCGCCAGCCGATGTTCGCCTCGAAGAGCGCCGACTACCTGGACGACGACCAGATCGGCACCGACCGCACCCACGCCGAGGACGCCTACGACACCCGGGCCCCCCTCTACCGGCAGATCAGCGCCCTCGCCAAGCTGCGCGAGGCGCACCCCGCCCTCGCCGACGGAGTCCAGAGCGAGCGGTACGCCGCCGACGGCGCCGGTGTCTACGCCTTCTCCCGCACCGACGCGAGGACCGGCACCGAGTACGTCGTCGCTCTCAACAACGCGGACGAGGCGAAGACCGCCACCTTCGCGACCGGCTCGGCCGGCACGCGCTTCGACGGCATCCACGGCACCGGCCGCCACCTCACCTCGGACGCCGGCAAGAAGATCACCGTCACCGTCCCGGCCGGCTCGGCGATCGTGCTGAAGGCGGCCGGAAAGCCCGCCCGGCCGGAGGCCAAGCCCGCCCTCACCCTGAAGGCCCCCGAGCCCGGCGCCACCGGCACCGTCGAGCTGACCGCCGACGTCGACGGCGGAGGGCTCAACCGGGTCGTGTTCGCCGCCCAGACCGGCAACGGCAGGTGGCGCGTCCTCGGCTCCGCCGACCACGCCCCCTACAAGGTCACCGACACCGTCCCCGGGAACACCCCGGCCGGCACCGCCCTGCGCTACAAGGCGGTCGCCGTGGACTCCGCGGGCCGCACCGCGAGCGCCACGGCCGCCTCGACGACCGGCACCCCGCCCGTCGAGCCGCCGCCCACCGCGTCCTCCCGGGACTACGCGGTCGTCCACTACCGGCGCCCGGACGGGAACTACGCCGACTGGAACCTGTACGCCTGGGGCGACCTCGCCGACGGGGAGGCGACCACCTGGCCGGCGGGCCACCCCTTCACCGGCCGGGACGCCTACGGCGCCTTCGCCTACGTCAAGCTCGAGCCCGGCGCCTCCAGCGTCTCCTTCCTCGTCGTCGACAAGGACGGCACCAAGGACGTCACCGCCGACCGCACCATCGACGTGACGAGGACCGGCGAGGTCTGGATCGAGCAGGGCGAGGAGACCGTCAGCACCGAGCGGCCCGGGTACCCGCCGCAGGACACCACCAAGGCCGTCCTGCACTACCACCGCGCCGACGGAAACTACGACGGCTGGGGACTGCACGTCTGGTCGGGTGCCGCGCAGCCCACCGACTGGTCGAAGCCCCTGATGCCGGTGAAGACCGACGCCTATGGCGCGGTCTACGAGGTTCCGCTCACCGAGGGTGCCACCAGCCTCAGCTACATCCTGCACAAGGGCGACGAGAAGGACCTGCCCACCGACCAGGCGCTGGACCTCAAGGCCGACGGCCACGAGGTGTGGCTGGTGAGCGGCGAGGAGGAGTACCTGCTGCCGCAGCCCGCCGGTTCGGCCGCCGCCGTCGACCTGACCACCTCCAAGGCGGTCTGGATCGACCGGAACACCCTCGCCTGGAACGGCGCCGAGGGCGCCGCCTCCACCCAGCTCCGGTCCTCCGCCACCGGCTCGATCAAGGCCGACGACGGCGTCCTGACCAGCACCGACGAGCGGTGGCTGCGGCTGACGAAGACCTCCCTCACCGACGCGCAGAAGGCGAAGTACCCGCACCTGAAGGAGTACACCGCCTGGTCGGTGGACCCCCGTGACCGCGACCGGGTCCGAGGGGCCCTGCGCGGCCAGGTCGTCGCGAGCCAACTGGCCGCGGGCGGCGCGGTGCTCGCCGCGACCGGCGTGCAGACCGCCGGGGCCCTGGACGACCTCTACCCGAAGGCCACCGGGGCCGACCTCGGCCCGGTCTTCCGCGGCGGCCGCCCCACCCTGTCCGTCTGGGCACCGACGGCCCTGAGCGTCTCCCTGGAGCTGGACGGCTCGACGAAGCCGATGCGCCGCGACGACACCACCGGCGTCTGGTCCGTCACCGGCCCCGCCTCCTGGAAGAACAAGCCGTACCGGTACGTCGTGAAGGTCTGGGCCCCCGAGGCGGGCCGGGTCGTCACCAACAGGGTCACCGACCCGTACGCCGTCGCCCTGACCGCCGACTCCGGGCGGAGCCTCGTCGTCGACCTCGCCGACAAGTCCCTCGCGCCCAGCAACTGGAGCAGCCTGCGCAAGCCGAAGGCGGTCCCGCTGCGCGACGCCCAGATCCAGGAACTGCACGTGCGGGACTTCTCCGCCGAGGACCGCACCGCCGAGCACCGGGGGACCTATCTCGCCTTCACCGACAAGGACAGCGACGGCAGCGGGCACCTGAGGAAGCTGGCCGCGGCCGGCACCTCGTACGTGCACCTGCTGCCCGTCTTCGACATCGCCACCATCCCCGAGAAGCGGTCCGGGCAGGCCACCGTCGGCTGCGACCTGGCCGCGCTGCCCGCCGACTCCGAGCGGCAGCAGGAGTGCGTGGCGAAGACGGCGGCGAAGGACGCCTACAACTGGGGGTACGACCCGTACCACTACACGGTCCCCGAGGGCTCCTACGCCACCGACCCGGACGGCACGGCCCGCACCGTCGAGTTCCGGAAGATGGTCAAGGCGCTCAACGAGGACGGCCTGCGGGTCGTCATGGACGTCGTCTACAACCACACGGCGGCCGGCGGCCAGGCGAAGACCAGCGTCCTGGACCGGATCGTGCCCGGCTACTACCAGCGCCTCCTCGCCGACGGCTCGATCGCGAACAGCACCTGCTGCGCCGACACGGCCACCGAGAACGCCATGATGGGCAAGCTCGTCGTCGACTCGGTCGTCACCTGGGCCAAGCAGTACAAGGTCGACGGCTTCCGCTTCGACCTGATGGGCCACCACCCGAAGGCCAACATCCTCGCCGTCCGCAAGGCCCTGGACGCGCTGACCGTCGCCGAGGACGGCGTCGACGGAAAGAAGATCATCCTGTACGGCGAGGGCTGGAACTTCGGCGAGGTCGCCGACGACGCCCGCTTCACCCAGGCCACCCAGAAGAACATGGCCGGCACCGGCATCGCCACCTTCTCCGACCGCGCCCGCGACGCCGTGCGCGGCGGCGGCCCCTTCGACGCCGACCCCGGCGTGCAGGGCTTCGCCTCCGGGCTCTACACCGACCCCAACGGCTCGGCGGACAACGGCACCCCGGCCGAGCAGAAGGCCCGGCTGCTGCACTACCAGGACCTGATCAAGGTCGGGCTCTCCGGCAACCTCGCCGGCTTCACCTTCACCGACACCACCGGCAAGGAGGTCAAGGGCTCCGAGGTCGACTACAACGGGGCGCCCGCCGGGTACGCGAAGGCCCCCGGCGACGCCCTCGCCTACGCCGACGCCCACGACAACGAGACCCTGTTCGACGCGCTCGCCTTCAAGCTGCCGAAGGACACCGGCGCCGCCGACCGGGCCCGGATGCAGGTCCTCGCCATGGCCACGGCCGCCCTCTCGCAGGGCCCGGCGCTCTCCCAGGCCGGCACCGACCTGCTGCGCTCCAAGTCCCTGGACCGCAACTCCTACGACAGCGGCGACTGGTTCAACGCCATCCACTGGGACTGCGCCGACGGCAACGGCTTCGGCCGGGGGCTGCCGCCGGCCGCCGACAACAAGGACAAGTGGCCGTACGCCAAGCCGCTGCTGACCTCGGTGCGGGTCGGCTGCCCGCAGATCGAGGGCGCCTCGGCGGCGTACCGGGACCTGCTGAGGGTCCGGACCGGCGAGAAGGACTTCTCCCTCGCCACCGCCGGACAGGTGGCCTCCCGGCTCTCCTTCCCGCTGTCCGGGGCGGACGAGACGCCCGGCGTGATCACCATGCGCCTCGGTGACCTGGTGGTCGTCTTCAACGCCACCCCCGACCGGCAGGAACAGCGCGTCGCCGCCCTGGCCGGCGCCGGCTACCGGCTGCACCCGGTCCAGGCGGCCGGATCGGACGCCGTGGTGAAGCGGTCCTCGTACCGCGAGGGCACGTTCACCGTGCCGGGCCGCACGGTGGCGGTCTTCACCCGGGCGGGCTGACGCACCCGGCGGCTAGGGTGCTCCTGTCCGGACGTAGAACAGGAGCACCCATGCCGCAGATCACCGTCGACTACTCCGAGCAACTGGCGGACGGCTTCGACCGGCCGGCCTTCGCCAAGGCCCTGCACAGCACCGTGGTCGACATCGCGACGGCGAAGCCGCCGGCGTGCAAGACGCAGTTCCGCCGTACCGAGAACACCACCGTCGGCCCGGACACCGAGGGCCACGCCGTCGTGCACGTCACCATCGGGCTGCTCGCGGGCCGCACCGAGGAGACCAAGGCCCGGCTCACCGAGGCCGTCCTCGACCTGCTCCGCCAGTACGCCAAGCCCGAGGGCCTCGCCCTGCACGCCTCCGCCGAGGTCCGCGAACTGGACGCCTCGTACCGGAAGTTCGAGAACTAGAGCCTGATCCGAACGGGCGGCCTCAGGACGCCAGCGCGACGATCCGGCCGACCAGGTCGCCGAAGGGGCCGTCGGCCGGTTCGCCGGCGAGGACGCCGCGCAGCAGGGCGCTCATCTCCTCGTCGTAGGCGGCGCTGACGACGAGCAGCGCGGCCAGGTCGTGCACGAGCTGCCGCTCCAGCTCGGCGCGCGGGACGCGCCGGCCGTCCAGCCAGATCAGCGCGGTCGACTCGGTCAGCGAGATCCAGGAGCGGACGACCAGTTCCAGGCGCGCGGGCGGTTCGGTCACGCCCAGGTGCGACAGGATCTGGACGTACGCGGCCTGCCGTACGGAGTCGATGAGCGCGTTGGTGGTGGAGGAGCCGACCGCCGGGCCGCCGCGCATCAGGGCGGAGAAACCGGGGCCGTGGTCGTCGACGAAGTCGAAGAAGCGGCGCATCACGCGCAGCAGCCGCGCCCCGAGCGGCCCCTGCCTCGGCTCCACGAACCGCTCGGCGAGATCGTCGGCGGCCCGCCGCAACGCGGCCTCGTAGAGGCTGAGTTTGCCGGGGAAGTAGTGGTAGACCAGCGGGCGGGAGATGCCGGCGGCCGACGCTATCTCGTCGATGGACACCTCATCGGGCGAGCGGCGGCTGAAGAGTTCGAGGGCGACCCCGATCAACTGCCGCCGTCGCTCCTCGACGCCCATCCGGCGGCGCACCCCGGTAGTCATGCGAACACCTTACCGATCGGTTCCGGCCGGGATACGGACCGGACCGCGCACCGGTGTTCACAGATCCAGCACCAGCCTCTCACCCCGGGTCCGTGACACGCAGATCAGCATCGAGTCGCCGCGCTCGGAGTCGGTCAGCAGCTCGTCCCGGTGGTCGATCTCGCCCTCCAGCACCCGCTGCTGACAGGTCCCGCACCAGCCCTGCTCGCAGGAGTACGGGGTGTTCGGCAGCTCCGCGCGCACGGCGGCCAGGACCGAGGAACCGGCGGGCACGGTCAGCACCCGTCCGCTGCGGTGCAGTTCGACCTCGAACGCGCCGTCGCCGGCACCGGCCGCGCGGGGCGCGAACCGCTCCAGGTGCGGCTCCGTCCCGGCCGGCAGCTTCTCGGCCACGGCCGTCATCAGCCCCTCCGGGCCGCAGCAGTACACGGCGGCGTCCTCGGGGACCCCGGTGAGGAACGCGTCCAGGTCGGGCAGTCCGGCCTCGTCCTCGGCGACGACGGTGACCCGGGTGCCCTCCGGGTCGAGCTTGCCGATCTCCTCCAGGAACGGCATCGAGGCCCGGGTCCGCCCGCCGTACAGCAGCTTCCACCCGGTGCCCTCCGGCAGCGACCGCAGCATCGGCAGCAGGGGTGTGATGCCGATGCCGCCCGCGACGAAGCGGTAGGCGGGGGCCTGCACCAGCGGGAAGCGGTTGCGGGGGCCGCGCACCTCGAGCTCCATGCCCTCCCGCACCAGTTCGTGCAGCTCGCGCGAGCCGCCCCGGCCGTCCGCCGCCAGTCGGGCGGCGACCGTGTACGACGAGGTGTCCTCCGGGTCGCCGCAGAGCGAGTACTGCCGGACCAGTCCCGACGGCAGCACCAGGTCGAGATGGGCCCCGGGCGTCCAGCGCGGCAGGTCGTGGCCCTCCAGACGGAGCCGCACGACGCCGTCGGCGATCCGCTCGTGGGCGGTGACCAGCAGTTCCCGTCGGCGCGGCGAGCGGGGTGCGGGCGCCGGGGCGTCCCGGCCGCGGCGGCGCAGCGCCCAGCGCGCGAGCAGGGCGGCGGCCCCGGCCGCGGCGACGACGGTCGTCCTCTTCGGCGGCGTGAGCTTGTTGGACATGGCGTCAATGTACTGACGGGTAAGTCCCGGCGGAACCCTTCCGCCGGGACTTGTTGACGCCAGTGTCAGCAAGGGTCGGGGCAGAGGCGGCGGGCCGGGCCGGTCAGCGCAGGCCCCGCACCTCGCGGCCGTCGTCCAGGGTGCCCCGCAGCTCGGCCCGCGCGCCCTTCTTCGCCTCGGCCGCCAGCACGTTCGACTCCGCCGAGGCGTCGATGCCGCCGGTCGCCCGGATCGACCCGATGCCCTTGTCACCGGCGGCCAGCAGGTACCAGCCGTCCTCCCGCGACTTCCACAGCACCCCGGCCAGCACATGCGGATCGCGCTCGCCGCACGCCGGTACGTCCTCGGCCTTCGCCGCGACCGCCCCGTAGGTCCCGCCGTGGGTGTGGAACTGCGCCAGCACCTTCGCGCCGCCGCCCCGCCAGGTCTCCGCCCGGGTGCACACCCAGGAGGCCCGGCCCCCGGACCCGGGCAGCGACTGCGAGGCGAAGTCCCAGGCGTTCACCGACCGCACCCCCGCGCCGCGGACCGTGTCCAGCGAGCAGGCGAACGGCGCCCAGTCGCGCAGCGCCTTCGCGCCGGAGACCTCCGACGCCGAGCCGGGGCGGCCGGTGGTGAGCCGGGCGGGGACCAGCTCGCCGAGGTCGGTCAGGACGCGGGTGGCGGAGCCGTCCGTCAGCTCCAGCGCGTTCCAGGACGTGCAGGCGCCGGACCGCTGCACCGGGCTCGCCAGCGGCGCGGTCACCCCGCCGGTCAGCGTCAGCTCCATCGCGCCGCCGCCCGGCTCCGTCAGGTCCCGCTCGGCCGCCTCGGTCACCCAGGGGGCCGTCAGATAGCGGACGGTGCGGTCGGAGCGGCCCAGCACCACCGCGCCCGCCTCGGGCCGCCGGGCGCCGTCGGCCCGCGCGAGGTCGAGGGCGGCGGCGGCCGCGCCGTTCTTCGGCTCGGCGTACCGGGCCAGCCGCAGCCCGTCGTAGAGGAGCACCACCCGGACGGCGTCGACCGTCCCCGCGTACAGCAGTTGCGGGGGACCGGCCGGGCCGCCGGTCGGCGTGCCCGGCGTCGCGGAGACGGCCACCGAGCCGCCGGGCCGGGCCCAGACCGCCAGCGCGCGGCGGAGCAGCGCGCGGTCGCCGGCCAGGTCGCCGCGGGCCGGCCACACCGAGAAGTCGGCGCGCGCCGAGGTCCGCCACGCGGCGGCGGGGACCCGGACCAGCTCGCCCGGGTCGAGGGCCGCCTCGGCCGCCGGGTTCCGGGTGTACGGCGGGGCGGCGGCGCCGTACGGGCCCCAGGTGTCGCCGGGCAGACCCAGCAGCGCCCCGCCCACCACGAGCGCGCACCCGGCCACCAGCGCCGCCCGCAGATACCGGCGGCGGCGCAGCAGATCGGTCGGCCGGGCCTGGAGCGAGCAGGGGTCGAACTCGGGCGACTCCAGCAGCGGGTACGGCCCGGCCACCGTGCCGGCCTCGCGCAGCGCCGCGTCCGCGTCGGCGACGCCCGAGGCGTCGAGCACCCGCCGCACCTCGCCGTCGGGGAGCCGCTCCAGGCCGCGCAGCGCGTACGCCGCGCGCCCCGGGCCGGACAGCGCGGACAGCGCCTGGTCCAGGGCCAGTTCGTCGGCGCCGCCGGAGCGCGGGAACAGCCGCAGGCCCCACACCTGGGGGAGCAGCGGCGGCAGTTGGGACCGCTTGGGCCACGCCGGGCGGCACAGCGGCAGCCCCGCCTCCAGGGCCGTACGCAGCACGCGCAGGCGGACCAGGGCGTAACCGGGGTCGCCGTCGCGGCCGGTGGACTGCGCCGGGATCACCGGAACCGGGGTGCGGTTGCGGGGCAGCGCGCGCTGGGTGAGGGCGTGCGCGGTCAGGACGCGGCGGTTGCGGCCGAGGCGCGGCGGCAGCACCAGGTAGGCGAGCCGGACCAGGCGCGGATAGTGCTCGACGAGCGCGGCCTCGGCCTGCTCGACGTCGACGACCGGATCGCTGGCGGAGGGTGCGGGGCGCGGGGCGACATCCTGTGACTGCACGTTCAGCGCAACGAGCGGACCGGCGCTTGGTCACCGGGCGGCGCCGCTCGGTCACCCGCCGTTCGGAAGTTAAATCCTCGTGTACTGAGGCTGTACTACAACCATCTACTCTTGTTGCGAGTCGTACAGGCGTACCGCGGCTCCCGCGCGGCCGCATGCGTCAGTGGAAGAGGAATCCTGCCCATGATGATCCGTTGGTTGTGCTCTGTCCTGCGCGTGCGCGGCAAAGTCGACCTTCTTCTGGTGTTCCTGTTCGGCGCCAGTTTCGCGGCACTCCCCGTGTTCGCGATCCTGCCGTCCCTGTGGGGTTTCGCCGCGGCGTCGGCCGTGAGCTATCTCACAGACGAGATGCTGCACTCCCGGGCTCCCGGCTTCGTCCGCAGGCTCGCCTCGCTGCAGATGACCCGCACCATGCGGTTCGCGGCCCGGACGGCGATGCTGCTCGCCCTCGCCGAACGGATGGACGCCCCCGAGGTGCTCCTGGTCGCCGCGCTGGCCGTGTTCACCGTCCACTTCGCGATCATGATGCTGTACTCGGCGGTGCACCGGATCATCCGGGCGCGGCGGACCCTGCCGGTGATCGTGCGCAACCTCGACATGAGCGGCGCGGGCATTCCCGAGCAGCCGCCCGCCCTGCTGTACCGGCGGTTCCTGCGCAAGCTGCTCCACCTCGACCTGCCCGGACACGCGGCGCTGGTGGCCGCGCTGGCCACCGGGACCTGGTCGGTGGCGTACGCCGGGTTCGCGCTGACGGTCGGGCTGTCCGTGCTGGCGCTGGGCGCGCTGCTGTGGCAGTTGCGCCGGGTGCGCCGGACGCCCACGCCGGACGACGTGATCGCCTCGCTTAACGGGCAACTGGCCGACTACCGGCCCCAGGTGGCGCTCTACTTCAGCTTCGCCGCGGTCTCCCGGGACTTCATGTACCAGGTCAACATGTGGATCGAGACGCTGGAGCAGCTCGACCTGCGCCCGCTGATCGTGCTGCGCGAGCGCCCCTCGTTCCGCTTCCTGAGCCGCACCTGGATACCCGTGGTCTGCGTGCCCAAGGCGGACGACGTGGCCAAGCTGGACCTGTCCGAGGTGCGGGTGGTCCTCTACCCCGGCAACGCCGGCAAGAACGTGCACATGCTGCGCATCGCCGAGGCCAAGCACGTCTTCATCGGGCACGGCGACAGCGACAAGCTGGCCAGCAGCAACCGGGTCAGCAAGGTCTACGACGAGATCTGGGTGGCCGGCCGGGCCGGCCGCGACCGCTACCAGCGCGTCCGGCACGCCATCAGCGACCACGCCATCGTCGAGGTGGGCCGCCCGCAACTGGCCCCGATCAGGCTGCACGCCGACCACGTGCCCGGCCCCGAGCCGGTCGTCCTGTACGCCCCGACCTGGGAGGGCTGGAGCGACGACGACTGCCACACCTCGCTGATCCCGATGGGCGTGGCCCTGGTCGAGAAGCTGCTCGCGGAGAACGTCCGGGTCATCTACAAGCCGCACCCGCTCACCGGCAAGCGCTCGCGGGAGGCCGCCGAGGCGGACGCCGCGATCCGGGAACTGCTGCGCGCCGACAACGAGCGGCACGGCGGTGACCGGGCCGAGGCCGCGATCACCGCCGCCCAGCCCCGGCTGAAGGAGATCCAGGAGCGGCTCGACGAACTGGCCGGCCGGCTCGACGGCGACGACGCCCAGCAGACCCGGGACGCCCGGGTCCCCGACCGGGACGGCGCGGCCGAGTGGCAGGCCCTGAACGACGAGTGGCACCGGGTCTTCTGGGAGAGCCGCGGCGGCGTCCGGCACCACGTCATCCGCAAGCGCCTGCCCAGCCTGTACGAGTGCTTCAACCAGGCCGACATGCTGATCAGCGACGTCTCCTCGGTGGTCGCCGACTTCGTGGCCAGCCTCAAGCCGTACGTCCTGACCAACGCCCACGACCTGCCGGACGAGGACTTCCGGGCCGCGTACACCACCGCGGGCGGCGCCTATCTGCTGGACCGTGACTGCGCCCGGCTGCCGGAGATCCTGCGGTCGGTGCGCGAGCCGCGCCACGACCCGATGGCCGCGCACCGCCGCACGCTCAAGGAGTACGTGCTCGGCCCGGACCACCCCACCTCCATGGCGCGGTTCAACGCGGCGGCCCTCGCCCTGGCCGACCGGGCCGCGCGGGAGCTGGCGGAGGACGCGGGCGAGGGGCTTCCCCGGCTCGCCATCCCCTCGCAGCGGACGGACTCGGACAACATCGCCGAGTCGGCCGAGGTCTCGGCCCTGCACCAGGCGGACCGTACCGACCCGGCCGAGCAGACCGACCCGGCGGACCTCGCCGGCCTGGTGGACCCGGCCGGATGAGCGAACGGCCCCGCCGCACCGGATGTCCGGTGCGGCGGGGCCGGAGCGCGTCCGCCGGTTCCCTACTTGGCGGAAAGGCGCTTCATCAGACGGCTGGCCGTTCCCGGGCGGTTGTTGTTCTTCGCCTGTGCCTCAAGGGCCGCCAGCCGCTTTTCCGTGGCCTTCTTCACCGCGGCGAGTTCCGCTTCCAGTTTCCGGATGCGGCCGGCCTGCGCGGCGGCCTTCTTCTCGGCCCGCGCGGCATGCGCGGCGACTTCCTTGTTCTGCTCGCGGAGCAGGGTGATGCGGAACAGCAGGTCGTCCTGGTCCACGGTTTCCGGACGCCGGTAGGGCGCGGTGAATTCGGTGGCGGCGACCTTCTTGTCGTACGCCTCGCCGCCGTCACCGTGCTCGTAGGTGTTTTCCAGGCCGTTCTTCGTCATGAAGTCGAGCAGGCGCCGGAAACCCTCGTCGTAGTGCTCGTTGAATGCCGTGTAATCGGTCTCGGCGTAGAGGCTCGCGACCTCGGTGTCCGGGCGCAGCTCGGTGAGGGCCCGGTGCGGGATGTGGTGGTAGCGGGAGAGTTCCAGCGTCCGGGAGTCGTGGGCGAAGACGAACGCCGGGGTGCCGGCCACCAGCGCGGCGATGTTGCCGTGGATGCGGGTGCCGAGCGCGAAGTCGTAGCCGGCCAGCGTGTCGATCCAACTGTGCGGCTCC
This sequence comes from Streptomyces sp. NPDC000134, assembly GCF_042899225.1. NCBI lineage: Bacteria > Bacillati > Actinomycetota > Actinomycetes > Kitasatosporales > Streptomycetaceae > Streptomyces > Streptomyces sp. NPDC000134. Next base: position 37,696 of record NZ_JBIAZN010000033.1, read on the forward strand.
AGCGGCACGCACACGTCGGCGGAGCGGATCAGCGGGTGGGAGGCCAGGTCGGGCATCGGCTGGCTCTGCCCGGACGCGATCGAGGTGTCGCCCCAGAACAGGGTCTGGAGGTCCCGGCCCTCCTGCGCGAAGTACGTCAGGTCCGGGAACTGCCGCAGGATGGCGGCGTTCAGCTCCGACGCGCGCTGGGAGTTGGCCAGCCGCAGCGCGGTGGACAGGGCGATCCGGGGGCTGTCCGGCAGCGACCGGCCCGCCGTGTGGTCGATGCGGAAGCCGGGGCCGCGCAGGAAGGTGGAGGGGCAGCCGATCACGTCGACGTCCTTGAAGCCCAGCTCACCGAGGTAGCGCTGGGTGAACTCGCCGCGGACGCCGATGGCCGCCGAGCGGTCCAGGACCGCGCCGATGAACCGCTTGACGGCGTCGTTGACCGGGCTGAGGTAGGAGGTGTCGTTGGCCAGGGTCGCCTGGGCGCCGACGCCGAGGACGACCACCGGCACCTTCAGCCTGCCGACCACGTCGGCGAGGATGTTCAGGTGCGGGACGAACTTCTTCTTGAAGGCGTTCGCCATCGGGATGACGAAGACGTCACAGGCGTCGTTGATCCGGTCAGCGTCCTCGACGGTGAGGTCGCGGAAATGCTTGGTGTCCACCTGTATCTCGGCGCGGCCCGGCACCGAAAGGTGCTTGTAGGCGGCGTTGGTGTACATCAGGTTTCCGACGTTGCCCCGAATGCTGTTGCGTACCAGGGTGCTTTCCACCGAGGGTACGTCGAACGGGTTGTTGCCGGCCTGGATCAGGATGCGCTTCATGTGATCCTCTGCTTGACGTGGACGAGAAGTCGCGACGGAGCAGAGGCGGAATCAACGTGTTGGCAGTCGCATGGATACAGTCCAACATTCCCCAACTACTGCGACCATCAGCGGGGATTCTAGCATGAATGTTCGGTGAACGGTCGGGGCTATTGTCCTTGCGATATCAGGAATGATCGACAAGCGCTCGCGCGTAGTTCGCCATCGACCGCTGATAGCGCGGAAGGTGCCGGGCGAGCGCGCCCAGGACGAGGGACAGGCCCTCGCGGTCCCGGCCGAGGCTGGACAGGCACAGCGCCAGGGTGGCCCGTACGGCGTCGTCCAACGCGTCGGAGGGGGCGTCCAGTTCGGGGGTGAGCAGGGCGACGCCCTCCGCCGCCCGGCCGGTGTTCCGCAGCGAGCTGGACAACTGGATCTTCGCGCGGCGGGCCCGGTAGGGGCTGATGCCGGCCAGCCCGCCGGCCAGGGCCTCGCGGTACAGCGGGACGGCCCGCTCGGAGTGGCCGGTGGAGTCCCAGGCGCAGGCCCGTTCGAAGGCGGCGAGCGGGCTGCCCTCGGGCAGCTCGGCGGCGAGCGCCTCGATCCTCGCGCGGAACGCCGCCCCGTCCTGCCCGGGGTCCTCGTCGAACCCGGCCCAGGCGACGGCCGCGCGCTCCTCCCAGTCTTCGTCCATGGCCCAACTCTCGCACGGGAGCGGGGGCCTTGAGTACTTCGGGCCCGCGCGGACGCATCGAGACGTGCGGGCCTCACCGGGCCCGTCACTCCCGGCCGTGGTCGAGGTAGGCCAGGACCGCCAGTACCCGCCGGTTGTCGTCGTCCGAGACCTCCAGGCCGAGCTTGGCGAAGATGTTCGCGGTGTGCTTGGCGACCGCGCGCTCGGTGACGACGAGCCGCCCGGCGATCGCCGCGTTGGTCCGGCCCTGCGCCATCAGCTCCAGCACCTCCCGCTCCCGGGGCGTCAGCCGGGCCAGCGGCCGGCTCTCCGCCCCGCGCCGGCTCAGCAACTGCTGGATGACCTGCGGGTCCATCGCCGTACCGCCCGCCGCGACCCGCCGTACGGCGTCCACGAACTGCTCCGCGTCGAACACCCGGTCCTTCAGCAGGTACCCGACCCCGCCGTTGCCGTCGGCCAGCAGCTCCCGCGCGTAGAGCTGCTCCACGTGCTGGGAGAGCACCAGCACCGGCAGCCCCGGCCGCTCCCGGCGGGCCCGCAGCGCGCACTGGAGCCCCTCGTCGGTGTGCGTGGGCGGCAGGCGTACGTCGACCACGGCGACGTCCGGGGCGAGTTCGGCCAGCGCCCGGGTCAGCTCGGGGCCGGACTCGACGGCCGCGGCGATCTCGAAGCCGTGGGCCTGCAGGAGCCGGACCAGTCCGTCGCGCAGCAGGAAGAGGTCTTCGGCTAGGACAACGCGCAAGGGATCTCCATGGTGACCATGGTGGGGCCGCCCGCGGGGGAGCCGACGGCGAGGACGCCGTCGAATGTACCGAGCCGGCGTTCGATCCCGGCCAGCCCCGAGCCGGCGCCGATCACCGCCCCGCCCCGGCCGTTGTCGGTGACCGCGATCCGCAGGGACCCGTCGGCGTGGTGCAGGTCGACCCAGATCCGGTCGGCGCCGGAGTGCTTCACGGCGTTGGCGAGGACCTCGCTGACGGCGAAGTACGCGGCCGACTCCACCGGCGCCCCGGCCCGGCCCGGCAGGTCGACGGCGACCTCGGTGGTGACCGGCAGCCGCAGGGCGAGGGCCCGGACGGCGTCGCCCAGGCCGCGTTCGGCGAGGACCGGCGGGTGGATGCCGCGCACCAGGTCCCGCAGTTCGTCCAGGGCGTCGGCGGAGGACCGGCGGGCCCGCGCCAGCAACTGCCGGGCCTGCTCCGGGTCCTTGTCGAGCAGCGCCTCGACGGTGCCCAGGTCCATGCCCATGGCGATCAGCCGGGCCTGCGCCCCGTCGTGCAGGTCCCGTTCGATCCGGCGCAGTTCGGCGGCGGAGGTGTCCACCGCGTCCCGCCGGGTCTCGGTCAGCACCCGTACCCGCTCGGCGAGTTCGCCCGGTCCGGAGCCGAGCACGGCCCGGGTGAGCAGGAAGTGCCCGCGCAGCAGCGCCGGAACGAGCCGGTACGCCGCCACCAGCAGCGCGGCGCCCAGCGCGGCGGCGCCCAGCGCGGACGCCTGGCCGGTGACGGGCACGAACCCGTACCAGTAGCCGTCCGGCAGTACCCGCCACAGTCCGGCGGCGATGGCGAAGCCCTCCAGCGGGTAGCACAGCAGCGCGGCGGGCAGCAGCGCGGTGACGAAGCCCGCCGTCATGTCCGCCGGCAGCCAGCGCAGGTCCCGCCAGGTCGCCGGGTCGCCGAGCATCCCGAAGGTGCGGGCCCAGGGGTTGGCGTCCGCCGGCAGCGGCCGGTACGCCCGCGGGACCCGTACCCCGCCCCACTCGGCGGCGAGCACCCGGCGCCGGTCCGCGAAGGCCCGCACGCCGGTCAACACCCAGGGGGTGGTGACCAGGCCGACGCCGATCGGGATCAGCGCGATGGACACCGCGGACAGCACGAAGCACAGCACCGCCCCCGGCAGGCTGATCAGGGCCAGCGCCAGTCCTCGTACGGCTGCCAGTGCCACGGTCCGGGTCCGGGGACCGCGACGGTCGCCGTGCTCGTCGATGTTCATGGCGCCAGTCTGGCCGGGCGCCGGGCGCGGGTCACTGGGCCGGGCCCCCGGCCGGGGGGTGGTGTCAGGTACACCCCCCGGCCGGGGCGCGGTTCAACGCCCGGTGGGCGGCGTGTACTTGTAGCCGACGCGGCGCACGGTCTGGATGGCGCCCCGGTGCTCGGCGCCCAGCTTGCGGCGCAGCCGGGCGATGTGGACGTCGACGGTGCGGCCGTCGCCCACGTGCCCGTAGCCCCATACCGTGGTGACCAACTGGTCGCGGGTGTGCACCCGGTGCGGGTGCGCGACGAGATGGGCGAGCAGCTCGAACTCCAGGTACGTCAGGTCCAGTTGCCGTCCGCCGACCGAGGCGATGCGCCGGGCGGTGTCGATCCGTACCAGCGCGTCGCCGGCGCCGGCCCGCTCCGCCGGGCGGTCGGCCACCGCCACCGGCGGGAACGGCGACTGCTGGTCGGCGGGGACCAGCACCAGGTAGCCGATCATCGGCGGCTGCCCCGGCAGGACCGGCAGGGCGTGCTGCGGGGCGGGCAGCCAGGTGGCGCCCGGGGGCAGGAGGTCCGCCACGTCCACGACCTCGTCGCGGTCGACGGCCCGGAGCCGGTGCCGGGCGCCGTGCGCGGCGGGGGAGGGGGTCAGGGTCGGGGCGGAGGACAGGGAACGGGTGGTCGCCATGAGAGGTCAGCTCTTTCGCGCGAGAGGTTCGTCGGGGAAGGCGACGGGCGCGAGTTCGTGGTCGGGCGCGTCGCGGGACGTACGTCGTGCGCGCTGCCCGGAGGCCGGGATACGGCTTCAGCGGGTCCGCGCGGTCAACGCGCGGCAACACACCCGGTCGAAGTCGTGGTGCTGACGGGACGGCCAGAACGGCTGAAGGTCGTGGCGACCTGTCGCGGTGTACTTCTGGATGCCGGCCATGCGTCCATTAGAACAGACAGCGGCCCCCGGCAGCAGCCTCCTCTCACTGCGTGGACGCCCGGTACCGCGCGAAGGGGCGCCCACCGTGACGGTGGGCGCCCCTGATGGCCGGGTGCGGCGGGGATCAGACCTGGCCGGCCTTCTCCAGCGCGGTGCAGCAGGTGTCGACGAGCAGCCGCGTCACCACGTACGGGTCGACGTTGGCGTTGGGGCGGCGGTCCTCGATGTAGCCCTTGCCGTCCTTCTCGACCTGCCAGGGGATGCGGACCGAGGCGCCGCGGTCGGAGACGCCGTAGGAGTACTCGTTCCACGGGGCGGTCTCGTGCAGGCCGGTGAGGCGGTCGTCGATGCCGGCGCCGTAGTTCTTCACGTGGTCCAGCGGCTTGGAGCCCTCGCCGAGCGACTCGGCGGCGGTGATGATCGCCTCGTAGCTCTCGCGCATCGCCTTGGTGGAGAAGTTGGTGTGCGCGCCCGCGCCGTTCCAGTCGCCCTTGACCGGCTTGGGGTCGAGGGTGGCGGCGATGTCGAAGTCCTCGGCGGTGCGGTAGAGCAGCCAGCGGGCCACCCACAGGTGGTCGGAGACCTCCAGCGGGGAGACCGGGCCGACCTGGAACTCCCACTGGCCGGGCATGACCTCGGCGTTGATGCCGGAGATGGCCAGGCCCGCCTTGAGGCAGTTGTCGAGGTGCGCCTCGACGACCTCACGGCCGAAGATCTCGTCGGCGCCGACACCGCAGTAGTAGCCGCCCTGCGGGGCCGGGAAACCGCCCTTGGGGAAGCCCAGCGGGTAGCCGTCCTTGAAGAACGTGTACTCCTGCTCGATGCCGAAGATCGGCTCCTGGGCGGCGAACCGCTCGGCGACCTCGGCCAGCGCGGCACGGGTGTTGGTGGAGTGCGGGGTCAGGTCCGTGTCGAGGACCTCGCAGAGCACCAGCACGTCGTCGCCGCCGCGGATCGGGTCCGGGCAGGTGAAGACCGGCTTGAGCACGCAGTCCGAGGAGTGGCCCTCGGCCTGGTTGGTGGAGGACCCGTCGAAGCCCCAGATCGGCAGCGCGTCCAGACCCGCGGGCGTGCCCGCGACGATCCTGGTCTTGGAGCGGAGCTTGGCCGTCGGCGCGGTGCCGTCGATCCAGATGTACTCAGCCTTGAAGGTCACGGGCCACATCCTTCGGGGGTGGGTCTGGGCGCACTCGCGGGTGCGGCGGTACTGCGGCACCGGAGCACCGCCTCGATGCCCGGCAGCCTGTCAACAGGCGATTTCCCGGCCATTGCCCGTATGTGAACCCCGTGTTACCTGGTGTTGGCGTGGCCCGACTCACGGTGTGCGGACGGCGTACGGCGGCAGAACGGCCGCGTCCGCCGGCCGGACGGGGGCACGGCGGGCCCGGGACGGACGGCCGCGGGGCGGCTCGTATGCGATGCCGCGCCCTGCCGTGCGGCGTCGGCGCTCACCGGGACAGGGCGTCCCGTACCGCCTCCTCGGTGCGGGCGACGACCGCCGTGCCGTCGTCCGCGGTGATGATCGGGCGCTGGATGAGCCCCGGGTGCTCGGCGAGCGCGGTGACCCAGCGGTCGCGTGCGGTGGCGTCCCGGGGCCAGTCCTTCAGGCCGAGTTCCCGCGCGGCCGGTTCCTGGGTGCGGGTGATGTCCCACGGTTCGAGGCCGAGCCGGTCGAGGACGGCACGGATCTCGCCCTCGTCCGGCACGTCGTCCAGATAGCGGCGGACGGTGTAGTCGGCCCCCTCGGCGTCGAGCAGGCTGATCGCGCTGCGGCACTTCGAACAGGCGGGGTTGATCCAGATCTCCATGCCGTCACGGTATCCGGGAACCCCGCGACTCGTTCTCCCCATGTGTCCCCGCACCCCCCAAAGCACCGCTGGCCAGGGGCTTTTGTCAGTGCCGGGCAGTAAAATAGGAGCAGTGTTCGAGGGTGTCGCCGGGGCCGACCGGCCGGTGCCCCGACCGCGACAGGAGGATGCCTGTGCCCGCTGCCGCACTCAAGCCGAAGCCGAACCGCAAGCCGTCGCCCACCCAGTCCACCGCCGAGCGGCCCGTCCTGCTCGACCTGCCGTACGCGCCCGTGGAGAAGCGCCCGCTGCCCGCGGGCCGCCCCCGCGAGTGGTACGTCACGCACAACCGCCGGCTCAAGGCCATGCGCCTGGCCATCGCCCTGCTGGACTCCGGTGTCTACCTGCCGGGCCAGGCCCGCAACGAGACGATCCGGGACGCCGCGGAGACCATCGGCGTCCATCCCCCGTCGGACACCACGTGCCACATGGTGCGCGCGCTGATGCGCTACTCCCGGTGAGACGACGGGGCTGACCGGGGTGCCGGGTGCCCCGCGCGGGGCACCCGGCACCGCACGGCCGGGCGCCCGTCGCAACGGCGGTGCTACGCGGCCAGTTCCTTCTCCAGCGGGGTCCGGAATCTCGGTGTCACCCGGGTCGTGCCCAGCCAGCCCCGCAGCTTCTCCGCCTCCGCCGCGATCGCGGTCCCGGCCTCGCGGCCCACCCCGGTCCGGTCCAGGACCCGCCAGACGATCTCCCCGTCGGGCCGCTGCGCCCAGCCGCCGACCACCCGGCCGTCCCACCACACCGTCGGCCCCACGTTGCCGCTGCGGTCGAACAGCGAGGGGCGCAGCCCGGGGGCCAGATACCAGTCCCGCTGCCGCCAGCCCATCGCCGTCGGGTCCAGGGCCGGCAGCAGCGCCGCCCAGGGCTCCCCGGACCCCGCGACCGGACCGTCGTCGCCGTCGGCGACGTACCCCGGGCCCTCGTCCAGCGTCACCGCCCGCGCGCCGATCGCGCCGAGCGCCCGCCGCACCTCGGTCACCCGCCACCCCGTCCACCACTTCAGGTCGGCCTCGGTCGCCGGGCCGCACGCGGTCAGCCAGCGGCGCAGCAGCTCGGCCTGTGCCGCGGCCGGTTCCAGCGGGGGGTGCGCGGGGGCGGGCGCCCAGCGGAACTGGCTGGACGTCCACGAACCGAGCGGCCGGCCGCGCACCACCCTGCCCTCCACGCCGAGCACCTTCAGCAGCCGGGTGGAGACGGTGTGCACGCCCTCGTACCCCTTGCCGGCCGCGTAGACGAACCGCTCCCGCAACCGGGGCTCGTCCTGGGCCAGTTCGGCCGCCGTCGCCTGGCCGCGGCGGGCCAGCGCGGCCAGCGCCGACTCCTCGACCTCCTTCAGCCAGGCCGCGTCCGGCGCCCCGGCCGCCGCCATGTCCCTGAGCAGCGCGGCCCGCTCCCGGGCGGCCACCGCGAGGCCGGTCGAGGCGTGCACCACCGCGGTCAGCCCGGCGGGGAACACGAAGACGGTGTGCCGCATGCCGTGCATCCGGACCAGCGAGCGGTCCTCGTACAGCGCGCGCTCCGTCGCCCGCACCGTCCCCGCCGGATCGGCCAGCCGGGCCCCGGCCGCCAGGTACACGGTGGCCGGGTCGGTGCCGTGCAGGGCCGTCAGGGCGTCCGCGACCTCCTCGGGCCGCGCCGCCCGCGCCCCCGCCGCCAGCAGGTGCCTGAGCCCCAGCCGGGCCCGCCGCTCCGCCACGCCGATGTACCGCTGCCCCTCGCCCACGCCGGCCTCCGTCCGCCCTCGGATCACCCCTGTCCGCCCATCGTGCCGGACGGCACTGACATTGATGCTGATACTCGGGTTCCGGCGGCCGTGACTCGGGCACTGACTGACGCCCTGCTGGGCTGTCTTCGCGTTGGTCTGTCCGG
>NZ_JBIAZN010000034.1:0-41614 GCF_042899225.1 Streptomyces sp. NPDC000134
CACGATCCACGGCCGCGACTCCCGCTTCCCCACGACCCGACCAACGAGCAGACAGGCTGATGGTTACTTGATCAATAACTTCTGTTAGGACCTCTTAGGGGGCGAACCGCGCACCGGAACGGCCGTGCCCCGCTAGGGAACCTCCACCCACCGCGCCTCGCTGGGCACCCCGTCCTCGTCCGTCACGAACAGCATGTACCACCCGGACCGCACCAGGTTCCTGTTCCGGGGCACCGTCACGGACACCTGGTCCCCGGACACCTCGAAGTCCAGCGCGACGGACCGCTGGTCCACGTCGGTGACATGTGTGGACACGCTCGGCCGGATCAGCCGCACCCTGTCGATGGACGCCGCCGCCTTCGACGTGAAGGTCCCCGACTCCCCGCGGGAGATGGTCCGCGGCCCGCCCGAGAGGTCCGGCCGCTTTCCGCCGTACAGGTACGGCGGCGTGTAGATCTCGATCCGCTGCTCGAACTTCCCCGGCCGGGTGTTCGCCTTGTCCCCGTACAGGGAGTCCGATCCGAAGAACATCACCCGCCCGTCGGGCAGCAGGACCGACCCGGAGTGGTAGTTGCGCCCCACCAGCGGATCGGCGACCCGCTCGAACGTGTTGGTCGCGGGCTCGTACAGCCGCGCCTGGCGGATGTCGGAGCCGCCGCGCCCCCGGTAGTCCTCGGAGCCCCCGGACACCAGCACACTGTCGTCCGGCAGCACGGACGCCTGCGGATACCGCGTGCCCTTCTCCAGGGCCGGCCCGTCCACGAACCCGGGGTCGTCGGCCTTGAGGTCGACGATCCGGGTGCGGTTGCTCGACGCCTTGGACTCGCCGACCCCGCCCCCGCCGATCACCATGTACTTCTCGTCCTGCGCCGGGGGCAGCGGCACCGTGCCGGAGGTCTCCATCAGGTGCGGGTCGCTCAGCCCGGGGACCTCGGTGAACTCGTTGGTGGCGACGTCCCAGACGCCCGGGTCCCGCCCGACGTCGTGCTGTCCGTACCCGGCGTTCGACCCCGAGTAGAAGACCTTGCCGTTCTGCATCAGGAACAGCGCCGGATACGTCGGGAACCGGCGGATCGTGTCCAGGTAGGACCACTTCTTGGTGTCCGGGTCGTAGACCTCGTTCTTGCCCGGCACCAACTGCCCGATGTCGTCGAGCCCGGAGACGCTGAGCACTCGGCCGTCGCTCAGCGTGGTGAGTGTCGGGTACCAGCGGGCCTCGTGCATCGGGTCGACCTTGATGTACTTCTCGGCGACCGGGTCGAACTCGTAGGCGTCCCGGATGCCTTGGAAGTCCTTCTTGTCCAGGGCCAGTTTCTCCGCGATGCCGTACGTGTTCTCCGCCTCGGCGCCCTTCAGGCCCTGGACGCGGTAGTTGTCCTGCGTGCCCGTCTCGTACTCGGCGCCGCTGCGCTGGGCCTCGACGTAGATCCGGCCGATGCCGGGGTCGTTGCGCAGGAACGCGCCGGTCCTCTTGTCGAAGACCTTTTCGGCCCGGGGGACCAGGACCGGGTCCTTGGAGACGAACGTCCGGCCGTTCTCCTTGCCGGTGAACTCGGTGCCCGCGGGCAGGGTGACCGGCTTGTCCGGGTTCTCGTTGTGCACCACCATCAGGCCGCCGGCCTTGGTGACATCGCCCTTGAGCTTCTCGTACCGCTTGGTGCCGCCCGCGATCAGCAGATTGCCGTCGGCGAGCTGGGTGTGGCCGGTGCAGAACAGGTCGGTGGGCGTCGGCACCTTCTTGACGGTGCCCTCGACCGGGTCCCAGACCCGGGTGTCGAACCGCTTGGCGTCGAAGTTCCCCGGGTTGTTGCCCGACCCGGCGACGAGCAGCACCTTGCCGGTGCGCAGCAGCGCCGCGTGAATGGTGTTCTGCCGGTACTCCTCCGGGAAGTCGACGATCTCCCAGTGGCCGTTCGCCGCCTTGTACCGCGGGCGGTCGATCGAGTACTGGTGGTATTTCTCGGTGCCGAAGCGGTACAGCCACGGCCCGTTCATCCCGGCCAGCGCGAGGACCACCACCGCGCCGATCGTGAGCCGACGGGCACGACGGCGGCCGGCCTGGTGCTTCATTCCTCACGTCCCCCCGGTCCGCCAAGGGCGATCCGCGTGGCCGGGTCGTCCTCCCGGTCGGCCGCCGCACGGTCGGGCCGCCGCCTCGTCCTGCGCAGCTCGTGCCGCCAGGCGGCCATCGGCGAGGCCGTGACCAGCAGCGCGAACGCCGCCCAGACGATCATCGCGGGATGCGAGTGGCCGTAGACGGAACCGGCGGCGATCGACGCACCGAAGATCCCGATGAAGTACCAGTGGTACCGGAAGGTGCCGAACAGCGTGTCCGGGCTGGCGGAGTCGCCCTTGGGCGTCACCACGAACCCGCTCCCGCGGCGCAGCACGGCGTCGATCAGGGCCTTGGCGTACAGCGGCGCCGACAGCGCGGACATGATCATGCCGGCCACCCCGCCGGAGCCCTCGGGCTCGTGCGGGGAGATGTTGTGCCGGCGGTTCCAGAGGTAGAGGCCGATCTGGAGCGCGGAGGCGTTGCCGTAGAGCATCAGCCAGACCGCCGGGTCGATGTCGACGCCGGAGGCGCCCAGGCCCAGGAAGAGCGCGCAGCTCAGGGCCGCGAGAATCCAGTTCAGGGCCGACATCGGATAGAATATGATCATCATCGTGTAGTTGAAGAGCCTGCCCGGCGGCAGCGAGCGGAAGCCCTTCCAGTACTGCGTGAGGATCGTCTCGTACGTCCCGCGCGACCAGCGCATCTGCTGGGTGAAGAAGTCCGTCCAGGCGCTGGGGCCCTCGCCGACGGCGAGCACGTCGGGGGTGTAGACCGAGCGCCACCGGCGTTGCGTGGCGGGGTTGCGGTGCCGGTGGATCTCGAACCCGGTCGCCATGTCCTCGGTGATCGAGTCGTACAGCCCGCCGATCTGCTTCAGCGCCCTGATCCGCACCGCGTTGGAGGTGCCGACGAACATGGGGGCGCCGTAGCGGTTGCCGGCCCGCTGGATCAGGGCGTGGAAGAGGAACTGCTGGGACTCGGCGGCCTTGGTGACGGGGTTGTCGTAGTTGCCGTAGACCTGCGGGCCGATGACGAAGGCGACGTCGGGGTCGCGGAAGAAGCCGAGCATCCGCTCCAGGTAGTTCGGCAGCGGTACGTGGTCGGTGTCGACGGAGGCGAAGAAGTCGTAGTCGTCGCCGTGGGCGTCCAGCCAGGCGTTGTAGTTGCCGTGCTTGGTCCTGGCGCGGTGCGGTCCCTCGGGCCGGTTCCACCTGGCGACGCCCTTGCGGGAGAAGTGGCGCACGCCGAGCCGCTCGCAGACCGCCCTGACCCCGGGGTCGTCGCCCTCGTCGAGGAGCCAGACGTGCAGCACGCCCCGGTGCCGGACCCGGACGGCCGCCTCCAGGGTCCTGGTCACCATGGCGAGGGGCTCCTTGCCGGGGACGAAGGAGGTCAGGAAGGCGACCCGGGTGCCGGTCTCGGGGACCACCGGGACCGGGTCGCGGGCGACCAGGGTGGCGTGCGCGTTGGACAGCACGTTCAGACAGCGGAACAGCTCGATCAGGCCGATCGAGACGAGCATCACGACGTCCAGCGCGGGCAGCCAGTCGAAGGCCGGGTAGTCGCGCTCGGTCCAGTGCGCGGGCTGGAGCAGCCAGACCAGCAGCGACACGGAGAGCAGCGGGGCCGCGGCCAGCATCAGGGCGACCCGGAAGCGGTGCGGCTCCCGGGATATCAGCGAGCGGTAGCGCACCCGGTACGGCCGGTCGGGGTCGGGCCGGGTGAGGGGGCCCGCGAGCCGGCTGTGGTGCTCGTAGTCGTACCGCGGCAGGGCCGTCCTGATCCGGCTGAACGCGCCGGCGGTGCTCATCCGGTGGGCGGGCACCCTGAGCTGGGTGTTCCGGGACGGATCGAAGTCCGGCCCGGCGCCGTCCGGCGTCGACGTCATCACTCATCCCCCCACACGCGGCGAGCGCGTGTCTCCGTCGCTTGCGCCGCCCGCTCCCCGGCTCCCTCGACCGGGTCGCGGACAGTGTCCCTTCGGTGGCTGACCGTCACCACGCCACCCACCCTATAGACACGGGAAGGGGCACCTCCGGTTGCGGCCGTCCGGTCCTTCCCCCGCAACTCGGCCAGGGTTCTGCGGCGTTCGGCGTGATCGCAACACGGTGCCGGATACACCGAAGGCCCCCCGCGTGAACGGGGGGCCTTCGGTTGTCGGTGCGCCGCCAGGGACTCGAACCCCGGACCCGCTGATTAAGAGTCAGCTGCTCTAACCAACTGAGCTAGCGGCGCCTGCTGACACGGAGAACTCTACCGGACCCCGGGGAGTGCTCCGGACCACCCGGGGCGGGCCCCGGGGGACGCTCCGGGGCGGCGTACATCATTCGGACCGTCAACATGCGCGCGGACAAGACGGTTGAGAAACTGACCGATGTGTACCGCCGCGGACATTTCCACCTGGAGTGTGAGGGGAATCTCATGGAGACGCCGGTATTCGAGGAAATCGACCCGGCGGACGACTGCGACTGCCCCGGCTGCCAGTACCGCCGACGCCCCCCGCCGTACCCGCCGGCCGGGCGCCCCGCTCCCGGCCACCGCGCCCTCGCCGTGACGGCCGCGACCGCCGCCGCGCTCGGCGCGGGCTCCGCCGGAGCCCTCCCGGCCGCCGCCCACGCACCCGGCCGCCCGGGTGTCACCGCAGGTGAGGAGCCCGACACCCCGCAGGGCAAGAGGTCCCCGCTGCACGGCCCCGACGGCCGGCCGTTGCCCGACACCGCCCCCGACCCGCTGCCCGGCATCACCCGCGCGGAGATCATCGACCGCGCGCAGACCTGGGTCGACGCGAAAGTCCCGTACAGCCTGACGGAGTACTGGTCCGACGGTTACCGGCAGGACTGCTCGGGTTATGTCTCGATGGCCTGGAAACTGCCCGGCAACGAATGGACGGGCAGTCTCGCCTCGTACGCGGACCGCATCACGAAGGAGGAACTCCAGCCCGGCGACATTCTGCTGTTCCACAATGCGGCCGACCCGGAGAAAGGCTCCCACGTGACGATTTTCGGCGGCTGGACGGACTCCGCGCGGACCGAGTACACCGCCTATGAGCAGACCCCGCCGCACACCCGTCGGCAGGCCACGCCGTACGCCTACTGGAGCAATTCCGCGAGTTTTCTGCCCTACCGCTACAAAGGCGTGACGACCGGTGCGGCCGGGGCGCCGCGGGGCGGCGACCGGCCGGGGGAGAGCACCTTCCCGGGGGCGGCGGCCTTCGGGCCGGGCGCGGACAGCGCGGACGTCACCCGGCTCGGCCGCCTGCTCGTCCGGCGCGGCGGCGCCCGCTTCTACCGCGAGGGCCCCGGCCCGCGCTGGACGGACGCGGACCGCAGGGCGACCCGGGCGTTCCAGCGGGCCCAGGGCCGGCGGGGCGCGGAGGCCGACGGGCTGCCGGGCCCGCACACCTGGGCGCTGCTGGTCACCGGCGGGGGCCGGGACATCCCGCCCGGCCGGGAATCCGCGGCACCCTCCTCGCACGGGGTGCCCGGCTACCCGGGCCGCGCGCTGTTCCGGCCGGGCGCGGTGAACGACCACGTCACCCGGCTCGGCCGGAGGCTGGTGGCGAAGGGGTACGGCAGGTACTACACGTCCGGGCCGGGGCCGCGCTGGGGCGAGGCGGACCGGCGGGCCGTCGAGGCGTTCCAGCGCGCGCAGGGCTGGCGCGGCGGCGCGGCGGACGGCCACCCGGGCCCGGAGACCTGGCGCCGCCTCTTCCTGTGACATCCCCCTGTTCATGACGGATCTGGCGCGGAGGCTGGAGCACGCATGAGTACGACCTCGTCGACGACCACGTCACCCACCCCCGAGCCCGGCCGGTCCGCCGCACAGGCGCCCCGGCCGGCCCGGCTCATCCAGAACGAGTCCACCACCGAGATCCCCGTCCACCTGCTGTTCCGCGACGACCCCGACCCGGCGCCGGTGCCGGTGCGCCCCGCGGTGGTCGCCCGCCGCCGGGGCACCGGCGAGCAGCCCCGGCTGCGGCGCCCGGCGGCCGGGCCCCGCCCCGCGCCCGAGGTGGACCCCGAGCTGAGGGAGCGCCCGGCCGGGGTGCTGCCGGGCGGGGCGGGCGTCCTGGCCGGCGCCTGCGGGGTGCTCGGCTGCGCGGTCACCTCCTGGTGGGCGGGGGTGCTGCCGCCGCTGGCCCTCCAGGCGCTGCGGCTGCCCGGGTTTGCGGGGGCGGGGCTGGGCCCCGGGCAGTGGGCGGCGTACGCGGGGGCCGGGGCGCTGGGGCTGTTCGGGTTCGGCGGGCTGGCCCGGGGGCGGACCGGGCGGGCCTGGGTGCTCGGCCTGTTCGGGCGGTACCGGGGGACCGTGCGGCGCACCGGCCTGCTGTGGCTCAACCCGCTGCTGCTGCGCCGCCGGGTGGACGTGCGGCTGCGGCACTGGCGCGGCGAGCCGATGCCCGCGGCCGACGGCGACGGGGTGGCGCTGCGGGTGGTGACGCTGGTGGTGTGGCGGGTGCGGGACACCGCGCGGGCCGTCCTCGGCGTCGAGGACCACGAGCGGTATCTGCGCGAGTGCGTGGAGGCGGCCCTCGCCCGGGTGCCGGTGGAGGCGCCGGGTGCCGCGCGGGGCCCGGCGGACGCGGCGGCCGAGGCGCTGACCCGGTCGGTCGCGGCGGACGCGGGGGTGGTGGGCCTGGAGGTGTTCTCGGTCCGGCCGGTCCGGGTGGAGTACGCCCCCGAGGTGGCCGCCGCGATGCACCGCCGCCGGATCGCCGCGCTGGACGCCCGGCACCGGGCGAGCGTGCTCGGCTCGGTGGTGGACTCGGTGGAGGACACGGTGACCCGGCTGACCGTGCGCGGCCTGGTCGACCTGGACGACTACGAGCGCAAGGCGCTGGTGAAGGACCTGACGGTGGCGTTCTGCGCCGGCCGGGGGGAGGCCGGTCCCTGACATGATCGCGGCCGGTCCCGCAGCCGGTTCCGAGATTGGTATGGACATGTTCAACTAGCGGCAATAATCTGAGCCTTGGTCTAGACCTGCACGCCTCACTGAAACTCCCCACGTTCCCCAGGAGCGGCAGTATGCGCAAAAAGACCAAGCTCTACGCCTCCGCGGTGGGCCTGGCGACCACCGGAGCCCTCGTGCTCACCACCGGTGGCACGGCCAGCGGCCACGGCTACACCGACCTGCCGGTCAGCCGGCAGAAGCTCTGTCAGAACGGGTCCGTGAGCAACTGCGGCGCGATCCAGTGGGAGCCGCAGAGCGTCGAGGGTCCGAAGGGCTTCCCGTCCTCCGGTCCCGCCGACGGGCGGATCTGTTCCGCGAACAACGTCGGTTTCGCCCAGCTCGACGCCCCGAAGACGCCCTCGGGCGCCGCCTGGCCGACGACCAAGGTGACCGGCGGGCAGAACTACACGTTCCGCTGGCAGTTCACCGCCATGCACGCCACGACCGACTTCAAGTACTACGTCACGAAGCCGGGCTGGAACCAGAACCACAACCTGGCCCGTTCCGACCTCAACCTCACGCCGTTCCTGACGGTGCCCTACAACAACCAGCGGCCGCCGTCCACGCTCTCCCACAGCGGTGCGCTGCCGAGCGGGCTGAGCGGACACCACGTGATCGTCGCGGTGTGGACGGTCGCGGACACGGGCAACGCGTTCTACGCGTGCTCTGACGTCACCTTCTAGGGACGTCGTTCTTCCGGAGGCTCAGCGAAAGGGCCCCTCGCGCGGCGAGGGGCCCTTTCGTCAAGTGCGCCGCCAGGGACTCGAACCCCGGACCCGCTGATTAAGAGTCAGCTGCTCTAACCAACTGAGCTAGCGGCGCATGACTCCCGCCACCCGCTTCCGCGGCCGGCGACGAAGAAAATACTACCTGGTCCGAAGGGGTGGTCCCGACCGGCTGCCACCCCCGCCCGCCCCGACGTCCCGGCCTCGGGCTCCGGGCATCGGGGCGGGCGCACGCCGTGGTCACAGGACCGCGCTGAGGAACTCCCGGGTCCGGTCGTTCTCCGGTTCGCTGAAGATCCGCTCGGGCGGTCCCGCCTCGATGACCCGGCCGGAGTCGAACATCAGGATCTGGTCGGAGATGTCCCGCGCGAAGTTCATCTCGTGGGTGACGCAGAGCATCGTGATGTCGGTGGAGCGCGCGATGTCCCGCAGCACGTCGAGCACGCCCGCGACCAGCTCCGGGTCGAGCGCGGAGGTCACCTCGTCCAGCAGCAGCACCTTCGGCCGCATCGCCAGCGCGCGGGCGATCGCGACCCGCTGCTGCTGGCCGCCGGACAACTGGGTGGGCCGGGCGTCCCGCTTGTCGGCCAGCCCCACCAGCTCCAGCAGGCCCCGGGCCCGCTCCTCGGCCTCGTCCTTGGGCATGCCGAGCACGGTCACCGGGGCCTCGGTGATGTTGCGGAGCACGCTCATGTTCGGGAACAGGTTGAACTGCTGGAACACCATCCCGATCTTCTTGCGGACCTCGCGGACCTGCTTCCCGGGCGCCGGGAACAGCCGCTGCCCGTCCACCGTGATGGTGCCCTCGTCCGGCTCGGCCAGGGTCATCAGCAGCCGCAGGATCGTGGTCTTGCCCGACCCGGACGGGCCGATCAGCGTGACGTGCTTGCCGGCGTCGACGGAGAAGTCGAGCCGGTCCAGGACGGTGTTGTCGCCGAACCGCTTGGTCACCTGCTCCAGGCGTATCAGCTCGCCGGACGGCTTCTCGGGGCTCTGCTCCGGGGTGGGGAGGGTGTCAGTGGGCAAGGCGTCGCTCCAGGGCTCGCAGGGCAAGGGAGGCCAGGTAGGAGATGACGATGAAGGCCAGGCCGATCACCGTCAGGGGTTCGGTGAAGCGGAAGGTCTCCTGGGAGAACAGGCGGGCCTCCCCGAGCATCTCCAGCACGGTGATCGCCATCAGCATCGGCGTGTCCTTCAGCATGGAGATCACGTAGTTGCCGAGGGCGGGGACCACGCGGCGCACCGCCTGCGGCAGGATCACCGCGGTCCAGGTCCGGCGCAGCGGCAGGTTCAGCGCCGTCGCGGCCTCCCACTGGCCGACGGGCACCGCCTCGATGCCGGCCCGGTAGACCTGCATCGTGTACGTCGAGTAGTGCAGGCCGATGCCGATCACGCCGGTGGTCAGCGCGGAGGCGGTCACGCCCCACTCGGGCAGCACGTAGAACAGGAAGAACAACTGCACCAGCAGCGGGGTGTTGCGCACGAACTCGGTGACGATCCCCACCGGCCAGGTCACCCAGCGCGAGGGCACCCGCGTCAGCAGCGCCCACACCAGGCCCAGGACGAAGGAGATGACCGAGCCGAGGACCAGGATCTGCAGGGTGACCAGCAGTCCGTCCCAGAAGTGCGGCATGAAGTCGGAGACGGCGCTCCAGTCCCAGTTCATCGCACGCCCCCGATCTCGGCCGGCTCCGGCAGCACGCTCTTCCGCTTGCGCGGCGCCTTGCCCACCTGTGCCTTCAGCTTCTTCTCCAGCCCGCGCATCACCCGCGTCAGCAGGAACGCGATGACGAAGTAGATGAGCAGGATGTACGTGTAGATCTCCGCGCTCTCCTGGAGCGCGAGCCGCACCAGGTTGCCGCTGAACGCCAGGTCGCCCATGCCCATGACGGACACCAGCGCGGTGCCCTTGAGCAGTTCCACCAGCAGGTTGGAGAAGGGCGGGATCATCTCCGGCACCGCCTGCGGCAGCAGGATCAGCCGCATCCGCTGCCAGGGCGTGAAGCTGAGCGCGATCCCGCCCTCCTGCTGCGCCGGGTCCACGGCGGCCAGCGCGCCGCGCACGATCTCCGCGCCGTACGCCCCGTAGGTCAGGCCGAGGGCGAGGGTGCCCGCCCACAGCGGGACCAGTTGCCAGCCGAAGGCCGGGGGCAGCACGAAGAACACCCAGAAGATCATG
This sequence comes from Streptomyces sp. NPDC000134, assembly GCF_042899225.1. Lineage (NCBI taxonomy): Bacteria > Bacillati > Actinomycetota > Actinomycetes > Kitasatosporales > Streptomycetaceae > Streptomyces > Streptomyces sp. NPDC000134. The sequence continues at coordinate 9,911 of NZ_JBIAZN010000034.1, forward strand.
ACGAGGGCGGAGGTGCCGCGGAACACCTCGGTGTAGAGGCCCGCGAGGAAGCGGACGATCCACAGTCGGTGGACGCGGGCCACGCCGACCACGAAGGAGACCGCCGTCGCCAGCAGTCCGCTGAGCACGAGCAACTGGACGGTGACCCAGACGCCCTTGAGTACCAGTTCCCACAGTCCCGAGGTCATCCGCCGCACAGCTCCTTCGCGGTCAGCTCGGTCATCTCGTCCTCGGTGAACCCGAAGGGCCGCAGGACGCGCAGCAGTTCGCCGCTCTTCTTCAGCTCGCGCAGTTCGGTGTTGAAGGCGTCGCGGAGCCTGGTCTCGGTGGGCCGGAAGGCGAAGCCGCCGCCGTCGACGTGCGGCCGGCCGTCGACGATCGGCTTGAACGCCGGTGTCACCTCGGCCTTGGTGGACTTCTTCACCACTTCGCGGGTGGTCAGCGCGGTGCCCGCGAACACGTCGACGCGGCCCGCCTCGACGGCGTTCAGCCCGGCCACCTGGTCGGGCACGATGAGGATGTCGCTCTCCTCGTACCCGGCCTCGACCGCGTAGGCGATCTCCGCGTAACCGGTGCCGGTGGCGAACTTCGCCTTCTTCTCCACGACGTCCCGGTAGTCGCGCAGGCCCAGCGGGTTGCCCTTGCGGACGATGAAGGAGTCGAGCATCTGGTAGTCGGGGTCGGAGAAGATGACCTGTTCGCAGCGCTCGGGGTTGATGTACATCCCGGCGGCCACGACGTCGAACTGCTGGGAGTTCAGGCCCGGGATGAGCGAGCCGAACTCGGTCGGCACCGGCTGCACCCGGTCCACGCCGAGCCGCTTGAACACGACCTTGGCCAGTTCGGGTGCCTCACCGGTCAGTTCGCCGTTCTTGTCGATGTATCCGAAGGGGATCTCACCGGCGATGCCGAGCCGGACCACGCCCTGGGCGCGGAGCCGGTCGAGCAGCTCACCACCGTCGGTGCCGGAGGCGGTGGCCACCCGCGAGCAGCCGGCGGCCCCCAGTGCGCCGAGCGCCGCGACCCCCGCGAGCAGCGACCGGCGGGTGGGCCCGGATATGCGGTCGAGTTGTCCCCGTGGCGGGGTCCTGTGTGGTGGAGCCATGGGCGCGCGCCTTCCCGAAGCCGGGAGAGTCATGCCGGTCGTTTTCGGCCCGGTACGGGCCGTCCGCGCCCGGCGCGGCGGCGGGCCGCGCGGGCCCGGTGATCTCGGCCAACCAAGTGACGAGGTGGGGCGGCGCCGCGCCGACGGGGTACCCGTGCCCTGGAGCCGTGCCGGGCGCCGGTCGATCCGGCGGCGTGGCACGGGCCGGTACCGCCGGGCGTCCCGGACGCCCGGGAGGTTCCGAACGAAGAGCACGCAGCGGGAAGGGTGGACATGACAGCACTGGGATTCCTGTACCCGGGCCACTCCGGCGAGGACGACTATCCGCGCATCGAGCAGCTCCTGGGCAGCGACATCCGGGTGGACCTGGTGCACACCGAGAGAAGCGCGGACCCGCACCGGGTGGACGCCCTGCGCGAGCTGGGCTCCCCGGAGCGACTGGCGGCGGGCGTGCAGGAACTGCGGCACGCGGGCGCCGAGGCGGTCGTCTGGGCGTGCACCAGCGGCGGCTTCGTGCACGGCTGGGACGGGGCGCAGGAACAGGCCCGGTCCCTGGCGGCGGCGGCCGGGATGCCGGCCTCCTCGACGTCCTTCGGCTTCGCCCACGCGGTCGGTGAGCTGGGCGTGCGCCGGGTCGCGGTGGGCGCGACGTACCCCGAGGACGTGGCGCGGCTCTTCGCGGAGTTCCTGCGCGCGGCCGGCCTGGAGGTGACCGGCGTGCACGGCGTGGTCACCGGTACGGCGGCCGAGGCCGGCACGTGGGGCGAGGCCGAGGTCCTGGCGCTGGCTCGGGCGGCCGACTCCCCGGCGGCGCAGGCGGTGCTGCTGCCGGGCACGGCCCTGCGCACGGTGGCGCACATCCCGGCCCTGGAGAAGGCGCTGGGCAAGCCGGTCCTCACCGCCAACCAGGTCACCGTCTGGGAGGCGCTGCGCCTGACCGACCGCCGGGTGAACGCGCCCAGCCTCGGCGCGCTGTTCACCAGGGAGCCCCTGGTCCAGGTGTGAGAGGGCACCGCGACACGCGAGAACCCCGGCGCCGCTTCCGCGATGCCGGGGTTCTCCTTGCTGGAGCGCCGGGCAGGCCTTGCACCTGCATCTCCCCGCAGGAAGCGGGGCGTCTTTCCTTGGACCACCAACGCACTGCCGCCCTCCGGGAGTTGCCCCGGCGACCGGTGTGAGAAGACCGTACATCAGATCGCCGCCGCACGCACATCGAGACCCCGGCGGCCGTTCCCGCAGGTCAGTACAACCTTGTCGGGGTCATGTCGGTCTTGCCCGGGTGAACCCTGTGCCGCACCTGTGCACAGGGCGTTGATCAGGGAGATGCAGTCATGCGAGCCACCGCCGTCCGCCGTACCGTCCTGACCGCCTCGGCGGTCGCCCTCGCCCTCATGGTCACCGCGTGCGGTGGCGGCGACGGGGACGGCGACGGCGACTCGAAGGCGAAGGCCGGTTCGGACACCGCGGCCGCGAAGCCGGCGGCGAAGGCGCTGACCGCCGCCGAACTGGAGAAGGCCGTGGTCACCACGGCCGACGTGAAGGGCCACGAGGTGAAGAAGCCGGGCAAGGACGACGTCTTCGCGCCCGGCGCGGTCAAGACCGGCAAGGCCGAGTGCGAGCCGGTGGCGCTGGTGATGTCGGCGCTGCCCGCCGGGGAGCCGGCGGCGAGCGTCCAGCGCGTGGTCACCGAGAAGCACACCGGGGCCGAGGGCGGCCCGTCCGTGGAGGACCTCGCCGGGATGACGGAGGAGGAGGCCGAGCAGGCGATGCTCGACTCCCTCGACCTGACCAAGACGATGACCTCGCTGTGGTCCTACGAAGGCGACGGCGCGCGGGAGACCCTCGCCGCGCTGCGGGAGGCCGGCCAGAAGTGCGCGGGCGGCTTCCCGGTGACGGTCGCCGGTGACGAGCAGCGGGTCACCGAGGTCGCCGAGGACGAGTCCGGGGCGGGCGAGGAGGCCGTCGCCTGGACGGTGACGTCGGAGGCGAAGGACGGCCCGGTCGAGACGAAGGTCGTCGTCTTCCGCCAGGGCTCCACCCTCGCCGGCTTCTCGGCCTTCAACATCGCCTCCGTCGCCCGGGGCGAGTCCTTCGAGGCCCCGACGGCGCTGATCGAGGCCCAGGAGGCGAAGCTCGGCTGACCCGGGCGGGGAACGGAGGAACCCCGGTACCGCCTCCGCGGTACCGGGGTTCTTTCTCGCTGGAGCGCTGGGCAGGCCTTGCACCTGCATCTCCCCGCAGGAAGCGGGGCGTCTTTCCTTGGACCACCAACGCAGTGCCGGTCGCGGAGAGTTGCCCGCACCGACCGGCGCACCATGATCGTACCGCATCGGACGGACCGCTTCCGCCGGCCACCGGACGGGACCCGCCGCGCCCCCACCAGGAATAAGCCCGCCGACCCTCCTGTTGACCCCGGGGCGGAACGACACCCAGAGCCAGGAGGCAGCGCACCATGTCCGATGACGTCGCAGGGGAGATCAGGGGCACCAGGCGGGGCACCGCTCCCGTCCCCCTCTCCGTCCTGGACCTGGTCACGGTCGGGGCCGGGCGGACCGCGTCCGACGCGCTGCGCACCAGCGTGGAGATCGCGCGGCTGGCGGAGGCCCGGGGCTACCACCGGTACTGGGTGGCCGAGCACCACTCGATGCCCGGCGTCGCCTCCTCCTCACCCGCCGTGATCCTCGCCCACCTCGCCGCCCACACCGAGCGGATACGGCTGGGCTCGGGCGGCGTGATGCTGCCCAACCACGCCCCGCTGGTCATCGCCGAGCAGTTCGGGACCCTGGAGGCCATGGCACCCGGCCGGGTCGACCTCGGCCTCGGGCGCGCCCCCGGCACCGACGGAGCCACCGCCGCCGCCCTGCGCCGCACCGACCTCCCCCACTCTCAACTTCGTTCGAGCGGGGGGACCCCCATTCACTCGGGCGCCGACGACTTCCCCCAGCAGCTCGTGGAGCTGACCCGCTTCCTGGACGACGACTTCCCGGACGGGCACCCGTACCGCCGTATCCACGCCGTTCCCGGCCCGGTCCAGGCCACCTCGCCCGGCGGGGTGCAGTCGCCGCACCGGCCGCCGGTCTGGCTGCTCGGCTCCTCCGGCTTCAGCGCGCGGCTGGCCGCCACCCTCGGACTGCCGTTCGCCTTCGCCCACCACTTCTCGGCGCAGAACACCGTCCCCGCGCTGGACCTCTACCGGGAGACCTTCCGCCCGAGCGAGATCCTGGACGAGCCCTACGCCCTCATCGGCGTCTCCGCGCTCGCCACCGAGGACGAGCGGGAGGCCCGGCGCCAGGTGCTCGCCGCCGCGCTGAACATGGTCCGGCTGCGCACCGGCCGGCCGGGCCTGGTCCCCACGCCCGAGGAGGCCGAGGCGTACGACTTCAGCCCGATGGAGCGCGACTTCGTCGAGTCCTGGAACGCCAACGTCGTCCACGGCACCCCGGACGCCGTCCGGGCCGGCCTCGACGACCTCCAGAAGCGCACCGGCGCCGACGAGCTGATGATCACCGCCAACGCCCACGGCGGCGACGTGCGCCTGCGCTCCTACGAGCTGATCGCCGACGCCTACGGCCTGCCCGCGACCGGCTGAACCAGCAGCTCGGAGATGCGGTCCGGCGGGACGGGGCGGGAGTAGAGCCAGCCCTGTCCCGTGTCGCAGCCGATCCGGCGCAGCCGGGTGGCCTGGTCGGAGGTCTCCACGCACTCCGCGGTGACCGTCAGCCCCAGCTTGTGGGCGAGCTGCACCATCGCCTCGACGATGACCTCGTCCGCCGGACTGGTCCGGTCCGCGTCCCGCTCGGCGCTGCGCGCGTCGTACTGGAAGCCGCGCACGAAGGAGCCGTCCAGCTTCAGGACCGACACCGGCAGCCGGCTGAGGTAGGCGAGGTTGGAGTAGCCCGTGCCGAAGTCGTCGATGGCGATGTGGACGCCCATGTCGCTGAGCGCCTTCAGGGTCTGCAGGGGGCGCCCGGCGGAGCCCATCACGGCCGACTCGGTCAGCTCCAGTTGCAGCAGCTCCGGCGCGAGGCCGGTCTCGGCCAGGGTCCGCGCCACGTCGGCGACCAGGTCGGAGTCCCAGACCTGGCGGACCGCCACGTTGACGCTGACGAAGATCGGCGGCTCGCCGGGGCGGTCGAGCTGCCAGCGCCGGGCCTGCTCGCAGGCGGTGCGCAGCACCCAGCGGCCGAGCGGGACGATCGAGCCGTCCTCCTCCGCCAGTGCGATGAACCGATTCGGCGCCAGTGTGCCGAACTGAGGATGATTCCAGCGGATGAGCGCCTCCACGCCCCGCAGCCTGCCGTCCGCCATGCCCACCAGCGGCTGGTACTCCAGTGCGAACTCCCCGCGTTCGACGGCCGCGCGCAGGGTGGCGGCGAGGGCCTGCCGGGTCATGCGGTGCGCGTTGCGCTCCGGGTCGAACAGCGTCCAGCGGTCCCGGCCGTCGGCCTTCGCCCAGTACAACGTGGTGTCCGCGGCCTGCACCAGCCCGGTCGGCGTGGTCCCGGCGGCGTGCCGCTCGACGACCCCGATGGACGCGGTGACCGACACCCGCCGCCCGGAGAGGTCGAACGGCTCGCGCAGCGCGCCGCGCACCGCCTCCGCCAGCTCCGCGAGCTGATCGGTGCCCGTGGAGTCCTCCACCAGCAGCGCGAACTCGTCCCCGCCGAGCCGGGCCACCAGCGGCGCGCCGGCCCGGGGGTGGGCGGCCTGCTCCGCGCAGCGGGTCAGGCGCCCGGCGACGGCCGCGAGCAGTTGGTCGCCGACGCGGTGGCCGAGGGTGTCGTTGACGGCCTTGAAACCGTCCAGGTCCAGATGGCACAGCCCGATCCGCCCGGTGCCGCCCTGGTACGACTCGGGCTCCAGGGCGCAGGTGAGGCGCTCGAAGAACAGCGTCCGGTTGGGCAGCTTCGTCACCGGGTCGTGCATCTGCAAGTGCCGCAGCTTCGCCTGGAGTTCCCGCCGGGCGCTGATGTCCGCGACCGACAGCAGCAGGCCGGGCGCGTCCCCCGCCAGCGGCGCCACCGTGACCTGCGCCCACAGCGACTGCCCGTCGGCGCGCTTGAGCCGCCGGGTGCAGCGCAGCCGGGACTGGTCGCCGCCGAGCACCGCACGGTACGCGTGCCAGGTGGGGGCGTCGGAGGCGAGGTCCACCAGATCGGCCGCCGCGCATCCGGCGAGCGCCGCCGGGTCGGTGCCGAGCAGGGTGCCGAGGGTGTCGTTGGCGCTGACCACCAGGCCCTCGGGGTCCACGACCGCCATGGCGAGCGGGGCCGTGGTGAAGGCCGAGCGATAGGGGGGAGGCCCCGCGCCGGGGACACCGATGGTACGAGGAGCCATCTCTACGTCACTCTCTGTCACGGCGGACCCGTCGAGGTCTGCCGCGGGCGCCGGCCCTTCGGACGTTCCGCTCACCGCTCGCTCCCGCAGTGCCTCGATCTCTGTCCGTGCAGGAAAGTGTGCCGATCATAGAGGGTGACCCCCGGCCCTTCCAGCTTCACAACGGCCCAGGAGACCGGCGAACCCTCCTGACAGATCGTTTCTGCTCGTACCGGGTCTGGTTCTAAACGCCTTCGACCAGTTGTGACGTTCCGTGAACACCCCGGGTGACGTCCGTCGGCGGATTCTCCGTACGACTCACCCGTCCGATGCAGGCGAACAGGACGCGGTACGACAAATCGCCACAAGCTGGGTGCGGTGTCCCGCAACCGCTTCCGGAGGTCTCCGTGCCGCGCCAGCTTCCCCTGAGGAGACTTCCCCGCGCGGCCGTCGAGGAACTCCGCGCGGCCCGCCGGATGAGCCCGCCCGGGGTCCGGCCGAAACTGCGCGGCGCGGCGGCGGTGTGCACGACCATGTCCGCGCTGGCCGCGACCTCCATGGTCACCGCCCCCTCGACCGCCGAGCCGTTCTCCCCCGCGCCCTGCGCCCTGACGCGCACCGGCGCCCACCACTCCGAGGGGGTGGACACCTGGAACGCCGCCTATCCGCGCCCCGCCCGGTCGCTGGACGCCGTGCTGGTCTTCCTGTCCTTCCCGGACTCCCGGCCGCTGACCGCCCCGCGCGAGCTGGCCGGCGACCACTTCCCGGCCACCAGCCGCTTCTTCCGGCGCGCCTCCTACGGTGCGTTCACGCTCCGCGCGCACCCGCTGCGGCACTGGATCGCCATGCCGCGCCCGTCCACCGAGTACGCCATACAGCGCGACTGGAGCGCCGAGCACCGGGCCGCCTACCTCCGCGACGCGCTCGCCGCGGCCGACGGGGCCGTGGACTTCTCCCGGTACGACGTCGTGTACTTCGTCGCCGACCCGGACGCGCCCGGCGTGGACTCGGACGCCACCAAGGTCGTCAACCTGGACACCCCGCTGCGGGCGGACGGCACCGACATCCGGCGGGTCGTCACGGTGTTCGAGAACCATCCCCCCGACCGGCTGGTCCTCGCCCACGAGACCGGGCACGTCTTCGACCTGCCCGACCTGTACCACCGGCCGGCGGACGGCCGGGGCGACTGGGACACCCACGTCGGCGACTGGGACCTGATGGGCAGCCAGTTCGGGCTGGCACCCGACCTGTTCGGCTGGCACAAGTGGAAGCTCGGCTGGCTCCGGCCCCGCCAGGTGGCGTGCGTGCGGGGTGCCGGGCCGGTCCGGCTGACCCTGGAGCCGCTGGGCGCGGGGCCGGGGGCGGAGGCGGCCGGTGCGGCGGGGGCGGCCGGCGGAGCGGGGGCGGCCGGTGCGGCGGGGGCGGCCGGCTTCGGGCTCGGCCGGGGCACCAAGCTGGCGGTGGTGCGCACCGGCGCGGGCGACGCGCTGGCCTTCGAGGCGCGCGGCCCGGTCGGCAACGACGGCGCGGCCTGCCGGGCGGGGGTGCTGGTGTACCGGGTGCGCAGCGAGGCCGCGTCCGGGAGCGGGCCGATCCGGGTGATCGACGCCCACCCGGACACCGCGGCGTGCTGGGAGGAGTCGGTCTACCCGCCGCTGGCCGACGCCCCCGTCGCGCTCGGCGAGAGCTTCACGGTGCCGGGGGAGGACGTACGGGTGAAGGTGGAGGGGCGGACGGCGTCCGGGGCCTGGACGGTGCAGATCACCACCGGGTGACCTCCGGCGGCACGGCCACGGCACGACGAAGGCCCCTCGCTCTCGCGAGGGGCCTTCGTCCGTCGGTGCGCCGCCAGGGACTCGAACCCCGGACCCGCTGATTAAGAGTCAGCTGCTCTAACCAACTGAGCTAGCGGCGCCTGCTGACGTCGTAGACCTTAGCACCCTGGTCGGGGGGAGGAAAAATCGATATCCGCACGGCCGCGCGGGCCGCCCGCACCGCCGCCCACAGCAGGATCTCGGGACCGGGCAGCCACGGCTGCCGGGTGTCCGGGGCGACCAGCCAGCGGGACCCCGACCGCCCGGACGGACCCGCCAGGGCCGGTACGGTCACCGCGTCACCGGTGCCGTGGCACAGCAGCGCCGGGACCGTGCTCGTACGGCCGGTCCACTCCTCCCACTCCAGCAGCGAGGGCAGCCGCTGGGCCGTGCCGGGGGCGGCGAACAGCAGCATGCGGCCCCGGAACTCCGCCACCGGGCCCGACCCCGGGCCCTCGGCCCACAGCTTGTCCAGCATCCGCCGCCCGAACATCGCGGAGGCGCTGACCACGTCGAACGCCACACCGCAGGGCAGGACGAGCGGGGCGTCCGGCCGCTCCTGCCGGTGGGTGAGCGTGCCGCGCGGATATCTGCCCGCCGAGGCCAGCCAGGCGGCGCCCTCCGAGGTGACGTGCGAGACGTTCGGTGTCCTGCTCATGGACGACAGGTCTACCCGCTGTGAGCACCCGGCTCCACACGGTTGCCAAAATCCGGGACACGGAAGGGCGGGACCAGGTAACCTGCCCGCGCTTCTGGCATATGCCGGGGTGCTCAGACGGGATCGGCGTGCCCGTGGCCGTCCTCGCCGCCGCGCATCAGGTCCCGGCCGAACTCCACCATCTTCTTCGCGTAGTCCTCGGTCCACTCGGCCCGGTCCGCGATGTCCGCGGTGGTCAGCCGGTCGAACCGCCGCGGGTCCGCCAGTTGCGCCGCGGCCATCGCCTGGAACTCCACCGCCCGGTCCGCCGCCGCGCGGAACGCCTGCGTCAGCTCCGTCGCCCGGTCCAGCAGGGCCCGGGGGTCGTCGATCGACTCCAGGTCGAAGAAGTGCTCCGGATCGGCGGCGGCCGCCGCCGGCTCGAAGAGCAGGGGCGCGGGGCGTAGCCGCGGTTCGTGGTGACGCGGCGTGGGCTCCGCCATGTCTTCTCCTCCTCGTACGTCGTCGAAGACCCGTCGGCGCACCTGGGTGCCCGGGGCCACCGTCCATTGTCCCGCGCCCCCGCAAGGGGGCCTCCGGCCTCGCCCCGGACCGCCCGACTCACGGCTCCCAGGGGACGCGGTGGCCGGCGAGGTGGGCCAGGACCGCGTGGTTGGCCTCCCAGCCGTCCGGGAATTTGACCGCCGTGCCCAGTTGGACCGGTTCCGTGGACGGATAGTCGTCGAGGAGGGCGTCGACTCCCGCGCGGCAGACCACGATGCAGGCGTGCCGGTGGCGGGAGGTCAGGACGCAGAGGCGGCCGGTCTCCAGGTGGAACGCCGTGGCGTCGGGGCGGCCGGAGAGGGGATGCAGGACGACCGTCACGTCGTACTCGCGGCCCTGGAGCCGGTTGGCCGTGTCCACGGTCACGCCGGTGACGCCGAGGGCGGCCAGCGCCGCGCGGACCGCCGCCGCCTGGTCGCGGTGGGCCGTGCCGACGGCGATGCGGGCCGGCGTCAGGGGCGCGGGGCCGGACGGGCGCTCGGAGAACGCCGTGCCGTCCCGCTCCAGCAGCCGGCGGACGACCGCCGCGACCGCCGCGACCGCCTCCGGGTCCGTGCGCGGGGTGTGCCCGGGGGGCAGCTCCAGCAGGCCCCAGCCGGAGGCGGCGGCCTCGTCGATCACCCGGTCGGGACCGGAGCCGTCCGAGGGGACGGCGAAGGAGAGCGCCCGGTCGCCGGGCCCGGTGCCGCTGCGGAACGGCGTGAACGGGTAGAACGCGTCCGACACCAGGGGCGCCGCCGACGCCGGCAGCCGCCAGGACACCGGCAGCCGGTGCTGCGGCAGACCCGGGTTGTGCGCCAGCAGCGTCGTGACGGCCGAGGCCGAGGGGTCGTACGACAGGCCCGCCCACTGCTCGCTGCCCACGATCGCGAACGGGTCGAGCTGCCCCGGGTCACCCACGAACAGCGCCCGCTCGAACAGCCCCGCCACGGCCAGCAGCGCGTCCGACCGCATCTGGTACGCCTCGTCCACGATCGCGTGCCGCCACGGCTCGTCCACCGTCACGTGCGCCCACTTCGCGGCCGTCGACAGCACCACGGCCACCCCCGCCAGGTCGGCCGCCTTCGCCGACTTGCGTACGTTGTCCAGCGCGTCCAGCGCCTTGTCGTACGGGTCGGCGTCGCTGCTGTGCAGCCGGCCCACCGGCAGGTCCGGGTTCCGCTCGGCGAGGCGCAGCACCAGGTCGTCGACCTGGGCGTTGGTCTGCGCGACCACCATCAGCGGGCGCCCGGCCTCAGCCAGCTCCAGCGCCGCGCGGACGACGAGGGTGGACTTCCCGGCGCCCGGCGGGGAGTCGACCACGACCCCGCGCTCGGTGCCGTGCAGGGTGTCGTCGAGGATCGCGGCGGTGGCCCGCGCCGCCTCGGCGCCGGGGTCGAAGTCCGCGGCGGCGTCCGCACGCCGTACCGCCTCGGTGGTCACAGGACGTCCTCCTCGGTCAGCGGGTCGGGTCCCTCCGGTACGGCGGCCCGCTCGCCGGGCGGCCCGCCGTGGGTCCAGGGCGTCCGCTCCGGGTCGGGCAGCTTCGCCCCGCCCCGCTGCTCGTGCTCGAACAGGGTGAAGCAGACCCGGTCGCCCTTCTCCGGCACCGACCCGGCCTCCGGCTCCTTGCCGCGGCCCATCTTGTCCACGATCCGCAGCACCACAAGGTCCGCGGCAGCCCGCTGGGCGAACTCGACGAACTCGGCGGCCTGCGGCTTCCCGCCCAGCGACCGGTACACCTTCACCCGCTCGCCCAGTGGCGGCCGGTCCTCCGTACGGACCGTGACCAGCGGGCGCGGGCTGGGCCGCCTGCCCTCGCTGTACGTCATGACCACGTCCGTGACCTCCCCGGCGAACGCCTCCCCGGCCAGCCGCCGCCCGGCCATCACCAGCGGGTCGTCCAGGGCCTCCTGCGCCTCCAGACGGGCCTGCTCCCGCTCCCGCGTCGCCAGCTTGTTCGCCGCCGTCACCGCGTCGTCGCGGCGGGGCTGCGGGGGCTCACCGGCCAGGACCCGGTCCCGGTGCCCGGTGAACGACCAGCGGTCGCGCGTCCACCGCTCCTCGACGTGCGCCCCGACCGGCAGCTCCCGCAGCAGGTCCAGGCCCCGCCACACCGCGTCCCAGGTGGGCCGGGTACGGCTCGCGACCAGGGCGCGGATCTCCCGCTCGGCGGCGGTCAGCGCGCCGAGCCGCTCGTCCGCCGCCGGGCCGTCCTCGGCGGCGGCCAGCGCCGTACGGGCCCGGTCGTAGCGCTCGATGGCCGGGGCCAGCAGCCGGTTGTCGAACGCCGGGTCGGTGGCCGGGCCGGCGGGCGGGCACAGCAACTGGCCGTCCGCGTCCCGGGCCAGCTCCGCGCGCAGCGCCGCCTCCGCCCCGGACGGCGCGTCCCCGGGCGGGTCGATCCAGGCCAGCAGCGCCCCCAGGTGCTGGTCCTCCAGCGTGGACTGGCCGGTCACCCAGTGCCGGCCCAGCAGGTCGGTCGCGGCGAGCAGCAGCGAGGAGCCGGGCACCCGGGCCCGCTCGCCGTAATGGGTCAGCCAGCGGCCGAGCAGCGGCACGCGCGGGGGCGCGGGATACGGGGTCTGCGGGTCCTGCTCGGCCGTCCGCCGGAACCGCATCGACCGGCCCAGCAGCCGGACGAAGTCGACGCCCGCGCGGCTCGGCACGATCAACTGGGCGGCGTCCGCGCACAGCTCGACCTCGACCTTGACCCGCTTGCCCGTCTCCGGGTCGGTCTCGGTGCGCTCGGCGGCCTCGACGGCCTCGGTGTACGACTCCACGTACGGCAGCACGATGTCCGCCAGCTCCGCCAGGAACGCGAAGCGCAGATCCCGGTCGCGGGGCTGGGGGACGGCCAGCAGGCGCGGCGCGTCCCGGTCGGTGCCCACCAGCGCGCCCAGCGGGGCACCCGCCTCACCGGCGGTGGTCAGCGGCACGAACACCAGCGGCCGGTCCGACAGGTGCCGGTGCCGCACGGTCGCGACGGGCCGCGCCCGCCCGGCCCGCACGGCCTCCAGCCGAGCCAGCGTCCCGATCAGCGACACGCCGCCTCCAGGGCCTCCGCGCGCAGGGCCGCCGCGCGGCGCAGGGCCGCGACCGCCGGGTCGGCCGGATCGCCCGCCTCGCCGTGGGCCGCCGCCAGCACGTCGTCGACCGTGGCCAGCCCGCCCAGCTCGGCGCGGGCCGAACGCCCGAGCGCGGTCACCGCGCCGGCCGCGCGGGACCGGGCGCGGCAGTGGAAGGCCAGCTCACAGGCGGACAGGCACTCCGGCGCGTAGGTCGCCGGGACCGCCTCGACGGACGCCGTCAGCTCCTCGGCCGGCCGGTCCGGGGCGAAGCAGGCGCCCTCGGGCAGGGTGTCGGCGATCTCCTCGATGCGGGTGAGCCGGTCGAGCTGCCGGCGGGTCACCGCGCGCTGCTTGCGCACGTCCACGGCGGACGCGGTGGGCAGGTTGGAGAAGTCCCGGGGGCAGACCAGCAGCACCCGGTCGCGCACCCGGGGCGCGGGGCCCAGCTTGGCGGCGACCTCCTCCAGCGCCAGCACGTACACCGCGGCCTGCCGGGCGGCGGCGCCGACCTTCGCCGGGTCCGCGGAGCCGTCCAGCATGGGGAAGGACTTGATCTCCACGACCGTCCAGCTCCCGTCCGGGTGCACCACCACCGCGTCCGGCTCCAGGAAGGCGGGCGAGCCGGCCACGTCCAGGGCGAGCATCGGATGGTCCAGGAGGGTCCAGGCGGCGGCCCCGGTCGCCTCGCGCAGCGCCAGCTCGGTCCGGGCGGCCCGCCCCTCGGGGCCGGTCGCCGCGAGGTCGGGCACGCGCGCCTCGGCCGGCGGCTCGGCGCCCCGGTCCAGCCTCTCGTGCACCAGGCGCAGCAGCTCGGTGCCGCCGTCCGCCTTCACCCGGGCCTCGAACGCGTTGCCCCGCATGAACGCGAACTGGGACTGCCCGAAGGCCGACGGGGCGCCCAGCGCGCTCGCCAGCGCCGTCTTGTCCACGCCGGCGCCGTCCAGGATCGCGCGCCGTCTGCACCCCGGGTTCGCGGCCAGGGCGGCCAGGGCGCGGGCGTCCAGCGCCTTCGCCGGGACCTCGGGACCGCGCAGCTCAGCGAGCCGGTGCCGGAGCCCCGTCGCCCGCGTCCGCGGGGGAGGCGTCCGGTCCGGCCGGGGCGGGGGACCGCTCTTCGCGCTGCCGTGGAAATCGTTCACCCGGGGAAGTCTGGCATCCCCCACTGACAACGGGGGCGCCCGCGCCGCGCGAGGCCGACGGGACGGGTGCGACGCGGGAGGCGACGAACGCCGCCATCGCCGTCCGCGCCCGGTCCGCCCGGCGCAGCACGTACGGCGTCAGCAGCAGGCCCGCGCCCATCACGGCGGCGCCCGCCACCGCGTCCAGGAAGTAGTGGTTGGCGGTGCCCATCACCACGATCGTCGTCACCAGCGGGTAGATCACGCCCGCCGCCTTGGCCGTACGCGTGCCGCCGTGGCGCCAGAGCATCACCCCGCACCACAGCGACCAGCCCACGTGCAGGCTGGGCATGGCCGCGTACTGGTTGGTCATCCCGCCCAGCCCGCGCGGCGCGCTCGCCTCGCCGCCCCACCAGCCGTACGAGCTGTAGTGCGCCATCGTGTCGACGAAGCCGTGGCCCGCGTCCAGCAGGCGGGGCGGGCAGGTCGGCAGCAGGGTGAAGCCGATCAGGCCGATGAACGTGGACGTCATCAGCCAGGTGCGGGCGGCCCGGTAGTGCACGGCACGCGACCGGAAGACCCAGATCAGCACCAGGGGGGTGACCAGGTAGTGCAGCGAGGCGTACCAGAAGTCGGCGGGCACGCCGAGCCACGCCTCGCGGGTGAAGAGACGGTTCAGCGGATGCTCGGCGTTGAGGTGCAGCGCCTTCTCCACGCGCAGGATCGCCAGGCCGTGGCCGACGGCGTCGGTGACGTCGCCGCGCACCAGCAGCCGGCCGGCCGAGTAGCAGGCGTAGACCAGGACGATCAGCGGCAGCTCCGTCCACCAGCGCGGCCGGGTACGCGGGAACGCCCCGGTGCCTGGTGTCTCGGTGTGCGGCATCCGATCGCCCTCCCCCTCCGTCGCTCGCGTACCCCGCCGGTGCCGGGCGAGTCACTCTACGACGTACGCGGGCACGGGACGGGGAACGCCCCCCGGCCCGGATAGACGCCGGTTCCGCCCCCCGGGTTGCCCGCTCCGGCGGTGCGCGATGATGGAGAGGTCAGCCGACATTCCTCCCGGAAAGGCCCCTCCATGGCACCGCGCATCCTGCTGGCCCGGCACGGACAGACGGAGTGGTCGCTGTCCGGCAGACACACCGGCCGGACCGATGTGCCGCTGCTGGAGGAGGGCCGGCGCGGCGCCAAGCTGCTCGGCGAGCGCCTGCACCGGGCGCCGTTCGACGGCGTGCCCGGCGCCGAGGTCCGCACCAGCCCGCTCGTCCGCGCCCGCGAGACGTGCGAACTGGCCGGGTTCGGCGACCGTGCGCGCACCTGGGACGCGCTCATGGAGTGGGACTACGGGTCGTACGAGGGCATGACGCCCGCGGAGATACAGGCGGTCCGGCCGGGCTGGCTGATCTGGCGCGACGGCGTCCCCGGGGGCGAGGGCACGGCGGAGGTCGCCGCACGCGCGGACCAGGTGGTCGCCTGGGCCCGGGAGGCCGACCGGGACGTCCTGGTCTTCGCCCACGGCCACATCCTGCGCTCCATCGGCGCCCGCTGGCTCGGCCTGCCGCTGGACTTCGCCGCCCGGATACGCCTGAACCCGACCTCCCTGTCGGTGCTCGGCTGGGCGTACGGCGAACCGGCGATCGAGCAGTGGAACGACCTGGGCCACCTGGCGGGCTGACGCCCCCGGCGGATCACACCGGGCGGGCGAGGGCCGCGTGGCGGTGCAGGAAGTCCGCCACCCCGGGCGACCGCCGGTACGGCAGCAGCACCCGGGCGGTACCGGCCAGCATGGTCCGCACCCGGCAGGACTGCACCTCGCCGAACAGGTCCAGGACCCGCGTCCCGGCCGCCGCCGCCTCGTCGGGCCGGCCGCCGCGGGCGAGGTCCTGGGCGAGTTCCGCCGAGTACAGGGCGATGTTGCGGGTGAAGTGCGGGTCCTGGAGGTCCCGCGCCCGCCGCGCGTGCCGGGCCGCCCGCGGCCAGTCGCCCAGCGCCGACCAGCACTGCGCCTCCAGGCCCGCCAGCTCCGCCTCCCCGAAGAAGGTCATCCACTCCGGGTCGGCGTCCGAGGGGCCCCTCTCGAAGCGGGCCTGCGCGCGGGCGAGCGCCTGAGCGCAGGCGGCGCGGTCGGCGAGCCCCGCCCAGCTTCCCGCCTCGCGCAGCGCGAGCAGCGACAGCAGCCGGTCGGAGCCCAGCGAACGCGCGGCGCGCTGCGCGGCCTGCGTGGCCCGCAGCGCCTCGCGGGGCCGCCCGGCGTCCCGCGCGAGGAACGCCGTATTGCAGAACGCGTGCGCCTCCAGGGCCGTGTCACCGGTCGTCCGGGCGGTCGCCAGCGCCTCCGCGTAGTGGGAGCGCGCGTCGTCGAGACGCCCCGAGTCGTGGGCCAGCCAGCCCACCGAGACGGACAGCCCACCGGCGGCCGCGGCGAGCCGGTCCGAGGTCGCCTGCCGCGTCGCACCGGCGTCCAGCAGCGCGTACGCGGCGCGCAGCGGTCCCCGGGCGCGCCGGTACAGTCCGTCGGCGCCGTGCCGGTCGTCCAGCAGCCGGAGCCGGCGGACGGCCGCCTCCAGGGCGCCCGCGTCGCTCGCGCCGGGGCGGCGCACGGGGTGCCGGGCCGCCGCGGCGTCCAGGGCGAGGCCCAGCGGGCCCAGCGAGGCGGCGGCCACGGTGGCGCCGCCGGTCATGAATGCGCGACGCAGCACGTCGCTCTCCTCGTCGTCGGGGTGCGGGATGTACGGCTTGCGCGGGGCGAGCGGGCTGTACGGGTCGCGGGCCCCCGGTGTCTCACCGGCGGGCCGGGCCCGGCGGCCGCGGACCGACGCCCGGGGCTCGAACCCCAGGTCGGTGAGCGTGCTGCCGGGGAACATGTGCAGGAACACCCGCTCGTACGCGTAGTTGGGGCAGCGGATCTCGCCCGACTCGACCCGGCCGACGTAGCGGGCGTCGCAGCTCACCCGCTCGCCGATCTCGCGTGCGGCCCGGCGCACCGCCGCGGCGAACTCGGCCGGTGAGCGCCGGCCGCGCAACTGCCGGAAGACGAGGTTGGGCCGCGCTGGCCGCTCGGGCTGGTGGGACGTCACCGACGACGACGCCATGGCCGGGTCCTCTCGTGCGAACCGAACCGTCGAACCGTGCCGGATGCGGCGTGAGTCGGGGGAATCCGCCCTGGAGCCGCCCTGTTCCCGGCGGAGAAGAACGTACCGGCTGTGACGGCTCCGGCACACGTTGTTTACCTACAAACCGGATATCTCACCTGTGATCTGCCATGAAGTGCCATTTTTTGCGACGCGTTCGTGCCGTTGCCGTTGCCGCTCCGACGCGTTGAACCCGGTGGACCGGGAGACCCTCGACTCCCGGCCGCTCGTCCCGGGAGGGGTTGCGTGGTGGAGGCCGTGATGGAGACCAGCCGGATCAGCGGACCCGGAGGCGGCCGTGCCGCCTGCGAGGTCGTCACCGTGCCGGCCCGGCAGGGACTGGAGGCCGTCGACATCCTCAGACGGGGGGCGGCCGGCGAGGCGGAGGTGGGCCCCGTCCTGCACGACGACGACTGCGACACCCTGGGCTTCCTGGTGCCCCCCGGCACCGCCGCCGCGTGGAACATGCCGGGCAGCACCTGTACGGAGACCGACGGCCGGGCGGTCGCCCCCGCCCCCCGCCCCCCGGTGGCCGGCGCGCAGTGGCTGCTGCCGCCCGACGAGGCCGACCCGGCCACCGATCCGGCCGTGCTGCGGGCGGCGCTCGGCGAGGCGGCCCGGCTGATCGAGGCCGCGGACAACTGCCGCTGAGGCCCTCCCGGCGGGTGCCGGGATAATGGCCGGATGGGAAAGTCAGGGAAGGACCGGCGCGGACGCGGTGCCGCCGACACCGTGGTCGAGCAGGTCGACGGCGGGCTCGCCGAGCTGGTCCCCGACCGGGACCGGCCGCGCGCCCGGACCCTGCTGATCGACGGCGCCCCGCAGTCCCACGTGGACCTGGACGACCCGGCCCGGCTGTCCTTCGAGTACCAGCGCCGCTTCGGCCACGTCGTGGACCTGGCCGCGCCGCCGGGCCGGCCCCTGCGCGCCGTGCACCTGGGCGGCGGCGCGTTCACGCTCGCCCGGTACGTCGCCGCCACCCGGCCCCGCTCCACCCAGCAGGTCGTCGAACGGGACGCCGCCCTCGTCCGGTTGGTCCGCCGGGAACTGCCGCTCGACCCCGGCGCCCGAATCCGGGTCCGCTCCGCCGACGCCCGCGCGGGACTCGCCAAGGTGCCCGAGAGCTGGGCCGGGCTGATCGTCGCCGACGTGTTCAGCGGGGCCCGTACCCCGGCCCATCTGACCTCGACCGAGTTCCTGGACGAGGTCCGCCGGGCCCTCGCGCCGGACGGCGTCTATACGGCCAACCTCGCCGACGGACCGCCCCTGGCGCACCTGCGCGGCCAGATCGCCACCGCCGCCGGCCGCTTCGCCCACCTCGCGCTGATCGCCGACCCCGCCGTGCTGCGCGGCAGACGCTTCGGCAACGCCGTCCTGGTCGCCTCCGACGCGCCCCTGCCGCTCGCCGAGCTGACCCGCCGGGCCGCCTCCGACCCGCACCCCGCGCGGGTGGAGCACGGCAGGGCGCTGACCGACTTCACCGGCGGCGCGGTGCCCGTCACCGACGCCGCCGCGGTGGCCTCGCCCGCGCCTCCGGACTCGGTGTTCCGCTGAGCGGTCAGTAGGTGCCGATCTCCACCCGGGGCGGCCCGTCGTGCCAGGTGCAGAACACCGAGACGCGGTCCGCGCCCGAGGCGAACTCCACCCGGACCCACTTCTCCGTCTTCCACACCCGCATCGACCAGTCGGCGGCCGGTGTCGCCGACACCAGCGACGCCGAGGCCCCGCCCAGGTCGAACACCGCGCGGCCGCCCTCGGTGTCGTAGCCGCGCACCCCGTCCGAGGGGCCGGGGGAGGGGGCCGGGGACCGCGAGGGGGACGCGGCCGGGGTGCGGGAGGGCGCCGGGTCCGGGCCGGGGGCCGTCACGGCGGGCGTCGGGTCCGGGGCGGGCGGCGGCGCCGGCCGGCTGGTCGAGGACGCCGCCGGCGCCGACTCCCGCGCGCTCGCCTCCACCGCCGTGACCGGCAGCGCGCGGGGCGGGTCGTACGCCGTGTCCGCCATGACCGTGTGCACGCCCCACCACGACAGCGTGGCCGCCGCGCCGGTGGCGAGCAGCCAGGCCAGTACGTGTACGAGTCCTCTGCGCATCGCGGCCATCCTGCCGCACGCGCCTCGCGACTGTCGCCCGCCGGGAGCCGTCCACAGGCCGGCACCCGCTCTTCCCGGCATGGCGTACGGTGCCGCCCATGGCAAGTGTGCTCGTGGTCGAGGACGACCAGTTCGTACGCTCCGCGCTCATCCGGCACCTGACCGAGGCCACGCACACCGTGCGCAGTGTCGGCACCGCGCTGGAGGCGCTGCGCGAGGTCGCCCATCTCCGCTTCGACGTGGTGATCCTGGACCTCGGGCTGCCCGATCTCGACGGGTCCGAGGCCCTGAAGATGATGCGCGGCATCACCGACGTCCCGGTGATCGTCGCCACCGCCCGCGACGACGAGACGGAGATCGTCCGCCTGCTCAACGCGGGCGCGGACGACTACCTCACCAAGCCCTTCTCCGTGGAGCACCTCTCCGCGCGGATGGCCGCCGTACTGCGCCGCGCCCGCTCCGGACCCGCCGAGGCCCCGCCGTCCACCGTGCTCCGGGTCGGCGGCCTCGCCGTCGACCCGCTGCGCCGCCAGGCCGAGCTGGACGGCGTCCGACTGGACCTGACCCGCCGCGAGTTCGACCTGCTGGCCTTCCTCGCCGGCCGGCCGGGCGTGGTCGTGGCCCGCAGGGAACTGCTCGCCGAGGTCTGGCAGCAGTCCTACGGCGACGACCAGACCATCGACGTCCATCTGTCCTGGCTGCGGCGCAAGCTCGGCGAGACCGCCGCCCGGCCGCGCTATCTGCACACCCTGCGCGGCGTCGGCGTGAAGCTGGAGCCGCCCGGCGGGGAGCCGCCGCGATGAGGTGGGCCCTGGTCAAGGTGGCGCTGGCGGTGACCGCGATGGTGGTGGTCGCCTTCGCGGTGCCGCTCGGACTGGTCGTCCGGGAGATGGCCCGGGACCGGGCGTTCGCGGGTGCCGAGCGGGAGGCCGCCGCCGTCGCCCCGGCGCTGTCCATCACCACCGACCGGGACCAGTTGGAGCGCGTGGTGGCCGCCGCCGGCTCCGACGGCGCCCGGATGGCCGTGCACATCCCGCCGGCCGGGGCCGCCCGGGACGGCGTCGGCATCGGCCGCAGCCGTGCCCCCGCCCAGGACATCACCGCCGTACGGAAGCTGGGCCGCGCCTCCACCACCGAGGTGCCCGGCGGGTCCACCCTGCTCCAGCCGGTCGCCATCGGCTCCGGCGAGATCGCCGTCGTCGAGGTCTACGTCCCCGACTCCGAGGTCGGCGACGGCGTGGGCACGGCCTGGGCGGTGCTCGCCGCGGTCGGTGCCGCGCTGATCGTCGGCTCGGTCGCGGTCGCCGACCGACTGGGCGTGCGGATGGTCGGGCCCGCGCGGCGCCTGGTCGAGGGGGCGCGCGAACTGGGCGAGGGCAGGCTGGGCGCCCGCGTGCCCGAGGAGGGGCCGACCGAACTGCGCCTGGCGGCGGTCGCGTTCAACTCCATGGCCGACCAGGTCGTCGGACTCCTCGCCGGCGAACGGGAACTGGCCGCCGACCTCTCCCACCGGCTGCGCACCCCGCTCACCGTGCTCCGGCTCAACGCCGCCTCGCTGGGCGGGAGTCCGGCCGCCGAGCAGACCCGGGCCGCGGTCGAGCAACTGGAGCGCGAGGTCGACACCATCATCCGCACCGCCAGGCAGGCCAAGCCGCGCACGGCCCCGGCCGGACCCGGCGCCGGGTGCGACGCCGCCGAGGTGGTCCGCGAACGCATGGGGTTCTGGTCGGCGCTGGCCGAGGACGAGGGCCGCACCTGGCGGATGGCCGGCGCCGACCGGCCGGTGCGGATACCCGTGGCCCGCGCCGACCTGGCCGCCGCCCTCGACGCCCTGCTCGGCAACGTCTTCCGGCACACCCCGGAGGGCACCGCCTTCGCGGTCGACGTGCACAACGCCGAGGACGCGGTGATCGTCCTCGTCTCGGACGCGGGGCCCGGCATCGCCGACCCCGGGGCCGCGATGGCGCGCGGCCGGGGCTCGGGCACCGACGGATCGACCGGCCTCGGCCTGGACATCGCGCGCCGGCTCGCGGAGTCCACCGGCGGGGACGTGCGGATCGGCTCCTCCGTGCTGGGCGGCACCGAGGTACGGCTCTGGCTCCAGCTCGACGGCCGCGCGGCACCGGTGCGGAGGGGGCACCGCGGGGGCGTGCGACGGCGCCGGCGGTTCCGCCGGACCGGCACCTTCGACCGCTCCCGGTCCCTGCCCTGAGCGCGCCCCGAGATCACCGGTCGCCGCCCGGACCGGGCCCGCCGCCGCGTACGTACGGGGCGCGGCACCCCCGCCGGATGCCGCGCCCCCTTCCCCCGCTCCCCCCGGTGCGGTGGCTCTATTCGGCCGCGTCGTCCAGCGGCGGCAGCGTTCCCGTCCGGGCGGCGCGGCTGTACCACAGGGCGCTGGCCTTCGGCGTGCGCTCCATGGAGACGTAGTCGACGTAGACCGCGCCGAACCGCTTCTCGTAGCCGTACGCCCACTCGAAGTTGTCCAGCAGGGACCACAGGTAGTAGCCCCGCACGTCCGCGCCGTCGGCGATGGCCCGGCGGACCGCCGCGAGGTGGCCGCGCAGATAGGCGACCCGCTCGGGGTCGTTGACCTGGCCGTCGGAGTCCGGCTTGTCGTCGTAGGCGGCGCCGTTCTCCGTGATGTAGAGCGGCAGCCCGGGGACCTCGCGGGTGTAGCGCATGATCAGCTCGTGCAGGCCGGTCGGGTCGACGGTCCAGCCCATCTCGGTCTGCTCGCCCGGCGTCTGGTGGAACGCCACGTCCTCCGCGGCCGGCCACGGCGAGAAGGCGCTGTCCCCGTGGCCGTCGGACCGCGGACCGCGGGCGTCCGCGTCGGCGGCCGACACCAGGGTCGGGGTGTAGTAGTTCAGGCCGAGCGCGTCCAGCGGCTGGCGGATGGTGGCGAGGTCGCCGTCCTGCACGTAGGACCAGTCGGTGACCGACGCGGTCGCCTCGAAGAGGTGCTCGGGGTAGGCGCCGTGCAGGATCGGGCCGTGGAAGATGCCGCCGGACAGGTCGTCGATCTTGCGGGCCGCGACCAGGTCCTCCGGGCGCCGCGACAGCGGCCGGACCACGGAGGTGTTCAGGCTCAGCGCCACCGTGTTGCGGGCCGGCATCGCCGCGCGCAGCGCGACCGTACCCAGCCCGTGCGCCAGGTTGAGGTGGTGGGCGGCGCGCAGCGCGGCCGCGTGGTCGGTCCGGCCCGGGGCGTGCACACCGGAGCCGTAGCCGAGGAAGGCGCTGCACCAGGGCTCGTTGAGCGTGATCCACTGCTCCACGCGGTCACCGAGCGCCTCGCCGAGGATCTGCGCGTACTCGGCGAAGCGGTACGCCGTGTCCCGCTCGGGCCAGCCGCCGGCGTCCTCCAGCTCCTGCGGCAGGTCCCAGTGGTACAGGGTGACGGCGGGCTTGATGCCCTTGGCCAGCAGCTCGTCGACCAGCTTGCGGTAGAAGTCCAGGCCGCGCTGGACGGCGGGGCCGCGCCCGGTGGGCTGCACCCGGGACCAGGAGACGGAGAAGCGGTAGGCGTTCAGCCCCAGGTCCGCCATGAGCGCCACGTCGTCGCGGTAGCGGTGGTAGTGGTCGACAGCGATGTCACCGGTGTCGCCGCCGGCCGTCTTCCCCGGCGTGTGGCTGAAGGTGTCCCAGATCGACGGGGTGCGGCCGTCCTCGCGCACCGCCCCCTCGATCTGGTACGCGGAGGTCGCGGCGCCCCAGAGGAAGGCGGGCGGGAAGGTCACCGGGGTCTCCGGCGTGGCGGAATCAGGCATGGAAGCGCTCCCATAAGAGGTCGGTGAAGACCGGCGAATTACAGAGGGGGGAGGGGAGGGAGAGAGGAAGGAAGACAGGGGAGGGAAGGGGCCGGGGCGACTCTGGCCCGGCCCCGCACGCGGGCGTCAGCCCTTGACCGCGCCCTGCATGATGCCGCCCACGATCTGCTTGCCGAAGATCGCGAAGACGAGCAGCAGCGGCAGCGTACCGAGCAGCGCGCCGGCCATGATCAGGGACTGGTCGGGCGTGTAGCCGCGGCCGAGGCCGGCCACCGCGACCTGCACGGTCGGGTTGCCGTTCTGGGTGAGCACCAGGAACGGCCAGAGGAAGTCGTTCCAGGTCTGCACGAACATCAGCATGCCCAGCACCGCCATCGCGGGCCGCGCCGCCGGGAACACCACGTGCCAGATCACGCGCCAACTGCTCGCGCCGTCCACCCGGGCCGCCTCGATGATCTCGTCGGGCAGCGCCTGGAGCAGGTACTGCCGCATGAAGAACACACCGAAGGCGCTCACCAGCGACGGCAGGATCACCGCCTGGAGCTGGTCGGTCCAGTCCAGCTTGGCGACCATCATGTACAGCGGGATGATGCTGAGCTGCGGCGGCACCATCATGGTGCCGATCACGATCAGCATCAGGGCGTTGCGGCCCTTGAACCGCAGCTTGGCGAAGGCGAACCCGGCGATCGTCGACAGGAAGACGATGGTCACCGCCGAGACGCCCGCCACGATCGTGGTGTTGAGGAACGCCTCGCCCAGGTTGGCGTCGGTCCAGGCCATCTCCAGCTTGTCGAACAGGTTGCCGCCGAACCACAGGGGCGGCGGCGTCTGCGCGAGGCGCTGGTTGTCGCGGGAGGCGGCGATCGCCGTCCACACCAGCGGGGCCAGCGAGCCGAAGGTGAACAGCGCCAGGATGATGTACGCGATCGGACCGGCGTGCATCTGTCCGCCCGCGCGTGCCGCCTTGGAGCGCCGGCCGCGCTTCGGCGGCGGGGGCGGGGCCGGATCGGCCGGGGGTTTGGTCAGGGTCGTCGTCACGGCCGGTTCTCCTTAACTACTGGCGCGCAGCCGGCGCGAGATGACGGAGTTGATGACCCCGATCACGATGAGGATCAGGAACATCGTCCAGGCGATCGCGGAGGCGCGGCCCAGGTGCTGGTTGACCCAGCCCTGCTCGTACAGGTAGAGCCCGAGCGTCTGGAACTGGTGCTGGGAGCCGCCGGAGGCCCCCTTGTTGGCGTCGAACAGCAGCGGCTCGCCGAAGACCTGGGAGGCGCCGATGGTCGAGACGATCACCGTGAACAGGATCGTCGGACGCAGCGAGGGCAGCGTGACGTGCAGGAACTGCCGCCACCGGCTGGCACCGTCCAGCGCCGCCGACTCGTACAGGTCGTGCGGGATCGCCTGCATGGCGGCCAGGTAGATCAGCGCGTTGTATCCGGTCCAGCGCCAGATGACGATGGAGGAGACGGCGAACTGCGAGGACCAGTGGCCGTTCTGCCAGTCGATGTTGTCGATGCCGACCAGGCCGAGCACCCAGTTGATCATGCCGTAGTCACGGCCGAACAGCAGCACGAACACCAGCGAGGCGGCGGCGATCGACGTCGCGTACGGGGCCAGCATGACCACGCGGTAGAACGTCGAGCCGCGCAGCTTGTAGTTGAGGATGTGGGCGAGGCCCATCGCCATCAGCAACTGCGGCACCGTGGAGATGATGCCGATGGTCAGCGTGTTCTTCGCCGCGTTCCAGAAGAAGTCGTCGTCGAAGATCCGGGTGTAGTTCTTCAGGCCGACCCAGCTCATGTCGGTCGGCGCGGTCAGCTCCACCTGGTGCAGCGAGGCCCAGCCCGTGTAGATCAGCGGGAACAGACCGAAGGCGATGAACAGGAGGAAGAACGGCGAGACGAACGCGTACGGGCTCCAGCGCATGTCGCGCTGCCACCGGCGGGAGAGCCGGGCCCGCTTCTTCGCCGACTCGGCACTCGCCCCGGCGGCCGGGGGGCGGCCCGGGGCCGCGCCCCCCTCGACGGGGGGCGCGGCGGTGTCGTGCTCGGTCGTCATTCCGGTCACTGGTCCAGGTTGTTGTCGATGGTCTTGGTGGCCGTCTCCCAGGCCTCCTTGGCGGACTTGCCCTGGGTGACCAGGACGACGCCGTTGTCCGTCAGACCCTGCTGGATGATCTGGTCCTTCGGGCCGATCACCTGGGCCGGGATGTCCGCGGCGGCCTTGGCGAAGATGTCACCGATCGGCGCGTCACCCGTCATGGTGTTCTTGGCGCCCGTGACCTGCGACAGCTTGTACGCGCCCGGGGCGCTCGGGAAGCTGCCCTGCACGGCGAAGAGCTTGGCCTGCTGCTCCGGCGCGGTCAGCCAGGCGACCAGCTTCTGCGCCTCCTCGACGTGCTTGCCGCTCTTGGGCACGCCCAGGAAGGTGCCGCCCCAGTTGCCGGACTTCGGCGCCGCGGCCACGTCCCACTTGCCGGCGGCGTCCGGCTGGGACTTGCCCTTGAGGTAGCCGAGCATCCACGGCGGGCAGACGACGGAGGCGAACTTGCCGTTCGCGATCGTCTGGTCCCAGGCCGGCTGGAACTGGGTCTGGGACTGGACCAGGCCCTCCTCGGCGGCCTTCGCGGTCAGGTCGAACGCCGACTTGACGGCCGGGTTGTCCTTGTAGATGACCTTGCCGGAGGCGTCGTAGAACTTCTCGGACTCACTGCTGAGGATGGCGTTGAGCAGACCGCCGGGGGAGTCCATGAAGGCGGTGCCCGAGGGGGCCTTCTTCTTGTAGTCCTCGCCCGCGTCGACCAGCTTCGACCAGTCGCCCGCCCACAGCTTGCCGACCTCCTCGCGGTCGGTCGGCAGACCCGCCTTCTCGAAGAGGTCCTTGCGGTAACAGATGGCCATCGGGCCGATGTCGGTGCCCAGACCCACGGCCTGGCCGTCCTTGGTGGCGCCCTGCTGCCACTTCCAGTCGAGCCAGTTCTCCTTCTTCACACCCTCGGCCTTGGACATGTCCACGAACTTGTCGGCCTGGGTGTTGACCACCTCGGCGATGTTGCCGACTTCGATGGCCTGGACGTCCTGGAGGCCGCTGTTGGTGGTGAGGTGGTTGACAAGAGCGGGGTAGTAGTTCTCGTTCCGCTCGGTGACGTTCTCTTCGATCTTGATATCGGGGTTGAGCTTCTCGTACTCCTTGTACAGGCCGGCTTCCTTGAAGCCCTGGGTGCCGAACAGGCCGAGGGTGATGGTCGTCTTGCCGCTGCTGTCACCGGACGACGAGCTGGAGTCGTCTCCGCCGTCGTCGGCACAGCCGGCCAGCAGCCCGGCGCCCAACGATGCGACGGCCGCGATGGCCAGCGCCCGGCGGGCGGTTGTCGTGCGTGCTGCTCGCATTGCGTCCTCCTGTTGCCCTGACGTGCCGACCCCCCGGCCAACTGCATTGTTGGGCCCGTTTGTTCATCGTCGTTCTTCGCTGCGGCTCGGGCGGGGAACGTGCGGGATGTGTATGTGCCAGGTACTGTGGGAGCGCTCCCACAAGTGATGTGTTGAAGAGTCGCGGGTCCGAGCGGGGGTGTCAAGGGAGCGGACGCGAGGAAGTGCGTTCAGTTATCGGCCTGTTAACTGGACGGTGATGTTGGTGTGCGAGGCCCGGCCCGGATCGCCGTCCCGGTCATCACACCGGTCGGGCCTGTTAAATTCCAGGCCAGCCGCAGAGAGTGCGGGGAGTCGACGGGAGGCGGAGCCGATGGCAGGCCACGGGGCGCGTGGGCGGAGCGGTGGCCGGCCCACCCTCGAAGAAGTGGCGGCACGTGCCGGGGTCGGCCGGGGCACCGTCTCGCGGGTGATCAATGGCTCCCCCCGGGTGAGTGACGCGACGCGTGCGGCGGTGGAGGCGGCGGTCGCGGAACTGGGTTACGTCCCGAACACCGCGGCCCGCGCCCTGGCCGCCAACCGTACCGACGCCATCGCCCTGGTGGTGCCGGAGCCGGAGACCAGGTTCTTCGCCGAGCCCTACTTCTCGGACATCCTGCGGGGCGTCGGGGCGGAGCTGTCCGACACCGAGATGCAGTTGCTGCTGATCTTCGCGGGCAGCGACCGGGAGCGGCAGCGGCTCGCCCAGTACCTGGCCGCCCACCGGGTGGACGGGGTCCTGCTGGTCTCGGTGCACGCCGACGACCCGCTGCCGGACCTGCTGGCCCAACTGGAGATACCGGCGGTGATCAGCGGCCCCCGGTCGGCGGCGGAGCGGCTCGCCTCGGTCGACTCGGACAACTACGGCGGCGCCCGCTCGGCCGTCGAGCACCTGCTCTCCCGGGGCCGGCACCGGATAGCCCACATCACCGGCCGCCTGGACGTGTACGGCGCCCAGCGCCGCGTCGACGGCTACCGGGACGCCCTGCTGGACGCGGGGCACGGCGCGGACGCGGGGCTGATCGAGGCGGGGGACTTCTCCGAGGAGGGCGGCAGGCGCGCGATGGCGGCGCTCCTTGAGCGCCGCCCGGACCTGGACGCGGTGTTCGCCGCCTCGGACGTGACCGCGGCCGGTGCCCGTCAGGTGCTGCGCGAGGCGGGGCGGCGCATCCCTCAGGACGTGGCGCTGGTCGGCTACGACGACTCGGCGATCGCCCGGCACATGGAGCCGCCGCTGACCAGTGTGCGGCAGCCGATAGTGGAGATGGGCCGGGCGATGATCGATCTGCTGCTGACGGAGATCGCCGACCGCCGTCCGGCGGCCTCCCGGGGCCTGGAGCGGCAGCAGGTGGTGCTGGCCACACGGCTGATGGAACGGGCGTCGTCCTGAGCGGGCGCCTCCGGCGGGGGCGCGAAAGGGCTGGTGAGGGGCGGGCCCGCGGTGCCGGTCGGAGAGAACGGCTGGGTGAGGGGGCGGACGAGATCCGCCGCCCGACGGTGAGCGCGTGGGACGGCTGGGGGTGGGCTCGTGGGACGGCCGCGCGGAAACGGCCGGATCGGGACGAGTGCGCGAAACGGCCGGTGGTCTTCTTGAGTTCGATGACGCCGGATGACGCGGATGAGACTTCGTGTTCCTGCCCTTTGAGCATGTTCGGCGAGCGTGGGCGTGTACCACGCCCTACTTCGCCTGACTCCGACCGTTGAGCGGAGCGGGGCCCGTCACCGGCCGGGCGGGCTGTCCGGTGACGGGCCGTGCGTCCATCCACGACGGGGCGCGTGGACGGACGCGCCCGCTGGGCGGGCGCCCCGCTCGACGGCCTTGATCATGGGGAGGGAGAGGAAGGCGGCGCGGGCGAGCTGCTTCTGCGTCATCCGGCGGGTGCGGCGGATGGTGGCGATGCGCTGGCCTACCTCGCGCGGGCTGAGGCTGGGCATACCGGCTCCGTTCGTGCGTCCACTCCGAACGGTAGTCACGCGGTGACGCCGCGGGTGTGCGAACGGCCCTGCCCAGTCTGAAAGGGCTGGACCGTTCCGTTGCCGCTACTCGCGCACGAGGGCGGAGAGTTCGTCGAGGCTGCCGATCCGCCAGTCCGCCGTCGCCACGACCTCCGGGTCGTCAGCCCACAGGTGTCCCCACGGACCGCGCCGCAGGTGCGCGGTGCGCAGCCCGGCCGCCGCCGCGGGCAGCGTGTCGTTGGCCGGGTGGTCACCCACGTACAGCGTCTCGCCCGGCGCCGCCTGCCCGGCCTCGACCGCGCGCCGGAAGAACTCGGGGTCCGGCTTGGCCACGCCCCACTCCCCGGACGTCGCCACCACGTCGGCCGGCAGGCCCAGCCCGCGCAGGAGTGCGCCCGCGCGGGCGGTCTGGTTCCCGGCGACGACGATGCGCAGACCGAAGTCGCGCAGCGCGGCGAGGGCGGGCCGGACGTCGTCGTACAGGTCCCTGTCGTCCAGGTACTCGCCGCGGCCGGCGGCCTCTCGTGCGGCGTACTCGGCCGGGATGTCGATGCCGGGCCGGATGAGACGCAGCGCGTCGGCGTTGTCCTGTCCGCGGGCGACGACGGCGCCGACGAGGGCGGAGACGGTGTGCCGGGGGACGTCGAGCCAGTCGGCCCAGGCTGCCCAGTACCGGTCGTCGCGGGTGAGGGTTTCGCCGATGTCGAAGATCACTGCGCGAATCATGCGGGCAGCGTACCCAGGCGTGACAGAACTGCGGTTCCGTGTTCCCGCCGTTCCCACAGCGCCGGGACGAGATCAAGGTCTGGCCCGTTTCCACAGGGGTTTGCGCGCGCTGGCCGAGCGCTGTGGACTGCGCGCATGACCCGAGTGCTCTACCTCATCGCCTGCGCCGCCGGCCCCACCCAGTACGTCGATGAAGGGGTGTGCGCCGCCCAGGCCGACGGCTGGGACGTGTGCCTGATCCTCACCCCGTCCGCCGCCGCCTGGTGGGAGTCGCGGATGCAGGAACTGGTCGGGCTGACCGGGCATCCGGTGCGGTCGCGGTACAAGCTGCCGTGGGAGAAGGACGTGCTGCCGAAGGCAGACGCGATGCTGGTGGCGCCGATGTCGTGCACCACGCTGAACAAGTGGGGGGCTGGAATCAGCGACACCCTGGCGATCGGTGTCCCGTCGGAGGCGGTGCACATGGGGGTGCCCGTCGTGGCGATGCCCTACTTCAACCAGGCACAGGGCTCACAGCCCGCAGTGACTCGCTCGATCGCCGTGTTGCGGGAACAGGGTGTTCTCGTCCTCGACGGGCCGGACGGGTACGAGGCGCATCAGCCGAAGCGGGGGAACCCGAAGTCGTACCCCTGGGACAAGGCGCTTGCCGGCGTGCGGCGGCAGGCGGGTCTCTGACCGTCGAGCATGACGGAACGGCGCCAGCCGTTCCCGAGGCGCTGGAACGCGATCAAGGTCTGACCCGTTTTCACAGGCCAGACCTTGATCGATCAGGGTGAGTGACGGGACTTGAACCCGCGACTTCCTGGACCACAACCAGGTGCTCTACCAGCTGAGCTACACCCACCATGACCGGTACCGGGACTCCGTGGTGGTTTCCCCTACCGGCCGAGAAAAAGTGTACAGGGTCCGAAGGGGTGCTCGCGCCCGCCTTCTCCGGGGCCCTACCGGGCGGGCAGGACGTGCTTGGCCGCGATGGCCTTGGCGGTCTCCGAGTCGGGGCCGGGCTGCGGGACGAAGACGGCCTCGCGGTAGTAGCGCAGCTCGGCGATGGACTCGCGGATGTCGGCCAGCGCGCGGTGGTTGCCGTTCTTCTCCGGACTGTTGAAGTACGCCCTCGGGTACCAGCGGCGGGCCAGCTCCTTGATCGAGGAGACGTCCACGATCCGGTAGTGCAGGTAGTCCTCCAGGGTCGGCATGTCCCGCAGCAGGAAGCCGCGGTCGGTGCCGACGGAGTTGCCGCACAGCGGGGCCTTGCCGGGCTCCTTCACGTGCTCCCGCACGTACGCGAGGACGCGCTCCTCGGCGTCGGCCAGGGTGGTGCCGGCGTCCAGCTCGGCGAGCAGACCGGAGGCGGTGTGCATCTGGCGCACCACGTCCGGCATGGTCCGCAGGGCCTGGTCCGGCGGGCGGATGACGATGTCGACGCCTTCGCCGAGGATGTTCAGCTCGGAGTCGGTGACGAGGGCGGCCACCTCGATGAGCGCGTCGTCGGACAGCGAGAGGCCGGTCATCTCGCAGTCGATCCACACCATGCGATCGTTCATGCGAACACCCTACGGCCGGTGTTCCCCTTTCCGGTCCCCGGCGGTCGCGCGGGCCCCGGACCCCGGGCGCGCGGGCCCCGGACCCCGGGCGCCGGACGGGCTGGAAGGTCCCGTCCGGCGCCCGGCGGATTCACGTCGCGCTGCGCTGCCCCGGCAGGCTGGGGCGGCTGCCCGCGTACGCCTCCCGGCCGGTCTCGGCGGCGGAGGCCGCGGCCGGGACGGCGGACGGATGGCGGCGGGACTGGAACGGCACCGCGTTCTCCGGGTGGAGCGCGGCGGGCTGCTGCCCGGCCGGTTCCGCCGGCGCCGGGGAGCGGCCGGTGCCCTCGCCCGCCTCCGCCGGGCGGTCGCCCTGCGGGCGGCGGGCCCGGTACGCGGCCCGGTACGCCGCCGGGGACGAGCCGAGCTGGCGGCGGAAGTGCCCGCGCAGCGCCACCGGCGAACGGAAGCCGCAGCGGCCCGCGACCTCGTCCACCGAGTAGTCGGACGTCTCCAGCAGCCGCTGCGCCTGGAGCACCCGCTGGGTGATCAGCCACTGCAGCGGCGCGCTCCCGGTGAGCGAGCGGAACCGGCGGTCGAAGGTACGGCGGCTCATGTACGCGCGTGCGGCCAGCGTCTCCACGTCGAACTGCTCGTGGAGGTGCTCCAGCGCCCAGGCGACGACCTCGGCGAGCGGGTCGGCGCCGATCTCCTCGGGTAAAGACCTGTCGAGGTAGCGCTCCTGGCCGCCGGACCGGCGCGGGGGGACCACCAGGCGCCGGGCGAGCGCGCCGGCCGCCTCGTTGCCGTGGTCCGTGCGCACGATGTGCAGACAGAGGTCGATCCCGGCCGCGGTGCCCGCCGAGGTCAGCACGTCGCCGTCGTCGACGAACAGCTCCCGCGGGTCGACGTGCACCGACGGGTAGCGCTTGGCCAGCGTCGGCGCGTACATCCAGTGCGTGGTGGCGGGACGGCCGTCCAGCAGCCCGGCGGCGGCCAGCACGAAGGCGCCGGTGCACAGCCCGACGATGCGGGCGCCCTCCTCGTGCGCGCGGCGCAGCGCGTCGAGCGCCTCCTCCGGCGGTGGCGAGGTGATCGACCGCCAGGCGGGGACCACCACGGTCCCGGCCCGGGAGATCGCTTCCAGGCCGTGCGGCGCGGTGAGTTCCAGGCCCCCCGTGGTCCGCAGCGGGCCCTCCTCGCCGGCCGCCACCAGCAGCCGGTAGCGGGGCACGCCGGCGTCCTGGCGGTCGATGCCGAACACCGACAGCGGTATGGAACTCTCGAAGATGGGGCCGCCGCTGAACAGCAGCACCGCGACGATCTCCTTGCGGCGTCGCCCGGAGAGCTTCCGGGCCGCGGCTTCCGGCGCGGCAGCGGAGTCGTGGCTCATACTGCTAAGACCGTGTCCTACGTGGTGAGGCGTCGTTGAGTTCGGTATGGGGCGGGGTACGTGGAGTTGGATTGTTCCGGACGGGTTGTGGGAGATCGCGAA